>DASVAA010000125.1:0-54240 GCA_036376595.1 Ktedonobacterales bacterium | reverse complement strand
GACGTGGACGGCGACGGCATCCCCTACCGCACGATCCCCGGCACCGAGCACCCGGCGGCGGCGTATTTCACCCGCGGCTCCGGCCACAACGCACGGGCGGCCTATACCGAGCGCGCCGACGAGTGGGAAGAGAATCTCGCGCGGCTGGCGCGCAAGCACGAGTTCGCGCGCACGCTGGTGCCGCAGCCGCTGGTGGACGAGGTGGCGGGCGCCGAGATCGGCATCATCGCCTATGGCAGCAGCGATCCGGCGATCGTCGAGGCGCGCGCGATGCTCGCCGCGGCAGGCGTCAAGACGAGCTATCTGCGGCTGCGCGCCCTGCCAACCAGCCCCGCGCTGAACGCGTTCGTGGCGCGCTATCCGCGGCTCTACGTGGTGGAGAACAACTTCGACGGCCAGATGCGGCGCATCCTGCAGACCGAGGTGCCCGAGCACGCGGTCAAGCTAATTTCGGTCAACAAGTGTGACGGTCTGCCGCTCACCGGCCGCTGGGTCGCGCGGTCGATTCTGGAACAGGAGCAATAGGATAGTATGGCAGTGCAACAACCGCCCGCCCCGAACGTCAACCTAATCGGCCTCAGCAAAGCGGACTATAAGGGCGGCGTCTCCACGCTTTGCAAGGGCTGCGGCCACGACTCGATCTCGGCGCGCATCATGGGCGTGGCCTATGACCTCTCGCTCAAGCCGCAGCGGGTGATCAAGCTGAGTGGCATCGGCTGCTCATCCAAGACGCCGTCGTACTTCCTGGGGCAGTCGCACGGCATCAACGCGCTGCACGGCCGCATGCCTTCGATCGCCACCGGCGCGATGCTCGCCAACCGCGAGATGCTGGCGATCGGCATTTCGGGCGACGGCGACAGCGGCAGTATCGGCATCGGCCAGTTCAAGCACATGGTGCGGCGCAACGTGCCGGTGGTCTACATTATCGAGAACAACGGCGTGTATGGGCTGACCAAAGGCCAGTTCTCGGCCACCGCCGACGAGGGCCAGCGCATCAAGTACGCCGGCCTCAACGAGATGCCGCCGATCGACCTGTGCCTGGAGGCGCTGATCGCCGATTGCGGCTTCGTGGCGCGCTCGTTCGCCGGAGACCCGCGCCAGGTGGAGGCGCTGCTCAAGGCGGCGATGAGCCACCGCGGCACGGCGGTGCTCGACATCATCAGCCCGTGCGTCTCGTTCAACGACGAAGAGGACTCGACCAAGAGCTACGCCTGGGGCAAGGCCCACGAGGAGATCGTCTCGGACTTCAGCTTCGTCCCAGCGCGCGAAGAGATCACGGTGGACTACGAGGAGGGCAGCACGGCGGTGGTCGAGATGCACGACGGCTCGCACATCGTGCTCAAGAAGCTCGACAACCACTATGACCCGACCGACCGCTACGCGGCGATGAAGCTGCTGGAGGAGGCGCACCAGAAGCAGGAGTTCATCACCGGGCTGATCTACCTCGACGAGAAGCGCCCCGACCTGCCGGAGCTGGAGCGCCTGCCCGCGACACCGCTGGTGGAATTGCCCACCCAGCGCCTGCGCCCCGGCAAAGATGTGCTCGACCGCCTGATGGCGAAGATGATGTAGCCAGCAAATGTGCCGGGCATCCGCGAGGCGGGGGATACGCTCCCTCGCCTCGTGTCGTTTTCCGGCGATCTCCTCGCCAATCACGCGCGCCCTCAGAAGCAGCGGATATCTTGTAAGGGCATACGGTATGGTGGGCGCAGGAGGCGGCCTGAAGTGCCGCGGGTAATCTCTGTTCGATTGGAGGACGGCATGAGTTGGGTCACTAATACGATCCTGCACTATGCGAACGGCACACCTGGGTATCTTGACAGAGTCAACGCGTTCTTCGAGGGCGATCAATACGGTTTCGTCTCTGTGAAGGATCCGCGGCTGCCAGATGGTTGGTATGGGGGAAGCAAACACCTGGAGTGCAATCTCGCCATCGGTGCGTTCAATCATCTCGACCTGGATGGCCTCATCCGCCATTTGCGCAAAGTTGATCCACATGACGCGAATCTGCAACTCATGGTGCTGGAGCAGGAGCAGTATCGCTTCCGCATTATCAACATCAATGATGAGCCGACGACGAGCGAGTGATAGAGGGCGACTCGGCATGGCACGCGACGTGCGCCCCCTCTCGGTATGTAACGACACGGGTCAGCCAGCGGTTGAAACCGCGCCTATGGGGCGTTCCGCCACGAAGTCCGCCTTCGCGGACTGGGTACCAGGGCGAATGATAGAGCGCACCTGCTGGGGGCCGGTGTAGGGGCGGGACATGTCCCGCCCGGCGAACGCCTTACGGCAACCAACTTCGGCGGATAAGACAGCAATACGACAGGGAGGGCAACGAGATGGCGAAGCAGGGACAGCACCACAACGACGGCAACGATCCCGATGTCTCGCGCGGGCACAACAGCCCCAAGAAGAGCACGCGGATCACGACCGGCAGCTACAAGAAGCCCGAGACGTACAAGAAGGAGCACTACGAGCACGAGAACCCCGCCAAGCAGGCGCAGGACCACGAGCCGCACTGGTACGAGACGACGCCCAAGGACCTCTCGAAGAAGGACCGCGTCGGCGACCAGCGCGCCGGCAGCGACTCCAACGAGAGCGACGAGACCAGGGGGTACTAGCGACAATGGCGCTCGCGGCACTGAAGTGCCGGCGCACGCCGCTTGGGACTGAAGCACGCTCCATTCGCGGGTACGGCCCGGACTTTAGTCCGCGTCGCCGTGCTCCGGCTTTTCAAAGCCGAGGCGTGCCTCTTCTACACACGAGAGGATGATTCGATGGCCGAGAAGATCCCGCCGCATCCGCCGCGGCACATCCAGCAGCCGCAGCCCGACGACAGCTTCGAGCACGACCTGCATCCCCACATGCTCGCCGGCGAGGACCACTCGCCGCCCGCTCCCGATCCTGGCCGCGCCGGGCGCACGCTGGCCGACGTGAAGGCGATGTACGACAAATTCCCTGAGCTGACCGACGCCGAGCTGCGGCGCATCCCCGTGCTGCCGGAGGGCGCGCGGCTGGAGCAGGGCGCGACGTACCTCGACGCCGCCGAGCCGATACCCGCCGAGTTCACCAATCCGAGCGGCGACTTCACCGCTGGCCCGAATAACCTCTACGTGCCCAAGAAGGATACCGGTTACCTGCTCTGGAATAAGCTGCTCGCCATCCAGAATCCTGCGCGGCTGGACGAGGGCAGCGCGCGGGCGCCGGGGTCGGGCGCGCCGTGTTGAGGTGTGCCGCGGCGCCGGCCGGGTGGCCGGCGAAGATGAGTGAATGGCCTTGCTCAGATTGTCCGTAGCGTCGCCGCGCCGGGCGAGAGCATGGTAGGGCAAGGAGGCGGGCTGAAGACCCGCGGGTAATCCCTCGGCGTGTGACCAGCTAGGGCGACGCCGCCTCGACCAGGATAAGGATTACCGGGCAGGCGGGGTCGTTGGGGTAGACGAATCTGTTGGCCAACCGGGATTAGCCGCGGGACTTCAGCCTGCCTGTTGCGCGCACCACTACGCGTGCCCTTGGTCTGGTACATCCCGGGCTTGCCCGCCACCTCAGCGCGCAGCCATCGGTAGTCCAACCAGGGGCCAAATGGCATTTGTCCAGCGCTGCTACGGCGTCGGCGTCACGTTGGGGTAGACCAGTCCCGCGCCGGTGTTGAGCAGCACCATCGTCTCGCCCTCGTGGATCCAGCCGCTTTCGCGAAGTCTCCGCACCGCCGGCAGCAGCGCCGCGCCTTCCGGGCAGACCCAGAAGCCCGCCGCGGCCAGCTCGCCCAGCGCCGCGCGGATCGCGTCGTCGCTCACAGCGAGGGCCGTGCCGTGCGTCTCGCGCAGCGCACGCAGCATCAGGCGCCCGGCGAGCGGACCCGGCACGCGCAGGCCCGCCGCGATGGTCCGCGCCCCCTCCCAGAAGGCCGTCGTCTCGTCGCCGGCCTCCCACGCGCGCACGACCGGTGCGCAGCCCTCCGGTTGGACCGCCACGAGCCGTGGGCTAGGGCGATCACTCGCAATCCAGCCGAGCGCGCGCAGCTCGTCGAAAGCCTTCCACAGGCCCAGCAGGCCCACGCCGCCGCCGGTGGGATAGAGGATCACGTCGGGCGGCTGCCAGTCGAGCTGCTCGGCGATCTCCAGGCCGAGCGTCTTCTTGCCCTCCAGGCGGTATGGCTCCTTGAAGGTGGACGCGTCGTACCAGCCCTCGCGCGCCACGCCCTCCGCGATCCACTTGCCGGCGTCACTGATCAGGCCGTCCACTAGATGCAGCCGCGCGCCATAGAGTCGCACCTCTTGCTGGGTGAGCGCTGGAGCGTCTGTGGGCATCGCCACGACGACCGGGATGCCTGCCCGCGCGCCGTAGGCCGACCACGCCGCCCCCGCGTTGCCCGCCGTAGGTAGCGCCAGCGTGCGCACACCGAGCTGCTTGGCCGCCGAGACACCGACCGCCGCCCCGCGCGCCTTGAACGCGCCGGTCGGATTGAGGCCCTCGTCCTTGAGCAGCACGCGCGCGCCCAGCTCGTCGCCCAGGCGATCCATTGCCAGCAGCGGCGTGCCACCCTCACCCAGTGTGACGCGTTGCTCCAGCGGCACCGGCAGCAGCTCGGCGTAGCGCCACAGCCCCAGGTTCCACGGCCGCGCCGTGATCGTGTCGCGCGGCACCTCACGGCGGATAGCGTCGAGGTCGTAGCGCGGCAGCAGCACGCCGCCGCAGGTGGGGCAGAGGTGCTGCTCGCGGTCCGCCGTCAGTTGGGTGCCGCATTCGGAGCATTCAAGGTGGGTGAGGTAGGTGAGGCGTGATGAACTTTTGGCGCGCATATCCTGTCCTTCGCTGACAGATTCGCCAGGCGAGACGGCGCCTGGCTTACTGCCATTGCCAATCATAACATGACGGATCGGCGTGTGATATGGCCTGGGCGCTAGAGACCCGGTGGCGGGCCCGTCAAATAGATGTACACTTGTCTCGGATCGGATAGCGGCGCCGCACTGCGGGGGCATGCGCGCCTATAGGTACAACAGCAGCATCCGCGTTGACAGCCTCGCACGCCGCACGGGAGGGAGGCAAGGCCAGGATATGGCCAAGCAAGAAGATGCCGAGCGCGCACCTTATGCGCCCGCATACAGCATTCTGGTGCCTATCATCAGCATCGC
Organism: Ktedonobacterales bacterium; assembly: GCA_036376595.1. Lineage (GTDB taxonomy): Bacteria > Chloroflexota > Ktedonobacteria > Ktedonobacterales > JADMIN01 > SMAG-U1939. Next base: position 49,105 of record DASVAA010000125.1, on the reverse strand, counting down.
TCTGTCGCTGCCGACCATCCTCATCGGGTTCGTGTGGATCGCCGCCAGCGCGTTTTATCTGGTTACGGGGCGTGGACTGGTTGTGAACAGTTCGAGTCATGTGGACGTGCCAGTGCCGGTCTGCCCCGCGCTGGTGTTTGGGCCAATGGCCGCCATAGTGCTGTGTACGACACAGCGCACGCGCGCCGAGCAGGTTTACGGCAGCGCACTCTTGCTGGGGTATCGCCTCATGCGGCTGAACAGAATTGCGCTGTGGTACGCGGCGCTGGGCATCGTGATGTTGCCCGCCATCTTCGTCATCAGCGTCGCCGCGAACTCACTGCATCCCCAATAAGCGCGTCTTGTATTGCAGCGCGGACTATGGCATACTTGCTAGCGTGTAAAGCCGCAGCCCGCCAGCTAGCCGTCCCGCTCCGCGCAGTTGCGCCCGGTGTTGACTTCGTGTGGCGCCGCGACTTCATCCTTCGTGTGGTTCAGGCTGGAAAGGATACTTCCGCCGCGGGTCCGCCTCGGCAGCGAGTAAGCTGTTCCTCCCCCGACATGCTGTGCGCGCGCCATAGTGGTCACGCGCCTTAGTTGTAGCAGCGGAGGTTGACATGGCAACAGCACAATCCGCGGGCGCCGGCGACATCACTCCCCGAGAGATGGTGCCTGTGGTCGCGGCCAGCACAACCGGCACGGCCATCGAGTGGTACGACTTCTTCTTGTACGGCACGATGGCGACGCTGGTGTTCCCCAAGCTCTTCTTTCCGGAGTCCGACGTAATCGTCGGCACGCTGCTCTCCTTCTTCACGTTCCTCGTCGGGTTCATCGCGCGTCCGATTGGCGGCGCGATCTTCGGCCATCTGGGCGACCGCATCGGTCGCAAGTCCACCCTGATCGTCACCCTCCTGCTCATGGGCATCGCCACGCTGCTGGTTGGCTTCATGCCGGGCTACGCCCAGATAGGCATCCTGGCGCCGATCATCGTGTCGCTCCTGCGCTTCTGTCAGGGTTTAGGTGTCGGCGGCGAGTGGGGCGGCTCGGTGCTGCTGGCGATGGAGTACGGCCATAAGCGCAACCGCGGCTTCTGGGCCGCGTGGCCACAAATGGGCGTGCCCATCGGTCTGATCCTCTCGACGCTGATCGTCAAGATCTTTTCAGGAGGTGGCAAAGCCTTCTTCGATCCGGCGGCCACCGGGTGGTGGAACGGCACCTGGCGTATCCCGTTCTGGATCAGCGCCGTTTTGGTCCTCATCGGCCTGTACATCCGGCTGCGCATCCTGGAGACCCCGCTCTTCGCGAAGGTCCAGCAGCAGAACCGCGTGGCGCCATCGCCGATTGGTGAAGCGTTCCGCCGCAGCACGCCTGAGATTCTCTTGAGTGCGGGGGCGCGCTTCGTCGAGCAGGCGCCGTTCTATCTGTTCACGACGTTCGTCATCACGTACGGCATCCATCTGAAAGTGGATCCCGCGGTGATCCTCAACGGGATCATTCTCGCCGGCATCGTCGAGCTGTTCACGATTCCGACGTTTGCACGCATCTCAGACGCGGTCGGTCGCCGAGTCTGGTACCTCGGCGGCTGCGTGCTGATGGCGCTCTTTGCCTTCCCGTATTTCGCGCTCCTCAACACCAGGAACTCGGCGGCGATAGTGCTCTCCATCGTGCTATCGGTGGCGCTATGCCATGCGTGGGTGTACGGGCCGCAGGCAGCCCTCATCGCCGAGCGCTTCGGCACGCGCTCGCGTTACAGCGGCGCGTCACTGGGCTACCAGCTTGCCGCGCCATTTGCCGGCGGCCTCGCGCCGATTATCGCGCTGCTGCTGCTCAATGGCAAGACGAGCTTGTCGGCGCTGGGGCTCTCGAAAGTCGTGGTCAATATCGGCGGCGGCTCGTGGCAGGCCGTGTCCATCTACATCATCGTGCTGGGTGCCATCTCCTTCCTGTCTGTGCTGGGGCTGAAGGAGATGACCAGAGCCGACATTTCGGACGCCGAGGTCGTGCGTGCCGAGGTCACCACGGCCAGTCCCGGTGTCGGACTGCAGGAGTGAGGAAGCGTTGGCGGCGGTGCCAGCACTCCTGGCAGTCGCACGTTCGACGCTGATCCACATGTGCGCTTTCGTCCATGCCCTCCCAGTGTGCGCGTCCATATTGGGAGGGCGCATTTGTGTTGGCGGGGACCTGCGCGGCGCCGCACCGTGGTCCAGCACCGACGGAGTCCGCCTGCGCCGGGCAGGAGACCGACTATCGAGGACAAGGCAGCATCGAGCGAGAGGTTAGAGAATCAGCAGGCCGCGGCGGGCGGCGACCGTGACGGCCTCGGTGCGGCTGGCGGCATTGAGCTTGAGCATGATCGACGAGACGTGGAACTTGACCGTGTGGTCGCTGACGTGCAGCCGCTGGGCGATCAGCTTGTTGGGCAGGCCCTCGGCGAGCAATTGCAGCACCTCGTGCTCGCGCGGCGTCAGTGGCTCGTCGCCGGGCGCGGGAGCATGCGCGCCGGTGGCGATCACTGGCTCCTGGGGCGCCCACAGCGCCGCGGCCTGGCGCCGGTCGAGCGCCAGCAGTCCAGTGCCGACGGCGGCGATCGCGGCGACGACCTCTTCGACCGAGGCGTCGCGGCCGAGCGCGCCCAGCCCAAGCCCGGCGGATTCGGCGGCCGCGACGAGCCGGCTAATATTCGCGGTCGTACCGTCCAGCTCGCCGCGGGCGCGCTCCGGCAACAGCAGCACGGTGCCGCCGGTCGGCCGCAGCAGATCGAGCCAGCCGGCGAAGGTCTCGCCATCGGGCGCCGCGTCGAGGTCGAAGAGCGCCACGTCGGGCTGGGTGGCGGGCGGCACCAGCGTATCGGGCGCGGCCTCGCCCACCACCGTCCACCCCACCTGCGCACGCAGCAGCGCCGCCAGCCCTGAGCGGACGGCGGGATACGCCGAGATCACCTGCACGCGCATATCTATGTCCCTTGCCAATACCAGCCACGGCACGCGCCCTTCGCAACTGGGCGCATGCCGTATGCTCCTACCCCATAAACTCGCGGACTATCCCGACGGGCGAGATAGGCGTGGGGCGAGGAGGCGGGCTGAAGACCCGCGGCTAATCCAACCTGACGACGACGACCTAGTCTGCGCGTCGGCCGTCTCGCGGGCCCTACGTACACCAACTAAGGACGTGTCGTTGGGATATCATCATCCGGAGGCCGGACGAGGATTAGCCGCGGGACTTTAGCCCGCCCCCAGCGCCTACCACAACATATGCTTCTGGCTACGCATTACTACGCCACTTCGCGGCCTTCGCGTTCCCCGTCTCCTCTGCCTCCCCCTCGCCCCACAGTGTAGTGGCGAGACAGGTCTCGCCTCCGCGGGGTTGGGGGGTGAGGACCCCTACGCCGCTTGCAGCTCCGGCGCGACGCCCAGGTCGAGCCGCGTGCCGCCACGGATCACCGTCAGCCGCAGGTCCGTCGCGTCGCCGTCGAGCACCAGCGCGCGCAGCAGATGCTCCGCCGTCACGATTGTCCGGTTGCCCGCGGCGACGATCAGGTCGCCGGGCAGCAGGCCCGCACGCTCCGCAGCGCTGCCGGACTCCACGCCGGTCACCATCACTGCCGCGGGAACGGCCAGGCCCAGCCGGTCGCGCTGCGCCGCCGAGAGCGGTACGGTCAGCACCTCGACGCCCAGGCGCACGCGCCGCGCGGGACGCTCCACGCGCCCCAGGAAGTCTCGCACGAGGCGGCTGGGGATCGCAAACGCCAGCCCGCCGGAGATCATGGCGTTGACGCCGACCACGCGCCCGGCGGCATCGGCCAGCGGCCCACCGGAGTTGCCGGGATAAAGGCGCAGGTCCGCCTGGATCAGTTCGGCGCCGCGCATCCAGGGCCGGCCCCAGCCCGCGCGCCACTCGTCGTCCTCCGCTGGCTCCAGCTTCGCGTCTTCGGGGACCGGCGCGCGCGCCGCGACGACGCCTGCCGTCAGCGCGCCCTCACGGCCGAAGGGATTGCCCACGGCCACCACCAGCTCGCCCACGCGTAGCGCCGACGAGTCGCCGATCTCCAGCGGCTCCAGCCCCTCGGCGGCGACGCGCAGCGCGGCGAGGTCATGCTCCGGCTCCATCGCCACCGCCTCGGCGGGCAGCTCGCGCCCGTCGTGCAGCCGCACGGTCAGGGGTGCGCCGCCCGTCGCGCGCACCACATGCGCGTTGGTGATGATCGTCGCCGTGGATGCTGTCTGCTCCGGCTCTTGCGCGACCTGCCATACGATGCCGGAGCCGATGCCGCGGCCGCGCACCTGAATCTGCACGGTGCCGGCCCGCAGCCGCTCGCCCAGCGCCGCCAGATCGGTCGAGATCGCCGGCAGCGCGCCAATCACTACAGATGCTGTCATATCGTTACTCCGTTGTTGGAGATAATTGTTGTCCAGAGGTTTGAGTCGGCGAAAACGGCCGGCGGTCAAAACCGCGCCTGGAGCGGCCCAGCGGCCGCGAAACCCGCCTGCGCGGGTTGGGAGCCAATCTCTCCATTCGCGGCCTTCGCGCTCGCTTCGCGTTCTTCGCGTTCTCTCTCCCTCTCTGCTCTCCGCGGACTCCGCGAAGCTCCGCGGACTCCGCGTTCAGCGTACCAACTTTACGGGCGCTCGCCGAGGGCCACGCTGACCTCGACCGGCGCTCCGCCGCGCAGCAGCTTGAGCGTCACCGGCTGGCCGAGGCGGTCGGCGCCAAGCCGCGCCCGCAGCGCCTCAACGTCTGTCACCGGCTGGCCGTCAATCGCCACCAGCAGATCGCCGATCAAGACGCCCGCCTTGTCCGCCGGGCTATCCGACTCGACGGAGACGATCAGCAGCGCCGTGCTCTGCGAGGTGCCGGCCTGCTGGGCCATCGCGGCGGGCAGCGGGATTTGCTGCGTGCCGATGCCGAGGTAGCCGCGCCGCACCTTGCCGTGGGTCAGCAGGGTCGTCGCCACGCGCTTGAGCGTCGCCGCGGGGATCGCGCTGCTGTTCTGGCGCGTCAGGTGCGAGCTATCCATGCCCACCACGTTGCCAGCCAGGTCCACCAGAGGACCGCCGGAGAAGCCGGGGTAGAGCGTCACGTCGGGGTAGATCACGCCCTCGATCTCGCCGCCCTGCCACGAGCGGCGCGGACCCTCCACGGAGCTGACGGCGCCGAACGAGACGCGCAGGCCGTCAGCGGTGGGGCGACCAGTCGCCAGCACCAGATTGCCGACGGCAAGCTGCTCGCTCACCGGCGCGGCGGCGACGTTGGGACCGAGCTGCAGGCCTGGCAGGCGCAGCGCGATCACGTCGGTGCTGGGGTCGCGGCCGATGATCTGCGCCGTGATGGCCGTGCCGTCGCCGAGCGTCACCTTGATGTCGTCCTCGCGCTCGACCACGTGGTCGGCGGTGAGCACGATGGTCTCGGAGCCGGCGTTCCAGAGGATGCCGGTCGCCGGCTGGCGCGGGCGGGCGGCGACGGTGACGGTGTAGCGTCCCGCGCGCTGCACGAGGTCGGCGAGCTGGTTGGAGAGGTCGCTGAGCGCGCTCTGGGTCTGGCCCTGAGTCTGGCTCGGGGTCTGGCTCTGCGCGCTCGGCGTGGGTGTTGGAGAGGGTGTTGCCGATGCGTTGGGATCGGTCATGGGAGATGCCTCCTGGGGATTAGGGGCCGCGCATCAGGTCTATCGCGGTCTTGTACCCAGGAGCATACGCGGCGCGCCGGGGACGCAGCCTCAGACGTTCAGGCAGCGCCACACCTGCCCGTTTGGGCAGTCCTCACCACGCGAACGCGGTGATGGCGGACCACTCGGCCTGCGAGGCGGTCTGCCACTCGAACCACGAGACGCCGATACAGCCGGCATCCCGCGCGGCCTGCATATCGGCGGTGATCTCGGCGCTCGTAGGCGAGTTGCCGCCGTTGACGCCGTCGTCGGTGAACATATCGTAGGTCTGGCCCAGCTCCTCGATGGGCAGGCGCGCGTTGGTGTTGAGGGCGCCGAGCGCCGCACGAATGGTGAAGATCGAGTTGCTGACGAAGGACGTCACCTGCTGCGGCGAGTAGCTGCGGCTGGTGTGGCTGTGCCAGTAGTCCATCGGCGCCAGCACGTTCCAGCTCGCGGCAATGGCGGCGTAGGGATAGTAGGTCTGCGCAAAGGCATGGTAGACGGCGGCCACCATCAGCTCGTCGGGGCCGAGCAGCGCGCGCAGAAGCTGGCCGTACGTGTAGACGCTGGCGCTGTCGTCGGTCTCTTCCACATCGGTGGCGATGCCGTCAGGCACGAGGCCGCTCGGCGTGGCGTAGCTGGCGACCCACTGCGTCAGCCGCACGTCGGCGCTGATGTCGTGCAGGTAGGGGTAGACCCAGGCGATCACGGCGATCCCCTGGGCGTGCGCCGCGGGCAGCAGGCGGTCGAGCGCGTTGGGGGCGTAGAAGCCGAAGTTCGAGATCGCCACCTCGGCGTAGACGTGCGTGATGCCGGCGAGCTTGGCGGCGCGCATCAGGGCGTTCACGTCGCTGTGGTGGCTGAGGTAGTTGGTGAACCACATCCCCTTGCCGGCGATCTTCTGCCAGATCGGCACGCTGCCGACCGCGCGCGTCGCCGGATCGGGCGCGCGGAGCCGCGCGTCGCCGCTCCACAGCCAGCCCACCGTGCCGTCCGTGCGCACCTGATACCAGGGTCGCCCTTGCGCGTCGGCCGCCCACGCCTGGATGCTCACGCCGTCGCCGGGATTCAGGTCGCCCATCGGCAGCACAGTTTCGCCGGGGCCGGCGTAGAGCGTGGCTGGCTGCGACACCGTGGCGTAGGCCGTCAGCGGCCACGGACCGCGCGACGCGGGCTGGAAGTCGTCTTGCGGGTCGGGGACGCCGGGGAACTCGCAATCGCCCTCCTCCGCCGAGGCGGGGGGTGTCACGGCGAGGTCGCCATCCTGCGCGTAGGCGTCCAGACCGCTCCAAATCTTCACGTGCCGCCAGCCGAGGGTGGAGGCCGGCCCGGCGTCGGTCACGTCGGTGCCGCCGAGCAGCGCTGTGATGGGCGCGGCGCTCGTGCTGGGCGCGGCGTAGACGAAGGTGCAGGGGTGCTGCGCGTAGAGCAGGCCCGATGCAGCGTGTGGGAGCGCCGTGGCCGAAGCAGGCATGCCGCCGAGCATGCCCGCGGCGACGGCCAACGCACAGAGGCATGCGAGCACTATGCGCGCCATGCCATGCAGTCTACCCACTCCCACCACCCGGCCACCCATCGTCGCCTCCCTATCCTCCTCCAGCGTCACGGACCCAACACGTGCAATCCCATCTCAAGCGAACGGCACCAACTGTCTCCGCATCATGCAATCTCGGGGACATGCTCTTCTTCGTAGCGCTCGATGAGTGTTCCGACCACCTCCATCAGCGACGCGAGCGGATGCGTTTCATCTTCACCGACGCGATCGATGAGCGCATCAAGAAGCGTAACGAGTCGCTGGTATTCGTCCTCAGAATGCGGCACGAAGAGTACAGAAACCAGGCCAGGCCAGACCTGCTCGACCTGCTCAAGCGTGTTCGCGGACATCGGACGCCGCTCCTGTACAAGTAGCTGTGTCACCGTCCGGCCCAGTGTAGCATATCCGATGGCTAGCGGACTACGCTTGCCGCGCGCAATCCAAGGTCTTTCAGCTCCCCCATTGTGCTCTCAGTCCGCGCAGGCGGACTTCGCGGCCGGAACGGCCCTCCAGGCGCGGTTTCAACCTCCGGCCCGCGGCGCGGTGGGCGGCAGGTGAAAGTCCCTATATCACCTCAGGAGGTATTGACAACTGTTGCCCAGGACACTATACTTGCTCTCACCGATCAGATTGTATCCAGTATCCAAAGGGTATCACCTTGCATACGGATGAGATCGTGTTCTACAGCGAAGGCGCTCGCGTTGCCGGATTGTGGCGCACGCCCGATGCGTACCAGCGCCCACTGCGCGCGATCGTGCAGGGACCGGGATGGCTCGGCCTGCGAGACGCCAAACTCTACGTGCGCTACCACGAGGCGCTGACGGCGGCGGGCTTCGGCGTGCTGGTGTTCGACTACCGCGGCTTCGGCGCCTCCGAGGGCATCCCCAATCGCCTCTCTCCCCACGACCAGTTTACCGACTTGGTCAACGCGGTGACGTACCTGACCACTCGCGACGACGTCGCCGCCGGCCCGATTGGCGCCTTCGGCAGCGGGGGAACCGGGGGCGGCAACGCGATCCTGCTCGCCGCGCGCGACCCGCGGATTGGCGCCGTGGTCAGCCAGGTACCGGTCGCCGATGGCGCCGATTGGCTGCATCGCATGCGCACGGAGCACGAGTGGCTCGCGTTTCTCAAGGCGCTGGATGAGGACCGGCGCGCGCGGGTGCGCACCGGCGAGGGCCGCATGGTGCATCCGCGCGAGGGGATCATGGTGCCGACGCCGGAGCGGCGGGCGACCGCCGTCAAGGCCGACGTGGACGAACGTATTCCGACGGCGGTATCGCTGGCGGCGGCGGACGAGATCCTCGCCTACCGGCCAATTGACGCCGCGCGCGAGCTGCGCACCCCCCTGATGGTGATCGGCGTCGAGGACGACGCGACGACGCCGACCGACCACGCGATCGCGCTGTACGAGGCCGCGCAGGGGCCGCGGCAGCTCGTCATCCAGCGGCACACGTCGCATTATGCCGCCTACGACCAGTATTGGGAAACCGTAACACCGATGATTGTCGAATGGCTCGACCGCTATCTGGTGTCAGGCGATGTGGTGATCCGCGGCGCCGAGCGGGTGACCGCCGAGAAGACAACCTACCTTGGAGGGCACGATGGCAATTGATCGCCGGATTAGCGGAGGCACGCTTGTCCTCCCGTCGGGAACTGTCAACGCCGACGTTCTGATCGCCGATGGGCGCATCGTGGGCATCGTCGATCCCGCGCTCGACGTGGGCGCCAATGTACCGGTGCTCGACGCGCGCGGCAAGCACGTGCTGCCAGGGATGATCGACGTGCATGTGCATACGCGCGAGCCGGGCTACACCCACAAGGAAGACATCACCACCTCGAGCATGCAGGCGGCCGCGGGCGGCGTCACGACGATGTTCGGCATGCCCAATCTCAACCCGCCGACGACCACTCTGGAGGCCCTCGAAGATGTCTTCGAGATCTATCGCCAGAAGTCGATCGTCGATTGGAACCACAATCCGGCCGCCACGGACCCCAACGAAGTGCCCAAGATGGCCCAGACCGACATCCGCGCCTTCAAGATTTACATGGTCGTTGATACCGGGAGGACGTATCCGCACCCGGCGGGCACCGGAATGCACGACCACGGCCATCTGTTGCAGATGATGGACATCATCGCCGGCACCGGCAAGCGCTTCATCATCCACCCCCACGATCAGGCGCTGATGGACTACATCGAGGGCGCGTACCTCGCCCGCGGCGAGAACACGCCGCAGGGCTACGCCTCGGCCTATGCCGCGCGCAACGGCGTGATCTGGGATACGGCGATCGACGTGATCCTGCGGCTGGGCGAGGCATCGGGCTGCCCGATCCACATCGCGCACATGCAGACCGTGCGCTCGATCGACGCCGTGCGCCGAGCGAAGGCGCGCGGGGTGGATGTGACCTGCGAGATCAACCACTGGGCGCCGTTCCTCTCCACCTGGCACGATGTCGAGGTGCTGGGTCCCTATGCGCTGTCGTACTGGATTCCTGACGACGCGCGCGCGGCGGTCTGGGAGGGCCTCAACGACGGCACGATCGACATGATCGCCTCGGACCATGCGCCGCACACCCGCGAGGAGAAGGACATCGGCTGGACGAAGATGTGGAGCGCGCACACCGGCACGCCCGGCATCCAGTACTACTACCCGCTGCTGCTCGATGCCGTCAATCGCCAGCAAGTCTCGCTCGCGCGCGCCGTGGACTCCGCCGCATTCCAGCCGGCGAAGGCGTTCGGCCTCGATCGCACGAAGGGGCGCATCGGCGTCGGCTACGACGCCGACCTGGTGATCGCGGACCTCAACGCGCCGTGGACGATCACCAACGATGGCGTGCTGTCGCGCTGCGGCTGGACACCCTACGATGGGCGCACGATCTCCACCCACATTGATACGACGCTCGTGCGCGGTGAGATCGTCTACGAAAACGGCCAGGTTGTTGGCAAGCCGGGCCAGGGACGGATGGCCGTCGCCCGACAGGCGGAGCTGGCGCAGCCGGCCGCCGTAAGCTCGGAGCGTGCGTGATGAGCGAGGCCACGACCACAAAGGCAGCGACCAAGTACGGGCTGCTGTTGCCGCACTTTGGCGAAGAGGCGGATCGCGAGAAGCTACTGACGGGCGCCCAGCGCGCCGAAGAGCTTGGATTCGACTCGCTCTGGGTGCGCGACCACCTGGCGTTCGAGCCACATGGCGAGATGGAGAAGCCTAACCGCAACTTCTACGACGCGCTGATCACGCTCACCGCGGTGGGCACAGTGACTTCGCGTATCGAGCTGGGCACCGGCTCGTTGATTCCATTCCGCCACCCGCTGGCGACGGCGCTCATGGCAAGCACGATCACGCAGCTCGTTGGCCCGCGGCTGATCCTCGGCTTCGGGGCTGGGACCTACGACCACGAGTTCGATGCCGTCGGCCTGGGCGACAGGGACCGCGTCGAGCTGGTGCGCCAGAACGTCGAGGTGCTGCGGCGCGTGATGGCCGAAAACAACGTCTCGTACCACAGCGACTATTTCGCGTTCGACGACATCACCATCGAGCCGAAGCCCGCCGGCGGACCGATCCCGCTGTGGTACTGCGGCGCGACCCCGCGCTCGGCGCGGCTCGCGGTCGAGTTCTGCGACGGGTGGATGCCTGGTCGCATCTCGCTGCTCACACTGCGGCGGCGTGTCGAGACGATCACGCAGAGGTCCGCGGAGCGCGGGCGCCCGCGCCCGACGATCGCGATCATTCCACCGACCTCGGTGGAGAAGACGCGCGAGGAGGCGCTGCGGCACGTCAACGTGCCGGGACTGCTGGCGTGGGCGAACAAGGCGCGCTTTGTGGTCAAGCCGCCTTCGGGCCGTTTCGAGACGGTGGACGACCTCGAGGGCCAGCTCATCGTCGGCAGCCCCGACGAAGCGGTTGCCGAGTGCCAGAAGCTGGTGGAGGCCGGCGTCGAGCACATCGTGTTCGACTTCCGCTTCAAGTTCGATAAGTGGTTCGAGCAGATCAATCTTCTGGGCACCGAAGTGCTGCCCAAACTGAGGCCGTGATCGCGCAGCATGGGAGCGCAATGGCCCTGACGCGACGCAGTGCGGCGCGCGGGTCGCGTGCGGGTGGGTGCTAGTCGCCAGCGCAGCGGAGCCGCGATGCGCGAGGGCCGCGGCCCGTTGCGGGGCGGCCATCGCAGACGATGAATACGTCCTTCTGACCGAACGACCGAGTATCCAGGCGGGAGGTGGTCTGAATGTCCGCCACGCGAGAAGAGCAATCCGTACGAGGTCCGGGGGTGACGGTGGCGGACGATGGCGTGGTCCGGGCGCCACGACGCAATCCACGAAGCGCTTTGCGATGGATAAGCGGTAATACGTTCGTGCTTCCGATCGTGTCCGTGATCGTCTTCCTGCTGCTCTGGCAGGCCTTCGGGTCCACCGTCAATCCGATCTTGCTGGCCACACCATCGGCGGTCGCCAGCGCGTTCGTCGAGATCATCCAGGACGGCACGCTGGGGCCGGCGTTCCTGCATGCGATGGAGGTGCTCGCCCTCGGCTTCGCGTTGGCTGCCGTGGTGGGCATCACGCTCGGCGTGCTGATGGGCCGCAGCGAGGCGGTGCGGCGGGTGCTGAATCCCTACGTGAGCTTCTTCCAGGCGACGCCGCTGATCGCGTTGACGCCATTGGTGGTGATCTGGTTCGGCATTGATTTCCAGGCCGAAGTCTCGATTACCTTCCTGCTCGCGGTGTGGTCAATCATCATCAACACCGAAGAAGGCGTCAGGAACACGCCGTCAACGCTGCTCGACATGGCGCGTGTCTACCAGGCCAGCCCGGCGTCGGTGATCCGCAATATCGCCCTGCCCTATGCGCTGCCCTATATCTTCGCTGGCCTGCGGATCGGCATTGCCAAAGGATTGGTGGGCGTGATCATCGGCGAGATGGACATCAGCCTGAAGGGACTGGGCGGGCTGATCCAGAACTACGGCGACGCTTTCCAGACGGCGAACCTGATGGCCGCGATCATCAGCTCCTCGCTGGTGGGCGTCGTGGGCACGGTAATCCTGGAGGTGCTGCGCCGGCGGATCGCGCCATGGGCGGAGCGTATGGATGTCAAGGGGCAAGCCTGATTGATTGCGATGCCTTGAGATGCTTGAGCGGTTCCTCGCTGCGGAGGGAGTGGCGCTATGGTTGACGCGGGTTCGGTGGGTTCAGCGGTGACAACGAGTTCAGCGGCACGCATAGACGTGCGCGGCGTCTCAAAGCGCTATCCCAAGCCAGACAAGTCGGGCGAGACCTTCACCGCGCTGGCGGATGTCTCCTTGTCAGCGTATGAGGGTGAGTTCATATCACTGATCGGTGCATCAGGCTGCGGCAAGACGACGCTGCTGCGGATGATGTCCGGCCTGACCCCCTGCGATCAGGGAAGCATCTACCTGAGCGGGCGGCCAGTCAACGGAGTACCGCCGGCCGTCGGCTTCGTCTTTCAGGAGCCGGCGCTTCTGCCGTGGCGTAACGTGCACGATAATGTCGCGTTCGCCCTCAAGAGCCGGCAAATGGAGCGCGACGAGGTCGAGCGGCGCATCACCGACAAGATCGAGCTGACCGGCTTGCGGGCGTTCGCGAAGTACTACCCGCACATGCTCTCGGGAGGGATGCAGCAGCGCGTGGGGCTGGCACGCGCGCTAGTCGGTGAGCCGGACGTGCTGTTTATGGACGAGCCGCTCTCGGCGCTCGATGCGCTGACCAGGCGGCGCCTGCAAGAGGATATCGCGGACATTGTCGGGCGCATCAAGGCCACCACTGTGCTCGTCACGCACGACGTCGACGAGGCGATCTTCTTCTCCGACCGGATCGTCGTGATGGGGACCGCGCCCGGCTCGATCCGCGAAGTGATTGACGTGCCCCTCCCGCGTCCTCGCCGGCACGTCGAGATGCTCGAACACGCTGTGGTGGCCCAGGTTCGCGACCGGGTGCTGGGGATTGTGCTGGGTCTGGCGTAACGGGGCCAGGCCATGCGGGCAGGGCAGCCACGGTGACTCCCGCTTCGAGCGATTCGAGGCGGGTGGCTCGAAAGGCGAGAGAGTATGAAGACAGCGACACACGGACTCATGGAACACCGGGGACGGCGACTCGCATGCACTGCTCTTATCGGCGTGGCGCTGCTGCTGGCCGCCTGCGGGTCGGGCGCCGGCGCGCAGGCAGGATGCACGCCGTCGGCGGGCAGCGCGACGCAAGCGCCCAAGCTCTGCGGCGAGACGATTCGCATCGCAGTGGGTGCGGCGCCGGCAGTCGAGGATACCAAGGTCGCCCTGATGGCCCAGATTCTCAAACAGTGGGGCGCGAACACCAGCGTGGTGAATCAGACGGGCGATCCGGCAGCGATCCGCGTGATCCTGGCCGGCGACGCGGATGTTGGGTCGATCGCGGTCTCGTCGGCGATCAACTCCGGCTTGATGATCTTCGGGCCGAGCCAGCCGCGCCTGGACTATCACTTCATGGGCGCGCCGTCGTTGAAGAGTATCCAGGATCTGCCAGGCCACATCTACGGCACCTCGAACACACACGGCCTGGAGGCGCTGATGTTCGCGGACCTGATGTCGAAATACAACATCGATCCGTCCACCGTGAAAGTCACCCTGGCAGGCGGGGCGTCGGTGCGTGTGGGGGCTATGCTGACGCATCACATTGACGCCACCTTCGTGCACTATGACAGCGTTGCCAAGCTGCTCCAGGCGGGCTTCAACGATCTGGCGGAGATGTCGCAGGTAGCGCCCGATCTCGCCGACTCTTTCATGGGCGCCTCGCCCAATTGGGTGAAGAACCATCCGGTTGAGGCCGAGGTTGTCAACGAGGCATGGATCAAAGCAGCGCAGATCTTCAACAACGACAAGACGCAGTGGGTCACCGCGGCGGTGGCGTATGCTGGCGGCTCGACCGCCGACGCGGCGGCCGTCCACGATGGCTTGCTGGCATCCAACACCTTCCCGGTCGCCAAGAGCGCCTTTTCGTCGGCATCGGCGACCGACCAGGAGAACCTAGCCTCGCAGGTTGGGGCGATCACGAGCAAGCCGCCGCTTTCGGCCTGGTTCACTGAGTCCTACTGGGATAAAGCTTGCGCCGCGCTGGGCATCTCGTAACCATACCGACCTGGCGCTCACGCCCGCGGCGGTACCGCCGCGGGTGTCCGCGCCAGCCGCGATCGCCGTGAGGTAAGCCTGCCTTCGAGCAGGCAGGCGAGGAGAGGAACTGTATGACACGCGGTGAAGACGATTTGCGCATACGCCTGGCGCGGGTACACCGCATTCTGGCCGCCGGCGGCATATGGCCGATCACCAAGGGGCACGTCAGCGCGCGCGTGCCCGGCAAAGAAGAGATCTTTGTGTTGGGCCACATTCACGCCTATGGCCGCACGCTCAACACGACCAGCGCTGACGACATCTGCACCATAGACTACAATGGGAAGCAACTTACCGGTCGGGTCGAGCCGGTGGGCGAGCTGTACATGCACACCGCGATCTTGAGCCAGCGCCCCGATCTCAATTCGGTGCTACACTGCCACTCGACGTACGCCACGGCGCTGGGTGTCGCCAATGTGAACATCCTGCCCGTCGGACGCGAGGGGGCCGCATTCTACCCGCGGGTGCCGATTCTGAACTTCGATGGGCAGATCGACACCACCGAGAAGGGGGCGCTGCTGGTGAAAGCGATGGGGGACGGCTGTGCGGTGATGCTCAAGAACCACGGCACCGTCGTCGCCGCGGATACGCCAGAGAACGCGGCGATCCTGGCGTTTGCGCTCGAGGATACCGCGCGGCTGCAATTCATCGCATCGGCAGTGGGGACACCGGAGGGCATGTCAGAGGCGGAGGCCCGCGACACCATGACCGGGCACCGCCGCGACGAGTATTTCAAGCACGTCTGGCAGCACTACCTCGCCATGGACCCGCGGCCAGACAACTGGTGACACCTGGGGCCACGTGATCGGAGTAGCCTCATTCATGGATAGCCTGGAGATCTAAGATATGAAGAACGACGCGCAGCACTCGTCGCGGCGCGGATATGCCCGCCGGCAATCCGCGAACGAGCGGCTGCGCGCGGCTGTCGAAAGTGGTGGCCGCGAGGTGTCGAACAACGCGGATGGCGAGGAGAAGAGCAGCCGTTTCGCCGAAGTCGTGGATCGGCTCGCCGGCGGCTACAAGACCATCAGCGAGATGGTCTATGAGGTCGTCAAAGAGGCGATCGTCAGCGGGACGTTTGCGCCCGGCGAGTGGCTGCGGCAGGAGTGGATCGCGGGGGCAATCGGCGTCTCGCGGATACCCGTACGAACGGCGCTGGTGCAGCTTGAGTCGGAGGGCCTCGTCGAGCTGCATCCACACCGCGGCGCGCGCGTCCGGACGCTGACGTCGGCGCAAATCAACGAGATCTTTCGCCTGCGCGCGCTGCTTGAAGTGTATGCGCTGCGCCGCTCGATGGCTCATATGACGCCGAGCCGGGTTGCCGAGCTGAAGGTGCTTGCCCAGCAGCTTGACGCGCAACCCGAGGGTACGCAGTTCCTCGACGCCCGCGTGCGGTTCTATCGCGAGCTATACGACGCGCGGGACAACCCACTGCTGGCACAACTGATTGAGGAGCTGCGCGGCCATCTTGGCCGGTATCTGCTGGGCATCCGGCTCGATCATCACCACGAGCACCATCAACATGCCGAGCTGGTGGCCTTTGTGGCAAGTGGCGACGTTGCGGGGGCGGAGTCGTGGCTGCACGCGCATCTCGAGGGCGTGCGCAAGGGCATCGAGTCGCTGGCACTGGATGGAGAGACAGCCGCAGGCGAGGGCGGCGACGAGGGCAACCAATCAGCGGTGCAAGAGGCAACTTGAGGCGTTGGCCGGTAGGCCAATCTGATGGGCCAATAGGGAATGGAGCTCCCATTCAGCGCGCGTACGCCGCGGCCTCGGCAAGCTGCATCGAGAGCACGCGCGAGATGCTGTCGCCGGCCATCGAGATGCCGTAGATCGCGTTGGCGTAGGTCATCGTCACGCGGTTGTGGGTGATGATGATAAACTGCGTCTGCTCGGCCAGCCGCGCCAGGATGTCGCAGAAGCGCACGACGTTGGCCTCGTCGAGCGCGGCGTCCACTTCGTCCAGCAGGCAGAAGGGCGGCGGATTGGTCTCGAGCAGGGCGAAGAGCAGCGCCACCGAGACCATCGCGCGCTCGCCGCCGGAGAGCAGCGCCAGGTCCTGCACCTTCTTGCCGGGTATCTGCACGTAGACCTCGACACCAGGCACCGGCGGCTTGCGCGGCACGTCGGGCGCCTCGGCGTGATCCTCGTCGTCCTCATCCTCGGCGCGCGACCGGCGCGGCGCGGTCAGCTCCAGGCGCGCGGCGCCGCCGGAGAAGAGCGTGGTGAAGTGCCGCTGGAAGCGCTCGTTGACGGCCTGGAAGGTCTCCTCGAACTGGCGGCGCATGGTGGCGTCCAGCTCGGCGATCACCGCGCGCAGGTTGGCGGAGGCCTGCTCCATGTCACGCACCTGGCTGCTGAGGAAGTCGAAGCGCGTCTTCAGCTCCTCGTAGGCCTGCGGCGCGTCGGGATCGTAGCCGCCCAGGTGGCGCAGGCGGTTGCGCAGCGCGTCGATCTGGCGACGCATCTTGGCCGCCTCCTCTGGTGACAGACCCTCGTCGTCCTCGCCATCGTCATCAGGCGCGCCGTCGTCCTCCGAACCCTCCGCATCTTCACCGGCGCCAAGGCCGCCGACGATGCTCGGCAGCGGGTCAGCCTCGTCCTCGGTCGCCAGCTCCTCGCGGATCTGCTGCGCCAACGCCTCGATGGCGTCGCGCACGCGCTGCGACTCGGTCACCCCGCGCTGATACTCGACCTCCAGCCGCGCCAGCGCCGCGCGCTCGTCGCCCTGGCCGCGCTCCAGCTCGTGGATGCGCTGCTCGGCGGTCGCGGCGCGGGCCTCGCGGTCGCGCAGGTCCTCGCCCAGCGCGCGCAAGTGCTCGCGCAGCGCGGCCAGCTCCTCCTCGTTGGCGGCGGTGGATGCGGTCAGCCCCTCGCGCTGCATGCCCACAGCGGTGAGGCGCTCGGCGCGGCGCGCCATCTGCGTCTCCAGTTCGCGCGCTTGCGCCCGGATCTGCTCCGCCCGCTGCGCCTGCGCCTTGACCTCCTGCGCCTTGAGGGCAGCGGCGGTACGCGCCTTCGCCAGCTCCTCCTGCTGGGCGCGCGAGTGGGCCAGCAGCTCGTCCACCTCGGCCTGCACGTCCTCCACACGCTCGGCGACCTCGCGTTGCGCCCGCTCTTGCTCGGCCACGCGCCCCGCCGTCGCCTCCACCTCCTGCTCCAATCCGCGCACCTCGGCGGCAAGCTGCTCAACCATTCCCTGGCTGACACGCAGATCGGCCTCCGCGCGCTCCCGCTCGCGGCTCAGCGCCGTCACCGCGCGCGCCAGCTCTTGGGCCGCCGCCTCGTCGCGCTGGAGCTGCTTGCGCAACGCCTCGTGCTGGGTCTGCCGCTGCTGCTGCGCCGCGCGCGCCTGCTCGTGGCGCGCCTCCAGCTCCGCCACCACCGCGTCCAGGCGCTCCATCTCGGCCGGGAGCTGGCGTAGCTCGCGCTCGCGCGCCAGCATCCCCGCGCCTGAACTGGCGCCCGCGCCCTTGCCCGCAACTGCCTTGTCGTCCTCCGTGGCCGGCGCGCTGCCCCCGCCGCGCAGCCAGCCTTCAGGGTGCAGCAGCCCGCCGCCGAGCGTCACCAGCGGCACCGGCGGCGAGTGATCGCCAAAGGTTGCCCGTGCCGCCTCGAGATCGCGCACGAGGTAGGCATCGCCCAGCAGCCGCGCGAGGATGTCCGCCAACTCCTTGCCGCAGGTCACGCGCTCGCGCAGCGGCCCCAGGAGCGCCGCGCCGTCCGCCTTGGGCAGCGTGGGCATGGGCACTTTGGTTGTAGACGTGGCGGACGCCACATGCGGCCAGACGAAGAGCGCGCGACCCAATCCACGCGCGCGCAGCCAGTCGGCGGCGGCATGGGCATCGGCGGCCGAGACGACCACCACCGCGTGCAGGAAGGGTCCGAGCGCCGTCTCGACCGCCAGCTCCTCGCCCGGCGGCACGGCGATCAGTTGGCCCACCACGCCGCTGAAGGGCGGTCGCTGCTCCGCCGGAGCCTGGAGCAGCGCACGTGCCCCGTCGCCGACGCCATCCAGCGTGCGGCGCCACTCCTCCAGCAGCGCCAGACGATCGGCCAGCGCGCGGCGCTCGCGGCGCACATCGGCGGCCTCGGTGCGCAGGTGGTCCAGCTCGGCCTGTCCGTCGGCGATCTCACGCGCGACCTGCTCGCGCTGGGCGACAAGCGCCTCCACGCCGGCCCGCGCCGCCTCGAAGGCCTGGCGCTTGGCCTCGGCCTGGGTAGCGGCAGCATCGAGCTTGCGCTGCGCCTGGGCGGTGCTATCGCGACGGGCGGCGAGCACGCGGTTGCGCTCGCCAAGCTGCTTCTGCAAGCGCCCCAGCTCGGTCTGCGCCGCGTCCAGCCGCGCCTGTGCCTGGATCACGTCGCGTTGGACGGCCCGCAGCCGCGCCTCTTCGCGCTCCTGCTCCTGGCGCGCGCCGTGCAGCTCCTGCTCGATGCGCTTGAGCATCGCGGCGGCCTGCTGCTCGTCGTCGCCGGCGCGGGCGACCTGCGCCTCGATGGTCGCGACGTGTGCCCAGGCAACGGCGGCCGCGTCGCGCTGCTCCTCCTGCTCGGCCTCCAGGTCGGCCTGCTGGCGATCCAGGCTCGCCAGGCGCTCGCGGGCGACGGCCAGCTCGCGCTCGATGGTCTGCGCGCGGTTGCCGGCCTCGCCGCGGCCGCGGCGCAGGTCGCCCAGCTCGCGCAGCAGCGCCTCGCGCTGAGCGGCCAATTCCTGCAGCAGTCCCTCGTCCACTGCCAGCGCGTCGCGCAGCTTGGCGATGCGCGCGGCGAATTCAGCCTCCGCGGCCTCGGTGCGGTCGCGGGTGTCGAGCGCCTCGCGCCATTGGCGCCGATACCACCCGCGCAGCAGGCGGGTGAGGTCCTCGCGCGCGCTGGTGAAGTCGCGGGCGCGGCGCGCCTGCTCGGCGAGCGGAGCCAGCCGCGGCTCGATCTCGCCGATGATGTCGTGCAGGCGGGCGAGGTTGCTCTGGGTGAGATTCAGCTTCTGCTCGGCGTCCGTGCGCTGCGCCTGGAACTGGCGGATGCCGGCGGCGTCCTCGAAGAGGCCACGACGCTCTTCGGCACGCTGGCTGAGTGCCTGGTCCACGAGGCCCTGGCCGATCACGGTGTACGAGTCGTGACCGATGCGCGCCTGGGCCAGCAGCAGCAGCACGTCCTTGAGGCGCACGCGCTGGCCGTTGATGAGATATTCACTGTCGCCGTTGCGGAAGCTGCGCCGGGCGGCGGTGACTTCGGCGAACTCGGATGGCAGCCAGGCGGCGCTGTTGTCGAGCACCAGGCCAACCTCGGCCATCTGCGCGGCAGCCTTGTTCTGGCTGCCGGCGAAGATCACGTCGTCGCTCTTGCGGCCGCGCAGGGTGCGCATGCTCTGTTCGCCCAGCACCCAACGTATACCATCCGCGATGTTGCTGTTGTGAACGATCATGTTGTTGGCGACGAAGTTGTGAGTTCCGGCGACGCAGAGGTCATACACCCAGGGATCCGTTGGCTCGATCTGCTCGATGCTCGCGACCTCATCCCAATACACGTCAGACTCGGCGAGCACGCGAAGCCGATCCAGGATGGGCGCCGCGGCTTCCGGCGTCTCCCCCAGCTCGACAATCTGGTCAACGACTTCCCTAATGCCCCCGCGGCTGGCCTCGCAACGGCCCTCGGTGTACGCGGCGAGCTTCGCCCGGCCGGCTCGGTAACGCTTCACACTCACACGAGCGAGTTTGGCAGCCTCGCGGACCAGCTGCGTGGCTGCCGGCACGAGATCATCGAGTCCGACTTCATACTGTCGCGTGGGAAGGCGACGCGGTAGAGCGATACGAACGCCAGGTTGAAGCTCGCTCGCCTGGAGTGCGTGGAGTTGACCATTCTTAAGCGTGAACAGTGGATGGTACGGCGTCGTCGTCACCTCCCGGCCAGAGCGCGTGCGGATATGTAGCAAGTGTTGTGGAGCGGTTCTCCTGACGAATGCGGCCACGGGCCGAACATCAAGCTTCAGGGTATGGGGATTGAGCGAGAGGACGCAGACGTTGTGTGGGTTCTCGCGCGTCACTATGCCATCATCCATGTGCTCGACCGTGCCGGAAGCAGCAAGGGCAGTGTCCACCAGCGTGCGGATCGGCACGTCTCGTCTATCAGCCAGCGTGACAAGGCTGCTTCCCAAGAGACACTTGCCCGATCCGTTTGGACCCACGATCGCGGTGATACCGGGGCTGAATTCCAGCACGGTGCGCGGCGCGAAGCTCTTGAAGCCGTGCAGGTCAAGCCGTTTCAGATACACCGGCTATCACTCCGTCCTGGGATGCGCTATGACATGACGAGCACACGGGCGGGCGTGCCGTCCCTGTGCGCCACAAACAGCATACCATCGGAGTGCGCAGTAGTTGGGCCGTCATGCGTGGAGATGGCCGCGATGGGCTATCAGTGTGGGCCATGCGACCCTGCGTGCTGCCTAGGCGACGGCGAAGGTGCTGGAATAGACGACGGTGCCCTGACTGAAGGAGGTGGTCTGGCTGGTGACGTAGCTCAGGGCGGCGCGGTAAGTGCCTGCCTGCCACTGGCTGCCGGTGGCTTCGGCATTGCCGGAGACGAGAGGCACAAGCTGCACGACCTTGGCGCTTCCCGCGGCAACCTCGCCAACTGTGGGATGGGGGAAGCCGTCGTTACACGGATACACCTGCTGCCAGGCGCCGTTGACGAGTCGCTCCAGCAGGATCAGGGAGCAGCTCGTATTGTGCTGCTGGACAAAGATCGAAGTATCGCCGCCGTTGCGAATCGTGACGACGACGCGATCGGAGGCCGAATACTGGCCCGCGCCAACTGAGAGGGTCACGGCGCCGGACGTCGCGCCCGATGCTGTAGCCGTCGCGGTGGCTGCCGAGGCGCTAGCGGAGGCGGTCGCCGTCGCGGGGTTGGCGGTGGTGCTCGATGTGCCGCTGGTGTCCGCGGATCCGCCCGTCGTCACGCCGCATCCGGCGAGCAAGATGACGAGCGCACAGCCAAACGCCAGCACGTAGTGCCGGGAGCGTCGTCGTTGCTTCTCCACGCGAGCGCCTCCTGTCGTCTCAGCAGCGCTGGGCCATATCTATCGAAGTTGCGCACCCTCGAAGCGTGTTCTGATGCGACGCCGCGTGGGCGCCTATGGTTCCCCTATTGTACTCAGTCCGCACGCTGGCCCAACCCGCCACAGTGTGGTAAAATAGCAGCGACCGATTGCGCGGGAGTAGCTCAGTTGGTAGAGTACCTGCCTTCCAAGCAGGGCGTCGCGGGTTCGAGTCCCGTCTCCCGCTCCAGCCGCTTGAAATCAGAGTTTGCGGTCCTCCAATTGCTCGTAGTGAACCTGCCTGCACGAAATGGCCTCACCAGGCTCCCCGCTTGGTGAGGCTATTTTTCGCCCTCCCGCGGGAGCGGTTGAGTACCCGCTGATCGGTCGGTTCATCGCGCGCCGCCTTCCTCCACGTTCTCCCATCGCTCGCTCTTGCTCGTCTACCTGCGACGGCGGAACGCCGCGGCGCGGACCCGGAACCATCTCGGAACACCTTAGTGCATGATCTTGCTGCCTTGTCGGGATTAGTGAGGTGTGGCTCAGGCGAGCAGCCCACGTAGGCACAAACGCGATCGGCCACCTCCTAGGCGCTAAGCAGGCGGACTGACTCGACGATGGCGTACTTGCCGCGCACCCACTTGGGTTCGATCGGGTTGAGCCAAGGACTCTTGACGGGCAGTGAGCAGGGCAGGATGCGCACGCCCTGTCCTGCCTGCTGCTTGATCTGACGGTTGTGAAGGCATGCACGACATCGAGCACCGTCTGGTCGTCGCAGCCCAACTGCGCGGCGATCCGCGGCGCCCGCTCGCCCCATGCACTGGCGAGCGGAATCTGGCATCGACGTAAGACATAGGCGTCAGAGGAGCGCAAGCCGCGCTCGACCGTGGGGTGTTCGGCGTCCGTCAACGGGCGCACAAAGATCGGAGGCCGCATGCCCACCAGCACACCACGTTCTCGTTCACCTATCTTGAACCAGCACTAAGCGTGGAGCAATGTCGGCTGGGATTCCGTTGTTCCTCGAACATGTGACCCGGCTGATATGTCAGCATGGCTCACATCGAGCGGTGTGAAGGGGCGGAAAACACATAGCTTCGAGCAAGACCTGCGATTGACACTTCAATCGTGGCGCGCTACACTTGACGCGTCGTACCGGCGCGCATGGGACTCGCTTTCAACGCACCCTATGCGCTCGCTTCTTCTCCCGCCTGTTATCTCCTTTGGATGCGACTATGGTCGAACCCTACCTCCACGCGTTCGATCACCTTAAGCCGCCGCGCGATCGCAACCAATGGAACACCGTATACCGCAACGCGCCGCTTAAGGCGCTGCTCCTGCTTGCCGTCGGCGATTTGATAGCGGAAAGCCAGATCCGGGAGAATCGCATCGCGCTCTTGGGCGTGATCGCCAGCCGCTTTGGCCTGTACTGGGCCGCCGTGACGGGGACGCAGGCGCATCTGGCGGGTCTGGAGACCGCCTTCGCCGATCTTGCCGACGATCCTTTCTGGCATGTGCGCGCTGAGCACCGGGATTTGGGGGTGGTGGAGAACGCCATGGCGCGCATTTTCCGCCCGCGCGGCACGCGCCACGTAGCGGCCGCGTCACTCGACGAGGCGCTCTTTCGCTGCCTCCAGCAGGACGCGCCTTGGCGGCGGCTGCAGCAGACGCTGATCGAGACATACGTTCCGCAAGCGCGACAGGGGCGTTTGGCCCTGGTGCGTCCAGCAAGTGTCCGGCAGGTGGGGGAGATGATGGGTGGCGATGTGAGCAGCCGGAGTGAGGTGGATGCCGAGGGCACGGCGGGTGAGACAGGCACGGCGGTGCTATGCGGCGCCGACGGCGCGGTGCGCAGTGACGGCCAGGCAAGCGAAGACGCGCGGGGCGGTCGATTGGCGGAGCCGATGAAAGATGAAATGCCAGCCGCAGCAGAACGCGGAGCTGTAGCGGTGCCTCTATATGTAGGCGAGTCCGCCGCGAGCCTGAGCGCCATCTTCATCGAGCCGGAGGCAGCCTCTCAGGTGGTGGTCGCCGCCCCGTCCGCATATCCGCTTGAGCTGGAGCTGCACACGCCGGTGGGGACGAGGTGTGTGCTGGTCGCGCAGCAGTCTATCGAAGGCATGCCGCTTGTGGCGGATCACCTCCGCAAGAAGCTGAGCGGCACAGGCTACGACTTCGGCGTGGAGTGGCCTTACGTGCTCGACCTCTCAGTCCGCGTCGGGAACACCTTGCTCCGTCATAACATCGGCAAGGTGGGTGTGCTAGCAGGGCAGGCGGTCGGGGATCTAATGAGGATGCGCAACTTCGGCATCGGCTCGCTGGGCGAGGTAATCGAGGCGCTGCGCAACGAGCTATGGACTCACCTGGCGCAGCTCACACTGGACGAGCTCGTGCCGCTCAGGCCGGCAGAGATGAACGACGCTTCGCCGATGGCCCGCGACGGCGGGACTGCGCCGGTGATTGCGGCAGATGCTGCCCCTCCAGAGCCGACGCACGAGCGGCACGCGAGCGCGCTCTTCGCCGACGTGGTGAGCGGACCGCCCCACGCCCAAGCAGCCTATCCAGAGGTAGTGGCCAGCGCATCCCGTGCGCCGGATGAGCGGACACAGACCGGGTTCGATCGGCTGCGGGCGGCGCTCGCGCTTATGATGGACACCGCAGCGCTGCTGGATGCGCCACGCGACGGTCCCGAGGAGGCGGCGAGGCTCCTTGATGGGCTAAGCATGGGTGTGCTCATCGGGGAGTTGAAGGAGCATGTGGCGCGGCTTGCTGGCGGGCGCGCGGACCGGGCGCGCAGCGATCTCGACGTGTTGCTGGCGCGAGC
Organism: Ktedonobacterales bacterium; assembly: GCA_036376595.1. Classification (GTDB taxonomy): domain Bacteria; phylum Chloroflexota; class Ktedonobacteria; order Ktedonobacterales; family JADMIN01; genus SMAG-U1939. The sequence goes on along the minus strand of DASVAA010000125.1, from coordinate 24,942 downwards.
GGGGGTGTACGACGGCGAGGAGAAGACGCTCGCCGAGGTGGGCAAGCGGCGCAACCTCTCGCGCGAGCGTATCCGCCAACTTGAGCAGGCGGCGCAGCGATGTCTGGAGGAGCCAGCGGTGGCGCTGGATGTGGTTGCGCTGGGAAACCTGGCCCATCTCGCCGTCATGCGGCTCGGCGGGGTCGCGCGTGTCTCGCACGCCACCGAGTGGATCGCGCGGCTAGTGCCGTTCGGCGCCGTGGACCCAACCTGCACCACGCGGCTGATCGCGTCGTGGTCGGCGCTGCGACGGATGGAGGGCGATCGGCTCGCGCTCAGCGCGTGTTCGGACACACTAATCGAGCGCGCGGAGACGGCAATCCGCGAGACGCTGGATGCATATCCCGGCGGCTTGGCATTCGACGATTTCGTGTGGCGGGCGCAAAAGGCGGGCGGGGAGGCGCTGATGCCTGCTCAGTGCGCGTTTGTCGCAGCAGTGGTGCGCTGTTCGGACGAGGTCGAGCTGGTGGACGGCGAGTGCCGTCCCGCATATCGTGGCTCGTTGCAGGCGCGTATCATCGCCGCGCTGCGCAGGCTCGGGCGCCCGGCGCATTTCTCCGAGATTGCGGCGACCTATCGGCGGCTGAATCTCGACGACCTGGGACGCACAGATCATACTGTGCATGCGTTCATAGGCCGCTTCCCCGATGTGTTCGTGCTGGCCGGCAACGGCACGTTTGCGCTGGCGGATTGGGGATACGACCCGGCGATCCGCGATGTGGCAGGTGCGGTGAGAGAGGTGCTGCTTCAGGCGGAGCAGCCACTGCACCGCGACGAGGTGGTGCGGCTGGTGGGAGAGCGGTACCGCTGGAAGGCGAACAGCATCGCCGCCGCGCTCGCGACCGACAAGCGCATTCGGGCATTCGGCAACGCGTTCTTCGGCCTCCAACGGCGCGACTACGGAACGTTCGACCCGCGGGCGGCATACACCAAGCAATTCGGAGTCCAGAAGAGCGTCAAAACGCCAACGGTAGTAGACGTCTACACCAACGCGCGTGGCAACACGGTGACGCACCTGTGCCTGACGCCGCCGATGCTACCAGGGCGGATTCCGCTCTCGAACAAGCCGGCGCGTGAATGCTTCGCCGAGACAGGCGACCTCGACACGCTGTGCTGCGCGCCATCCAGCGACGCGACCGCCGTGACCCTCCATCGCGGCGGCTCGGCGGTGACGGGGCTTGGTGACTGGTTCGCGGCGCTGGGAGTCAAAGCCGGCGATGAGCTGCTGGTCGAGCGGCTAGCCGACGCCGCGCCGGACGAGCCGCGCTACCTCCTGGTGCATGCCCCTGAGGGCCACGAAGCGGAGGCGATGCGGCTCGTGGGCCTGCGTGCCGATGGATGGGCGGGCGGCGCTGCGGCTGACGGCGTACAGGTGTTGGGCACACGCAACCTGGATGCGGTGCGCCAGTTGGTGTGGCACGCGCTGGAACAACCGTGGACGGAGATCAGCTCAGCACAAGCGGTGCTGGGGTTCGCACACGTGGGGACACAGGGCAGCGAGTACCGCCGGTTGGGGGTACACTGTGGCGCGCTCGCCGATGGGCAGGTGCCCGGACGCGGAGACGGTCTTTTCTTTCGACCGACGCGGTGGGGCCGAGCGTGGGCAGCGCGGGGACGCGATGACGGCGATACGGCAAACCTCCAGCGGAAGCTGGCGCTCCGCCTGCCTCCGTACCGGCGCCACCTGCGCGGCGTCTCGCAGGTTGAGGGGCAATCGGTGGCGCTGCTCAGCCCACTGGTCCTGGCAATGTGGGAACGACGGCTCGGCTTGGCGCCCGGTACGCCTCAGGCCCTGGCCGCGGTCGAGGCGACTGCGGCGTTTGTCCACCAGCGAGAGGTGCGGCGATCAGCACTCGCACTGTTACTGCTGTTGCTTGCGGCGCAGAGTCATGGCCTGGGAGTGGCGCTGGCTGCGCTCACGCCGGGCGGCAATACAGTCGAGGCCATCGAGCACCTGCGCGCTCAGGGGATCGCACTCGTTACAGACGGCGCCGGCCGGGCGGCACTCGACGAGCGGGTGACGCTGGGCGTGGACGACGCGCAGGCGCTGGAACATCGGCTGCGCGATATGGATACGCCGCTAGCAACGGCGCTGGCGGACGCCTGGCACACGGTGCAGCCGCAATTCACTGCGGCGGGCGAGCTGTGCGCCGCCGAGCTGTTCACGGCGCTGCAGGCCGAGGCGCCCGCGCTCGTGCGGGAGGTTGTGACGACTGCGCCTGAGGCGGTGAGCGACGTGGCACGCTACGCCGAGGGGACGCTCGTGGACGTCGGCTTCGCGCAGCTGGTCGGCGACTTCGGCTGGGCGCGCGAGCAGGTCCGGACGCCGTTCGCCTTCTGGCGCGATGCCGACGCCCGCGCGGCCGATCCCGTACGCGCGCCGATGGGCATTTGTCTCTGCGAGCATCTCATGCAGTGGCCGTGGGACGCACCGCGCCACCTGGCGGCCAACGCACACCTGGCACTGCTGGCGGTGTTGGCCTCGGATCTTGGCGGGCTGGCCGAGCGCATCCACCACGGCGACGCCGGCTGGGAGCTGAGCGGCGGACCGCTGGTGAGCGGCCTCGACCGGGCCTTACGCGGGCTCGGCTACGACCTCTGGGACGAACACTATCGCGACGATCTGGCGGCGCTCGACGCACTGGCCGACGCGCTTATGACACTGGGCGAGAGGCTGGGCCTGCTGCACAGCGAGGGACCTTCGGTTGTGGCGATTGGCTCGCTCGCCTCGGACCTGTACTATGGGGCCTACTACGCCGAGCACGACCCAATTGGGCGGGTGCGCGCGGCGCTGGCGCACGTAGCACTGCCGTGACCGCACATTGAGGCAGAAGGACACTGGAATGGCGCTCTACACCAATCGGCAGCTCTTTTCGGAGCACTGGCTCCGCGAGCGGCTGCCGGCGCGCGATGAATGGGCGCTGACTTCGCTCGGGCTGGCGCGCTTCGCCCTATGGGCCTGGAAGCGCTGTGCTGGGCCGAGAATGGGATCCGATGCGATTGGCGGCGGCGACGACGTACCGGTAGAAGCAGCGACACGCGCGGTGAAGGCAGGGCTGCAAGCATTGGGCTACGCGACGGGCGAGTGGCAGACGTCTCAGGTGGAGCTATGGCCGGACGGTGCGTTGCGCTGGCAGGGGGTCAGCGTCGCGCACGATGTGGACACGGAGGACGATGCGGACGGCGTGCATGCCGGCAGTGACGGCCGCGCTGGACCGCGCGGGATGACGAGGGACGACCGTGCGCCGGGCGTGCTGGCGGCGGCGGTGGACTTTCTGGCGCGGGCGGCGCTGGGGCCCTCACCCCCCACGCCCCTCTCCCTGCGGGGCGAGGGGGAGCCAGAGATGTCTGCAGAGGCGTCCGGTGGGCGACCGCTGCGCACACCGGCGACCATCTCCCAACCCGCGCCCGCGGGTTTGGCGGCTGTAGGCCCTCCAGGCGCGGTTTCAACCGCCGGCCCTCCAACCGCCGGCTCCCACCCCGCGCGGGGCGCTCCCCAAGCCGCGCCGGCGGGTTTGGCGGCGGAACGCCCCAGTGGCGCGGTTTCAACCGCCGGCTCTCCGGCCAAGGAGGACGACATGCGCACCGTCACCAAGGGCAGCCAGCTCCAGAACATCCTGACCTGCCTGGATCTCGCGCTGGAGCGGCCCTACTGTGCTCAGGGCGATATGAATCAGGTGATGGGCTACGTCGAAGGCAGCGCCACCGGCCCACACTACGTCGGGCTGGCCCGGCTCGTGGGGCTGCTGGACGAGGTGCCGGTCAAGTGCTGGCTGCGGCCGACGGTGGCGGGGCGCGCCACGGTAAAGGCTGGAGGCGGAAGCGATCTCGGCGTCCTGGGCAGATTCCTGCTCGCGGAGCCGGCCATCGAGGCCTTGTGGGATGCGCTGCTGGCACTGCCGGCCTATCAGCGCTACCTGCTGCACCAGCTCCTCGATATCCTCGTGACGGCCCGCGCCCACCACGACGCGCAGCTTGCCGCGCGGATCGAGGATCTCGCCTATGGCCTCTATCCTGCGCTGCGCGAGCGCGTAGATGTGACCAGCGAGCGGCTGGGGCTGAGCGGGCTGGCGGCCGGCGTCGCCCGCGCGCGCCTGTTGGCACATGGGGCCACGCTCGAGCCACTGGATGTCGCGCCGCTGCGGTCGTGGGCGGCGATGCAAGGTTGCGGCTCAGAGAAGAGTGACTTTACGCGCACCGAGCGCATCGCCTTGTTGCTGGCGCGCGCGGCCCAGCGCCCGCTGCGGCTGGACGCCGCCTGGCTGGCACCGGCACAGGTGCAGGCGCTGATCTTGCTGGCGGCGGCGCGCGCGCGGCGGCTAGGCTGTGTGATCGGGCGTGAGGGGGCGATGGCGCTCGCGCACGGAGTCGAGGCGCTTGTGGGCGGCGGCGTAGATCTGCGCATCGAGCGGCGCGGCAGCAATCTGGTGGCGGCGCTGGCGCAGCCGGTGGCGCTGCACGTGCGCGACGAGGCCGCCATCGGGGCAATGGAGCGGCAGGCGCGTGGGACGCCGCTGGAGCCATCCGCGGCGCTGATCGCGGACGCGCTGAGGCGGCAGGTGCGGTCCGGCGCGGACGATCTGGCGCGCGGCGCACTCGACCTGGAGGAGCTGGGGCAGGCATGCCTGAGCGAGCTGCGCGAGGTGGGCGAGCCGGCGGCACATCCCGCCGCGGCCGAGTCTGCCGGGTCATCTCCGTCGCGGGTGACGATCGGACCGCCGCTGCCGCTGCCGAGCGATCTGCCGCGCCTGGGCGTGGAGTACCACTTCCTCGACGAAGCGATGCGAGTGCGCGCCCGTCGTGAGGCGCCCGGCGTGGCGGTGCTGCTGACGGACTGGCTGGCGCGACAGGAGGGCGGCGCCGAGACGCTATTGGCGCTGAATCCCCATCTGGCGCTGCTTTACCTGGCCGCCGCCGATACGGGCGCGCAGGCTGAGCTGCTGGGACGCGGCCCCGCCGGCTGGACACTCGACGGTGAGCCGCTGGTAACGGAGCTGGATGCCCGCCTACGCGCCCTGGGCTACGAGGTCTGGGACGAACGCTACGCCGACCATGAGCCGGCGCTGCACGCGCTGGGGGAGGCGCTGGTGGAGCAGGGGCTGCGGAGCGGCGTGCTGCGGACCGGACGCGACGCGCCGCTGGACGCGCCGGATTCGCGCTGGTACTTCAAGGCGACGGAGCTGCTGGCGGTGGCGTCGGTGGGGAGAGGGGCGCGATGAGCGATCGGATGACCCAGATGCGACTGGAAGAAGCGGCGACCGGCGTGCGCGACGTGTTGGAGCCGGACCCGCTCATCGTGCGGCTCAACAAGGTCTTCTCCTGGCAGCAGAGCGCCAGCCGCTGGCCGTACTACCTCTCGCGCGCCGTGCCAGGGCAGGCTTACACAAAGCAGGAGCTGATCGCCACCGTGTTCGCCGACGACCAGAGCCATCACAAGGCCCCGGATCGCGGCTGGCTGCAATCACTCTATAGCATTCGGGTGCAGCGCGAGCACGCCGAGGTGATCATAGACGGGATCGGCCTCTTCGAGCTGGCGCCACGGGAGCGCGATCGCTATCGCATCAGCGACGACGGCCTGGCGCTAGCGCGTGCCTATTCCACCGACCGCGCCAGCACGAACTGGAAGCGCGTCTTCGCCGGCATCCTCGCGCGCAACGACGTGCGGCTGCGCTGCGTGCTGCTGCATCTGGCGCGCTGGGGCCATCTGCTCGTCTTTCGCGGCACGTCGTCGGCCGAGGGCTTCTTCGCGACCGGGAAGGAGGCTGTTCTGCGCGATGCCGGCGGCGATGAGCATCCACTTTTTGGCTATACCAAGGGCGGTACGCCCGCCTACACGTTCACGGCGCTGCTGCGGCGCGATCCCCTCGCCACACTCGGCCCATTCGTCGCCCGGCGCATCGAGCGCGCGGGCGTGCGGGTTCCGTCGCGGGTGTGCCTGGAGGGCGGCAGGGAATCAATCGGTAAGGTCAATCACGAGCCGTCGGGCAACGATCTGCGGCTCTACATGAAGCAGGCGCTCTCACTGTTCCGCGACATCGGCGCGCTGGTGTACGTGCCGCACCGCCAGGGGTGGACGCTGGACCGCGAGCGCTGCGCGGCGCTCTTCGAGCCGGAGCTGGTGAGTGACCTTTTCGGCGGCGCGCCGGAGCGGCGTTTCCTCGACACCCTGCGCGTGGCGTATGCAAAGTACAGCGACGCAGAGGGGCTGGTGCACGTCGCCACGATCCGCAACGCCGTCTGCGACGAGCTGGACATCGCGCCGGGCGAGCGCATTGACTACTTCAACCAGCAGATCGCCTACTACATGCGACCAGACGTGGCCCAGATCGGCATCGGGCGCACATTCCATGCGCAGGCGGCGCCCCAGGACTGTCTTTTTGGCGATCTGAGCCAGGAGTATGTCGAGTTTCGTTTCATATCATAAGGCGACGCGATTGCGTGTGTGGCTGAAGATGTGGAATCAGGCAAGAGGGAGAGGCTTCGGGTCATGGCGACGCAGCTTGAAGGGGTGAAGTGTCCGTTCCGCGCGGTAGCCGAATACCCGCCGGCGCTGCCCTACGTCGGGCAGAACGACTGCTACCACCGGCTGAAGGATTTCACGCAGAGCATAGTGGCTGAAGAAGCGGCGCACTTCTTCGCCATCTACGGCGACTGGGCGATGGGCAAATCGCGGCTGGCGCACGAGCTGGTAGCGCAGGCGTGCGGCAAGAGCCAGGGCTGGCTGCTCAGCGACGGCGAGGCAGCGGGACCGCTACTGCGCCCGGTAACGGACGGCGGCGGCGTCTTTCCGCTCTTCGTCTCGTTTGCCAATGTGCTCAGCTTCCAGGGTGAGCCGGGCATAGATACCGGCACGGCAATGGGCAAGATCACCTGCGCCGCCGCCGCGTATCTGGCCGATCCCGCCCGCGCGCGCAGCTCGCACTACGCGCTGCTCACCGCACTGCGGGGCGCGCTGGGCGAGGCCAACCCCAACTTCGACTTCGACCGCATCCTGAACCTGGCAACCGATTCCTCGCGGTCCTATCCTGAGCGCGCGGAGGCGATTCGGGCGGCCTTCAGCGCGATGACCGGTGGGCGTGTGGTGCGCTTGCTGGTGATCGTGGACGAGGTGGAGAGCGCGGGCGAGAAGAACCCCTTCGCCGATGAGATCCAGCGCGAGGTCTCAGAGCGGCCGATCCCGCTGCGCGCGGTGCGCGACCTCTACGAGAGCGTCAAGGAGGCCACCAACACCAATGCCTATCCGGGGCTGAACTTCCTCTTCTTCAACACGCTGGTCTCGCGGCGTGTGGCGCACATGGAGGCGCTGGAGCGCCGCATGATCGCCGCCGACCTGGAGAAGGCCACCGCGGCCGACCTGGAGCAATTGGTCCGCGCCGTGCGCGACACGGGCTACCCGTTGGAGGGCATGCTGCGCGACCTCGGCCAGCGCGCGTTCTTCGCCGCCGATCGCAACCTGGGCTGGTTCAGCTTCATCATGAACAAGGCGCACGCCGTGCTGGTCGAGCGGCCCGATCTGAGCATCGGCAAGGTCTTCGAGGGGGTGTATCAGCGTACCGGCAAGGTGTTCCAGCCGCACTACTTCACCGATCGCGACATTGCGCCGCCCGCGCTCAAGGACGCCATGGGGGGTCTGATCTACAACCAGATTCCGGCGACGCTCTCCGAGCTGGGCATCGCCGCCGATCTGACCGCGCCGCTGCTGGACTACCAGGATCCCTTCCAGACGCGCTTCATTGGTGAGGCGGTGGTCGTAGAGGTCAGTGCCGACCAGCTCACCACGGATCTGCTGGGCACCAACCTGTACGCCAGCGACGACCGGCCGCGTCTGACCGGCGAGGGCAGCGTAAAGTTCGATCCCGCCGACGTGCTGGCGAGCCTGGGAACCTTTGCCTGGGAGCGTGAGGCCGCGCCAAGCGAGGCGGGCGCGCAGCTTTGGGTGTACACCGATCCCGCTGATTTCGAGAATCAGGTGATGTTCGCCTATCACGGCCTGGGCGACAACCTCGCGGCGGGCACCGTGCGCACCATCCACCGGTTGCTGCTGGAGCGGCACGTGGTGCGCCAGCCCGAGCAGCTCTTCGCGCCGACGATGGCGCTGCTGCAGCGCTTCAACGACCTGTGGGGCAAGGCCGCGGCGAACAACTGGCTGATCAACAACAAGCAGTGGGAAGACCTGATCACGACCATCGAGAGCACGCCAGGGAGCAACAATGAGCGGCTGCTGCGCGGCATCGCCAACGTGCTCTTCGAAGCGCCGGTCGAGGTGAAGCCCTCGCCCTATCAGGAGGTGAAGGGGCAGTGCCTCACGCTCAAGCTCGAAGCGTACGAGCCGCTCAACGTCACCTCCAAGAACCACCTCGTGCTGCTCAAGGCGCACGAGACCCCATCCGCGGTGACGGACGACCTGCGTGCGATCCGCGCGCGCGTGCCGGTGCTGGTGGTGTTCAGCCGCGTGCGCGAGCGTGACGCATGGCTGCAATACCTGCGCGAGTCGCGCAATGAGCATCTCGCGATCAACGTCATCCCGCACGTCGTGGAGCCGCAGACGCGCGAGTGGGAGTTCTACATCCGCTTCGCGTTGCGCGATCAGCCCGGCGGCTTCAAGACCGGCGACGTGAATCCGGTGGGCAAAGATCTGCGCGGCGAGTTCAAGGATGTGCTGCATGAAGCCTTCCAGTCCTGGCTCAAGCGTGTTGAGGAGCAAGGCTACGTACTGCGCCCATTCTTCCCCGCGCCGACGGCAAACAAGCCGGCGTTCCGCGAGTTTGCCGCGGGCTGGCGCAAGCTGCTGGCGGCCGGCGTCCGCAGCGCCCTCGGCGGGGAGAGTCAGGCCGTCGCCAAGGCGCTCGAAGACTACATGCGCGAGCGCGGTGACGACACACTGCTCCTGGTCGAAGGCGAGGGAGCCAACTGCCGCGCCGTGGTGCCGCCGATCGTTCCGCGCATCCTGGAGCTCCTGATGATCAAGCCGCGCAAATTGATCGAGTTGGATGGCGAAATTTTCTATGCGCGCACGACGCGGGCCGTGAGCTTTCCGGCGCAAGGCTCTGGCGTGCTCGAACAGGTAATGACGCTGCTGCAAGAGCTGGGTGTGGTCGAGAGCGACGCGCAGTCAAGGTATCTGGCGCGCTCGGCGCAGGCCATCTCCGCCAAGTTCGACGAGGCTTTCCAGCGGCTGGGCGCCTTCGATGGGCACAAGAGCGGCTACGCGCGGCAGGTGAGCGAGCTGAGCGCGCCGGTGCAGCAGCTCGCGGCGCAGCTCGAGGTGAACGAGCACAACCTGATCGTACACAAAACGCAGCAGCTTGGCCCGCGCCAGCACGAGCTGGCGAGCTTGCCGCTCACGGAGCTGACCGCGCTCCCGCCCGATACAGCGGCGTTCGCGGCCGTTGCGCGTGCGATTGGCGAGATCACCGAGGTGCTGGACCGCGTGTTGGGCAAGGCGGGGCAGGTTCCTGAGCCGCCCGACATTGACCCCCAGACGCTGCGCGAGAACATCAATCGCATCGCGGCCGACAAGACATACCATGAGTACAGCATCGAATACCGCGTCAAGTTCCTGCGCGGGATGGACGAATATCGCGAGCAGGAGGAGCGCGCGGTCCGCGGCGAGCTAGCGGCCAAGCGCGAGCGCGTGACGCAAGAGGCCTCCGGCGCGCGGGACGGCGCCAGCTTCCCGATACAGCCGGTGCTCGCGCTGCTGGACCAGGTGCAATCGGATCTCGACGACGCGCTGCCCGGTATCGTGCTGCCGCAGGAGCTGCGGCGCGCCGCGGACGATCTACCCCTCAAGACGCTCAAAGGCGCTAATCTGGCGGATGCGCTGCTGAAGCTGAGCTGGTATCGCGCCCAGCTCGATGAGACCAATCCCGCCGGCTGGTGGGCGCAGTACGCGGCGGCACGCGAGACATGGCAGCGAGCACGCGCAGCCTACGATCAGACGCGGCAGGAGTGGGCAGCGCTCGATCGCTACTTTGCGGGCACGGCGGACGAGCACCGCACCAAGTTCATGGGCGCCGGCCTACCCCGCGACGTGGAGGAGCTGGACGAGGTGGTGACCGGATTCGCCGCCACGTATGATACGCCCACGATGACCATTGCCGAGCTACAACAAGAGAGCGATGCGATCGGCGACCGTACGGTAGGTGTCCGCACGCTCATCGAGGCGGCCCATCGCGGCGCCGAGGAGGAGATTGAGGATCAGCTGAACAAGACCGACACAGAGGCGGTGCGGCACCTGGCCGAGCGCAAGCACAGCGCCACCCCGCTGCCCGATCCGCGTCGCGTGCGCGAGGCCCGCACCCACGAGGAGGCCCACCGCGCCCTGCGGCGCTATATCGAGGAGCTAGGGCAGACGGGCGCCGCGCTCTGCGACGATGCGAACCTCTTCAAACGCTACCTGGAGCTGTACCGCGATCACCAGCGCGACGTACCGGGCGACGACCTGGTCCGGCGCTATGGGAAGGACGTGCTCGAACAGATGCAGCAGCGCCAGTTGGTGACGCTGCGAACGGTCGTTGACCTGTGAGAGAAGGCATCTGGTGGCAGACGCATCCGAGGGCGCCGAGAGGAGCAAGAGGAGCGCGCAGAGCACGCTCTGCGTCGTGGCCTACGGCGTGACCGACCGCCGGACGGCTGGACGCCTGGCGCGCGCCGGCCTCGCGACGGACGTGGTCGAGCCGGCGGCGCTCGCGGCGCCGCGGGCGGGCACAGTGTATCTCGTGCCCGCGGATCGCGTTGGCGCCGAGGTCGTGTGCGAGGCGGCCTCGCTGGGCGCGCATATGTGTCTGATGCCTCCCTGGTCGGCCGCCGCGGATGCCCTCCCAGGCGGTGTCGGCGCGCTCGCGCCCGCGCAGAATCGCTCTGGAATCCGGCTCGCGCCCGCGCTTGAGCAGGCTCGGCCGTCCGGCACCGCGCGCAACGCGCCAGCGCGGGCATTGCGCATCCTCTACCGGGAGCAGTTGGTGGGCGCGCTAGGGCAACCGCTCGCGCAGACCGCAACGGGTGAGGTGCTGCTCGCGGCGATGCCCCGCGCCAGCAACCGGCATGGGCAGGTGGTGGCGACCACGCTGCTGGTGGGCACGCCCTCCGCCCAGACCGACCTGGAAGATGTAGTGGTGGTGCTGCGGGGGCTGCTCGGCTGGCTTGAGCGCATGCCGCTGGATAGAGCATCGGCAGGCACGCGCAGGCAGGAGGGCGCGACCGCGGGAGGTTGCCAAGGCCCGGATCCTGTCGTTGGCGACGAGCGATGGGCGCAGATTGCGCTGCTCGCGCTGGCGCTAGCGCTGCCAGGCGCGCTCGACGGCGACGACGAGACGGTCGCGCTGGGATCAGACGAGCGGGCGGCCGTTCGCACAGCCTTCGATGCGCTGGCTCGGCGGCTCGGGCAGCCCGCGGCCGAGGAGGTGTTTGAGCGCGGAGTGCGCGAGCTGCGTTCGCTCGGCGTCGTCGGGGAAGTCTCTGGCGCAACGTTCGTCAGCGTTCGCCCGCCTGCGCTGCGCGCGTACCTGGACCGCTGGCAGCTCGCGGCGCGGCTGCGCCGTTTGCGGCCGTCACAGCCAGGCGGAGAATGACAGCGCCCCACCCGCAGGATGTGGCGGTCGGGGCGGGCCGAAACGAGCCGTGGGGAGAGGAGAGGGCTATGGACGAGCAGCGCACGACGCTGGCAGCGGAGATCGCCGCCGAGCTGGAGCTGTCGCTGGACGACGTGGCCGCCGCGCTCGAAGCGAACCTGCGCGACTCCCGGCGGCTGCGCGACGAGCTGGGCGCGCTCGGTCTGGTGCGCGAGCTGCCCGAACCGGGCGCGGCGCACGTGCTGGACGTGCTCGGCCTTGCCGTGGACTCCCAGACATTGCCGGCATTTGGCGGCCTACTCTATGGTACGACGGTACATGCGCATCGGCTGCGGCTGGATGGTACGGCGATCCTGCAGGCGAGCGAGCAGGTGCAGGTGCGGCTCGGCGATCTCGACTTCTACGAGACGACCCAGCGCCTGCGCTGGAAGCGCATGCAGCACGCCTACGAGCTGCTGGAGACCCTGCTGGAACAGCGCGAAGGCCCGCGGCTGGCGCTGCTCGACGTGCCGATCTTCGTGTCGCGTGGCGAGGACCGCAATCGCGAGCAGATCGAGGACGTCGAAGAGGAATGGCTGGCGATGCTCGACACCGTCAACGGATTCTGGAGTCGGAGACTGGGCCAGCTCGCGCCGGTGCGCGACGGCGGGATGGTTGTCGCGAGCGTGCAACAGCAGAACGCGCTCTCGCTCTTCACGGCGCTGCACAACAATCCAGAAACCAGCCCCGACACAACGGCGCAAGAGTTACCACCCTTCGTGCGTGCGCAGTGGCGACGTCTGCGCCGCACGGGGATGTCGCGGCTGCTGGAGCTGATGCTGCGTGGGCGCACGCGGACCGTCGCGTATAGCTTCGAGGATATCAACCTGGAGCCGCGCTGGGAGCCGCAGGCGCTTCACCACAGTGGCATCCTTGGGTTCTTCATGCGAGCCGGCGCACGATCGCCCATCTGGCAGGTGCAGGTCGCCGGACACCGGAGCCAGTGGACCAGCACACAGCTCGATCAGGTTGCCCAGAGCATTGTGCAGGCGACGCTCAGCGACGGTGCCAACGCGGAGCCGCTGCCGCTGTGGTACGCGCGCAGGCTGGCAACATTCCCCGATGCGGCGCTGGTGGTCTTGCGCGAGCTGGTACAGGAGCGGCTGGACGACACGGCAACGGTGCCGGCGGACGACGCCTAGCGGCAGCACCGTTGCCCGGCCAGCCGGGCGCAGTGATGGAAAGAGTAGATTCACATGGGAGCTGATGAGGGCTGGCTGGGGACGCTGGTGGGCGACACGGGTGGTCTGCGGGTGAACATCGCGCTACGCGATAGCTTTAGCGCGCGGCGGGGCGAGTTCGTGCGTGTGCAACATCGGGAGCGCCGCGATGCCGTGGACACCTGGGTGCTGGGGCGCATCACGGGCGTGAGCCGCCAAAACATGCTGTTTACGCCGCAAATGGGCGAGGGCGTGGCCGAGGTATCGTTCCTGGCGGGCCGCTCCACCGGCGAGACGAACTACGCCGGCATGGAGCTGGTCGGCTTCCGCGATCCTGAGACTGGGGAAATCCGCATCCCGCGCCGGCCGCTGGAGCCGGGCGCGAAGGTCTACAGCGTGGATTTCACCTTTCTGCGCGAATTCTACGAATACTCGCCTGAGACGAACATCCAGCTTGGTAATCTGGTCGGCTACGAGCGCGGCGAGAACATCGTCCCGGTCTACATAGACGTCAATCGCATCGTGACCGAGCATCTGGCCGTGCTTGCGATGACGGGAGCCGGCAAGAGCTACACTATCGGCCGCATAATCGAGCGCATGTTGGTCGAGTCCAACGCGAGTATCGTCGTCTTCGACCCCCATGGCGAGTACGGCCGGGCGCTGCGCGGCGGCGCGCTCAACTTCGCCCCCGACTCGGCGTATGCGGCCCTCCCGGAGCGCGAGCGCGACGAGCTGAGCGGGCTGCGCACCCAACTGGACGAGCTGCAAGCGCGCGGCGGTGGGATCCGGGTCTACGCGCCGCGCACGCGGGAGTTCTCCTTGCGCTACAACGACCGGCACCATCCGCTGGCGTTGCGGCTCGATGAGCTGAGCGCCGATGAGCTGGCAAGCGTCTTTCCAGAGAGCACGGAGCCACAGCAACGGTTCTTGCAGATCGCCTTGAAATACTGGGAGAAGATGTATCCGTCACCGCGCGAGCCGCACGACCTACTCGACCTGTGCGGGCGCAATTTGCAGCTCTTGGCCGAGTGGGATGAGCTTTCGCCCGGAGAGCAGAAGAGCATCAACGTACGCAGCGCCTCAATCGTCGCGCTGCGGCTGCGCAATCTCCTCTCCGATGCGAATGCCTTCTACGAGCGCGGCTTGCAGCCCTTTGACGTGCGTGAGATGGTGGGTCGCGCGCGGCGTGTCGCGCGCGCTGACGGCGTCGGGCGCATCAGCATTGTCGATCTTCAGGGACTTTCACGGACTTCGATGCAAGTGGTGGTGGCGCTCATCTGCACCGAGATGCTGCGGGCGGCGCAAGACTCCAGCGACCCGATCCGCCCCGTCTTCGTGGTGATCGAGGAGGGTCATACCTTTGCCCCCGCGCGCGAGGCCAGCATCGCGCTGCCGATCATCAAGAAGGTGTTTGCGGAGGGACGCAAGTTCGGCGTTGGGGCAGCCATTGTGAGCCAGCGTCCGAGCAAGCTCGACAGCGACGTGACGAGTCAGGCCAACACCATCATCGCCATGCGGATCAAGAATCCAGAAGACCAGGCGTTTATCCGCAGCACATCGGATTACTTCTCAGAGGTTGATATCAAAGAGCTGCCTTCGCTCTCCACAGGCGAGGCACTCGTCAGCGGGCGGGCGATCTTGGCGCCACTGCTCGTCAAAGTGGGGCAGAAGGTGCTCGTCCACGGCGGCGAATCGCCCGACGTCGTCCGCAGTTGGAAGGCGTAGAGGGAATACCGATGGCGCTCACGCCAAAGCTGCAGGCTGGGGTGGAGCTCGCACGCGGGCTGGTGGCTACCCTGCGTGATCCGCAGTTCCTGCCGGTGATCTATCCGAGCCTCTTCGCGGAGGGCGTGCTCGACGGCTCGCTGCATGCCACCGTGCTCTCAGCGCTGGTGCTGGCTGGCGATCGGCTGGGCTTCACGCCGGTCTGCGACGCGCCGATGTTTGATGACTTGGACCTTGCGCTCACGGGCGATGCGTCTAAACGACCGGACGCCGCCTGGCTCGACCGGAGCACGCGCGACGTGCGCTGTCTCATCGAGTTTGAGCGCTATACGCCAGCGTCGCTGGTGCCAAAGGCGAAGAACCTCCTGGTCATGGGCAAAGCTGCGGGCCAGACCCTCGATCTGGCAGCGCTAGTCTACTGGAGCTACGAACACCTCCCACGGCGAGAGCTAGCCAACGTCGTCCAGGTCTTCGCCCAGGGATTCACGCACGGGAGCGGTGCACACTTCAGACGCCTTGGTTGCTTGTCGCTTGTCACGCAGGTGGTGGCGACCCGCGTAGCGGGCAATCGCGTGGTGATCGAACGGATAACGCCCCGCGTGATGGTGGTAGCGGGCGAGGACAAGCCGTATATGCTGGTCGAGCTGCTCATGTGAGGCGGCAAGCGACAAGGGACATCCACAAGCGTCTTCGCCCAGGCCCGCTCCAGCGTGCAGGCTACCGGGCGGTTTTCTGACTCGACGGTGTGGCCCTGACGGGCGATGCGCTCCGCTTCGTAGACGGTCTGTTCGCGATGTTGCTGCCAGAGTTTGGTCAACGCGGTGCGCTCCTGCTCCACCTGGTGGGCGGCGGCCAAGGACAACTCGAGCGCCACCGGGGTGCGCGGCGAGTACCTGCTCGCGACCTCAAACTGGGCAAAGATCAGGTGCACCACCGCCTGAACCTGTACGTCAGGGTCGAACTAGATGGCGCTGTCGGCATCCCAGACATAGTCAGGGGGCAGCGCACTCATGCGAACACTTCTACTAGGCGCAACGCAATTTCCTGTCACTTCATACCCACCATGGCACCCCCACTGCCCATCATTGTAAGCCCCAGTCCCTTGACGCGCAGGACTTGCCGACCTACAATCTGAGCGGTGATGTGGAAACGGTACCAGAACAGGCATTCGCGTCCACAGCGCAGCGGCGGAGGGTGTGTATGCGACGGCGAGTCGTGACGATTAAGGACGTGGCGAGGCGCGTCGGCGTCTCGGTTTCCACGGTGTCGCGCGTGCTCAATGACACCTCCTACGTCAGTGCACAGACGCGCCAAGTCGTCTTGCAAGCCATTCGCGAGCTCCACTTCGAGCCGAGTCAGATCGCGCGGGGATTCGCCAACAAGAGGACGGCGACCGTCGGCCTCATCATTCCTGATGTTGCCAATCCCTTCTTCTCTGACGTCGCGCGCGGCACCGAGGACATGGCGATAGAGGAGGGCCGCGCGACGATCCTCTGTAACTCCGACTGGAAGAGCGAGCGCGAGGTGATGTACCTCAATCTGCTCCGCGGTCGCTGGGTGGACGGCGTGATCGTCGTGGGGAGTCGCTGCACGCCACAGACTATCGCGGAGGCTGCGGGAGATGTGCCCTATGTGCTGGTCGAGCGGCTCCATGTGCGCACCGGCTACACCGTGTGGATCGATAATCGACGAGGTGGAGCGCTGGCGACACAACATCTGCTCGACATCGGCTGCCGGCATCTCGTGCATGTCTCAGGACCGGCGGACTCGCCGTCTGCCGCTGAGCGACGACTGGGGTTCATGGATGCCACACGCCGTATAGGCCTCGACTCCTACGCGATCATCGCCGGTGATTATCGCTTCCAAAGCGGGTTTGATATCGGCCGCCAGATCTTCATGAGCGACGAGATACCCGATGGCGTGTTCGCCGCCAATGATCTGATGGCAATCGGCATCCTGCGCGCCGCCGCGCTGGCCGGCGTACGGGTGTCCGAGCAGGTCGCGGTCATTGGCTACGACAATATCCCACCCACTGAGTATGCCTCGCCCGCGCTCTCAACCGTGGATCAGCCCGCGTATGACATGGGCAAAGCAGCCATGAAGCTCCTGCTGGCGCGCATGCAACTGGACGAGCGCTCAGGCGCGGGCGCGGGCTTGCCAACACCTGATGAGTCGCACGTGACCGAACTCCAAGTCGAGTTCCAACCGCGACTCATCGTGCGTGCCTCGACACTGCGCGGCCCGACCTAGTGTTGGCGTTCGCGACAGAGACATGTCCCTTGGCGAACTCGACTGGAGGTATGCCATGAGCACATCTGGAACCGTTTCCAAGAACGGCAGGTAAGCGGGCATACCGGCAGAGCAAGAGCCAAACAGGTAAGCGGATAGAGAGGAAAAACAAACCAGCGATGGGCGCACTCTCGGACTCCTGCTGCCACGCCTGCCCGAGGGAGGTGGCGCGGGCAGATCACGGATTCTTCTGCATCCGCACCCTCTGAAGTCTATTCGCATCCCGACCCCGATCACTCAACGGCGAGGCGAGAGGAGGTAGTCAACGACGATGAAACGCGCTGGTATCCTGCACGGCGAGCTGTCACGGGTTGTGGCCGAGCTCGGCCACGGTCAGTTGCTGGTGCTGGGCGACTATGGTTTGCCGGTCCCGCCTGGTGTGCAGCGTATTGATCTGGCGCTACATGAGGGCAGCCCCGCCCTGGACGATGTGCTTGCGACCGTGCTCAGTGAGCTCCCAATTGAAGCGGCGCTGCTAGCGTCCGAGCTCCCCCAGACGAATCCCGCGTACTTTCGGCGGCTACGCGCCCAACTGCACGAGACCTCTGTGGAGCTGGTCCCGCACGAGCAGATCAAGGCGACCTGTCGCGAGGCCATCGCCATCGTGCGCACCGGCGAATGGACGCCCTACGCCAATGTGGTCTTGCGCGCGGGCGTGGCGTTCTAGCGTTGGCGGTAGGCAGGCAGGCATGCGGAAAGGCATGCGGGAAGGAAGGAAGCACCACCATGACGACACTCGCCGTACGCGATGTGTCCCGGTCATTTGCCGGTGTCGAGGTGCTGCATGCGGTTAGCCTCTCGGTCACGAGCGGCCAGATCCTGGCGCTCGTTGGGGAGAACGGCGCGGGCAAGTCCACTCTGATGAACATGCTCGCTGGGGTGCTGCGGCCCGATCCCGACTCAGGCTCGATTCTGCTCGACGACAGCCCCGTCCGATTCGGTTCAGTGATGGACGCCCGCGCGGCAGGTATCAGCATCATCTATCAGGAGCTGAACGTCTTCCTCAATCTCAGCATTGCGGAGAATCTCCTGCTGGGCAACGAGGCGCTTTTTTCGGAACGCGGCGGAGTCATCCTGCGCGGCAAGCTGGACACGGCGGTGCGCCGCATCCTCGCCTCGCTGCATCTCACGCGCACACCCGACACGCTTGTCGCCCGTTTAGGTGTCGGCGAGCGGCAGCTCGTCGAGATCGGCAAGGCCTTGCTGCGCGACATGCGTTTCCTGATCCTTGACGAGCCGACAGCCTCCCTCACCAACCAGGAGACCGAGCGGCTCTTCGAGATTCTGCGCAGCCTGCGTGCGCAAGGGGTGGGCATCATCTATATCAGTCACCGCCTGGCTGACGTGTTTTCCCTGGCCGATGTGGTAGCGGTCTTACGCGACGGCCAGTTGATCGCCACACATCAGGTGGCGGACACCAGCGAAAGCGAGCTGGTCGCCGAGATGGTGGGGCGCAAGATTGAGCAGCTCTACCCGTATACCGAGATGGCGCCTGGCCGTGTGCTGCTCCGGCTCAGCGACGTCTCGACGGCCTCCATCCATGACGTGTCACTGCAGGTGCGTGCGGGCGAGATTGTCGGCTTGGGCGGCATGATGGGGTCTGGGCGCACCGAAGTGGCGCGGGCGGTCGCGGGGGTGGACCACATCATCACAGGCACCATGGAGTTGGCCGGCCAGACTGTACACTTTCGGTCGCCCCGAGCAGCGCTGGCCGCCGGTGTCGCCTTCATCACCGAGGATCGCAAGTATGACGGTTTGATCCTGCCGTTCTCGGTGCGCCAGAATCTGGCCTTACCATCGCTCACCGCGCGCCAGCGCTTTTCGCTCATCGAGCGCGGCACGGAAGACACCTTCGCGCGGCGGATGGCGGACCAGTTGCGCATCCGGCTGCACTCGGTGGAGCAGAGCGCGGAAAGTCTCAGCGGCGGCAACCAGCAAAAGGTGGTGCTCGGCAAATGGCTGGCGCGCAACCCCCAGCTGCTCATCATGGATGAGCCGACGCGTGGCGTGGACGTCGGGGCCAAAGCTGAGATCTATGGCATCATGAACGACCTCAAGCGTGAGGGCAAAGCCCTCTTGATCGTCTCCTCCGACCTGCCGGAGCTTTTGGGCGTCTGCGACCGTGTCTATGTCATGCGGGACCAGACGATCGCTGGCGAGTTGAGCCGCCAGGACATGAGCCAGGTCGCACTCATGGAGCTCGCCGCGGGAGGCGGAGCGGCAGCGGCAGAAGGGAAGAGCACACGATGAAAGCGCAAACGGCAGCGGTCGTGACGCAGGGGCGCGTGCGTACAGGCACGGACTGGATTGCCAAGCATCATCTTGGTCCATTGCTCGGGTTCATCATGATCTTCATCGCGCTGTCCATTCTGTCGCGCTCGTTCCTGACCGTCCCGAACCTGCTCAACGTCGCGCTGCAGACATCCGTGAACGCGCTGCTCGCCATCGGCAGCACCTACGTCATTCTGACGGCCGGTATCGACCTGTCGGTCGGCTCGGTGCTCGCCTTCAGTTCGGCCATCGCGGCTGGCCTGATGGTCAGCGGCATGAACCCATGGTGGGCATCGCTCATCGGTCTGGTGGTCGGTGGTTTGGCGGGCCTGCTCAACGGGCTCTTCGTGGCCTATGCCCGTCTGGCCCCCTTCATCGTGACCCTTGGCACCCTCACGCTCTTCCGCGGCCTGACGCAAATCTACACAGCGGGCACGCCGATCTTCAACCTCCCCGCCGGCTTCGCGACCTTCGGCGCAGGCGCCATCGCCGGCATCCCGATCCCAGTAATCTTGACGCTCATCGTCTTCGCCATCGGCGCCGTAGCGCTGGCGCGCACGACACATGGGCGCCGCATCTATGCAATCGGTGGCAACGAGCGCGCCGCCTATCTGGCGGGCATCCCGGTGAAGCGCTACCTGGTCGCGGTGTACGTCGTGTCAGGCGTCCTCGCGGCCCTGGCGGGACTGGTGCTCACCTCGCGACTGGGAACCGCCGAGCCAACGGCCGGGACCGGCTACGAGCTCGATGCAATCACCGCGGTCGTGCTGGGGGGAACCAGCCTCTTCGGTGGCGAGGGTACGCTGTGGGGCACGCTGGTGGGCGCCTTAATCCTGGGCGTGATCGGAAACGGTCTCAACCTGCTCAACATCAACGCCTTTTACCAGGACGCCATCAAGGGCGCCATCATCCTGCTGGCCATCATGCTTGACCGCCAGCGCACGACGCACTAGGCGCCATGGGGTTGCTCCGGTCGCGCCAGCTCTATCGCCTGGCTCGCTAGATGGCCGCCAGGGGTGACGCACAGGCTGGCTGACTGGCTGGCTGGCGAGCGAGCGCTGCATCTCGGTGAGTACAGGGAATGGCCCTGTCTCGATAGTCGAGGCTCTGGAAACGTTCTCAGAGTCGAAAGGAAGGCTTGTATGAAGTCTCAGTCCTGGCACGTCAGACTGGGAATGGTGGTGGCCGTGCTGCTTGCATTGGCAGTGGCCGCGTGCGCGTCACCGACCACTGGCGGATCGAGCGGCAACACGAGCGGCGGGAGCAACAAATACACCATCGGCTTCGCCGTCTCGACGCTGAACAATCCCTTCTTCGTCGCGATGGTCAACGGCGTCAAGGCAGAAGCACAGAAAGAAGGGGTCAGCGTCATCGTCGACAATGGCAACAATGACCCCTCCACGCAGCTGAACCAGATGCAGGACCTTATCCAGCAGAAGGTGAACGCCATCCTGCTCAACCCGACGGATAGTCAGAGCCTGTCAAGCGCCGTACAACTAGCCAACAACGCGCATATCCCGGTGATCACGCTGGACCGCAGCGTCACGTCGGGCCAGGTGGCGACGTATATCGCCTCGGACAATATCCAGGCAGGCAAGATGGCAGCTGATGAACTCATCAAGGCGCTCAACGGTCAGGGACAGGTGATCGACTTGCAGGGCAGCCTCGGCACATCAGCAGAGGCTGACCGTGAGAAGGGCTTCACGCAGGAGATCGCGACGGCGCCAGGCATCACGGTGGTCGCGCGCCAGAGTGCAAACTTCGACCGCAGCACCGCACTCAACGTGATGCAGAACCTCCTGCAGGCGCACCCAACCGTCAAGGGAGTCTTCGCCCAGAATGACGAGATGGCGCTCGGTGCGCTCAAGGCGATCCAGCAGGCCAACAAGAGCGGTATCGCCATCGTCGGCATTGATGGCGAGCAGGAAGTGGTCAACGACGTCCAGCAAGGTGCGATCTACGCCGACATCGCGCAGCAACCCACCCAAGAGGGCGTGCTAGGCGTCAAGTACGCCGTGCAAGTGATCAAGGGGCAGACGATCCCCGCGAGTGTCAGCTCACCGCTCCAGCTCGTCACCAAAGGAACATCGTTCACCGGCTTCTAGCTCTTCCAGCCCTGCTTTCATTTTCAGTCATCGCCAATCCACGGCGGCGGGCGCGCCGGTACCCACTGGTACCGGCACCCCCCGGCCTCTAGGCGAGAGGGCGGTCTTCTCTGCCTCCCTCCCCAAGCGGTGAGGTCGTGGGATTGCCGGACGCCCGCCGCAAAACGACAAGGAGCGCGCATGAGCATATCCACAGCGTCGTCGTCCCCAGGACTCCGGACACGCCCACATGTCGCGGTGGTCGGTAGCATTAACATGGATATCGTCAACCGTGTCGTGGCGTTCCCGCGTCCAGGCGAGACGGTGCGCGCACTCAGCACGACCTACCACACCGGAGGCAAGGGTGCGAACCAGGCGGTGGCGGCCGCCGCGGCAGGTGGTGACACGGCGCTGATTGCCGCCCTTGGCGATGATCCCTTCGCCCCGGCGTTGCGCACGACCCTTGGGAACGCCGGCATAGATGCCCACTCGATCGTGCAGAAGCGCGCCACGACGAGCGGGCAGGCGACGATTACCCTTGACGACGTCGGACAGAACACCATCGTACTCGCGCCGGGCGCGAACGAGCGGCTTACTCCCGCAGATGTGCGCGCGCAGGCGCTGATCATCCAGAGCGCTGCGGTGCTGCTCGTTCAAAATGAAGTGCCGTGGGAGACCACCGTGGAAGCGATGCGGCTGGCGCATATGCAAGGAGTCCACGTCATCTGGAATCCAGCACCCGCGCGCGAGCTACCAGCCGAAGAGGGCACGCTGATTGATACGCTGATCGCCAATGAGATCGAGGCCGCTTCTCTGTTGGATCAACCGAGTCCAACCATCGAGACGGCGGCTCGCACGGCACGTGAGCTGGCGGCTCGCGGCCCACGTCAGGTGATCATAACGTTGGGTGAGCACGGCGCAATGCTCTATCGTGCGCTCGACGACAGCGAGATCTATGTTCCGGCATTTGGTGGCGTACAGGCGGTGGATACAACAGGCGCGGGCGATACCTTCATTGGCTATTATGCAGTGGGCGCCTTGTCCATGACCGCGGCGGAGGCGATGCGCGTCGCGGCGGCGGCCGCAGCGCTTGCCATCACGCGGCCCGGAGCACAAGAGGCGGTTCCAGCGGCAGGCGAGGTCAGCGCGTTCCTGCGGGCGCATTCCGAACCGTCATGAGTGCCCAAGCGATAGGTGGAGTTGACCCGCTTTGGTGGACGCCTGTAGGCTTGGGGGGAAGCCCCTGAGGAGGGGGCTACCCAAACACCGGCCGCCACCTAGCAAAGACCTGTCCGCGAAAGCAGGGGAACTTCACCCATGCGGTTGGCCCCATGTCTCGACGACCTGCTCACCGGGTGCTGCAGCACGAACTGGGGCAATGCGGGCTGCAGCATCGCCTCGCAGGCGGGTGCGCAGGACCCAGAGCAATGCCTCGACGATGACCTTGTGCGACATCTTGGATTTGCCCGCCTGACGATCGTGGAAGATGATCGGCACTTCGCGCACCCGGTAGCCGCACTTCCAGAACACGTAGGCCATCTCGACTTGAAAGGCGAAGCCGTGGGCGCGGATGAGGCTGAGGTCCACGCTCCGCAACGCGGCGGTGCTGTAGCAGCGGAAGCCGCCAGTGCAGTCATGTGCGGGGATGTGCAGCAAGACGCGCGCGAACGTATTGCCCGCCCCACTAATGAAGCGGCGCAACGTTGACCAGTTGGCGGCGCCGCCGCCAGGAATGTAGCGCGAGCCGATCACGAGATCCGCCTGCTCAGCGGCGCGCAAGAGATTGGGTAGATATTCAGGTTTGTGGGAGTGATCGGCATCCATCTCGAAGACGAAATCATACCCGTTGTCAATGGCATACTGGAAGCCGCACACGTAGGCGGTGCCGAGGCCGAGCTTGCCAGGGCGATGGATCACGCGCAGGAACGGAAGTGTGGCAGCCAGTGAGTCGAGCAGCACACCGGTGCCATCAGGCGAGTTGTCGTCAATGACCACAATGTCGCCACCAGGAGCAGCCGCATGGATCTCGTCGAGCAGTCCTCCGATATTCTCGCGCTCGTTATACGTCGGCATGGCAATCAGATATGAGGCGCCAATTCCGGAGCCAGGCGCTCGGCTCCCACGCTCTGGCGCGCGCGACACCTGCTCATCCCGCAGTGGCTCCACGTGGCTACGGCTCATGGTTGCGCTCCCATCCCTCACTCAGCTTGCCATGCTCGACCAGCCAGCGAGCGAACTGCATCCGGCCCGTGTCAAGCGGCAGATCGCGTGGATGCGGCCGTGCTTGCTGTACCGGCGGCAAACCAGGGTTGCGTTGGACCATCGCTTCACTGAGCCATCGCCTAAACTGGCCCCAGCGCGAGGTGACACCCGCAGATAGGCTGCCCAGATTGCCGCGCTGTGGCTTTGCGTCTTCTTTGTGCATCTCTGGCCCCCCTCTTCGCCGTCGGCGGCTCAACCGTGCACCCACCCATTCATGCTTCCTATGCGGAGCGTATCTCCGAGTTCTGTCAGCCATGTGACCGCACCCTACAGGGGCCTAACAAGTGCATCATTGTTCGGAGAGATGATCGGTTGCGCTGTCTGAGCGCCAGGGTACTCGCGCGTCGGTCGTCGCGATGCCGAACTCTGCCAGCCAGTCGCTCTGCTCGCTGTGCGGCTTCACCACGATGACACTGAAGTCCTGCTTCTCCGCGAGATGCGTTCCCGCACGCACTAACAGGGATGCGGCGACGCGCGGATCGGCCGCTCCGCGCAGTTGGGTCTCGATCCGCGGCATGCTCAAAGCCCGCGGCAGTCCTGGAGAGCCGAGCAGCAAGAGGTCACCGGGGTGCATGACGAGTTCGCTCATCTCTACGTCTATGTCGTCTGCTGCAAGCTCACCAATCACCTTCACGAAGACCCGATCGTGCCGCGGATGTGCGTCGGGTGTTTCCGGGTCAGCTAGCGCATTCCCCGCCTGAGTGGCCATTGCCGGGTGGTCTCGCGTGATGTGAACAAGTCCTCCCCCCGGCCGGAATACGTACGCCCAGCAAGCGTTGACGGTAACGACGTGCGCGGTATGGCCGATGAGTGTCACCGCCGCTATGGCTGCGCCGAGATCAGTGCCGGTACAGAGCGACCGCCGGCGCAGATCGAGACCGGCCCGTATCATCACCAGTTTCAGCAGCGCCGAGAATTGCGCGTTGCCCATCGCTCAGTCGCTCATCAGTACCGGCGTCATCTGCTCTATGAGAGTCTCTGCCACGCGCCGGCTCGCGTCGCCGCCAGGAGGAGCGCTGTCCGCGCCTTCCACCACGAGGAACAACCCGTAGCGCAGCAACCGCCCGTGTACGAGCGCGGCGCCAGTCAGAAAGCGTCTGAAAAGCCTCAGGGAGTCAAGCGGGCGAGGCGAGTGAGCATCGTCCGGCTCATGCTCGGCCTGGCGCCGCTCGGTATCGCGGATCGTCTCGGCCAGCGTGACGATCTCCTCAGCCTGTCGGCTAGGTACGAAGAGCACGCCATCATCGTCGCCGAGGACCAGATCGTCGCGGGTCACTGAACAGTCTCCGACGACGGCGGACTCCAGCGCACCTGGCGGGCGGGCGTCGAGCCGGAGGGGGCCTGTGGGGATCGCTCCCGGGCTGAAGACCGGCAGCCCGATCGCCCGAATGTCAGCGGTGTCGCGGTGCAGTTCCCAGATCACCATCACTTCCATACCGGCTGCATGGGTCTCCAGAGCCACCAGGTCACCAACGCATGCTTCATCCAGGAGTCCGCCGT
>DASVAA010000124.1:0-39693 GCA_036376595.1 Ktedonobacterales bacterium | reverse complement strand
ACCGGCGGCAAAGCCCCGCGGTGTTTGATCTCGCCGCGGCCGGATCGCTAGAGTATGCTACGGCATGCGAACGGCACCGCCGCGGACAACACATGCCATCCGCGAGGTGGCATGCGCCGGCCGGCATCGGGCGAGCAAGCGCGCAACATGGATTGCGCTGGAAGGAGTGGGTTGTGGCGGTACGAATCGTGGCGTGGCTGCTGCGCGTGATCTTCATCATCAATCTGATCCTGGGGATTCTGTTCTTCACCAACCATGCCCTGACCTTCATCACGCTGCACATGATCCTGGGGATCATCTTCGTGGCCGCGCTGTGGTTCCTGGGCGCGGCGCAGGCCTTCAGGGGCGGGCCGATCGGCGTCATGGCGGCTACTTTCGTCGTCGGGCTGCTGCTGGCGATCATTGGCTTCATCCAGCGCGGCACGGGCATCACGCCGGTGATCGCCATCCTACATATCATCTTCTTCCTCGCCGCCATCGGCCTCGGTGAGATGAGCGCCGCGCGCTTCCGTCGGTTGAGTGCGGCCGCGACCTCGGCTCAGGCGTAGGGGCGTCCGGTGGACGCCCGAACGGCGACGAGCGAGGAGGGGCGTGACGCCGAGCTGGATACCAGTGGTGAGCGGGTGGTGCGCGTAATCGCCGTTGGCAATCGCATGCACATCGCGGCGAAGGAGACCGAGTGCCGGACTGAGCTGGAACGCATCGTGGGGCTGGCGGCGCCGCACATCGCGTCTGACGGGCCTACGCTGGTCGTGCTGGGCGAGCTGCTCGGCCTGCCCGCCGCGCTCGCCGGTCCACGCGGGCTGCTCGCGCGACACGCCCGCTCGTCGCGCACTGCCCTGACGCTGCTCGCGCTGGCCCACGCGCGACGTATCCTGGCCTATCGGCTGCGCTGGCCGGGCATCTCACTCGCCCGCGCGCTGCTGTTGGCGCTGACCGACGCACTCTACCGGCCGTTTCTCGAGACACTCTCCGAACAGGCGCGGCGCCACGGTGTCTTCCTCGTCGCCACGACCCTTGCCCCACGAGTGCGCCGTTCGACCGATCCGCGTGCCATCCGGCGCTGGGGTTCGCCGGGCGCGAGCGCCGTCTATCTACCGGAGGGTCCCGACGTCTACAACGCCGCGCTGGTGTTTGGTCCCGATGGCGCGCTGCTGGGTCGCGTGAACAAGGTCAACCTGACGCACAATGAGCGCGAAACGCTCGACCTGACGCCCGGCAGGCTCGCCGAAGTGCGCGTGATCTCCACCGCCGCTGGGCGACTAGGCGTCGCCATCAGCCTTGACGCCTTCACCCCCGATTACCTGCGCCACCTGGACGCGCAGGCAGCCGAGATCGTGGTCCAGAACGATGCCAACGACGCGCCGTGGGCCGGACCCGGCAGCGCCTCAGACTGGCAGCCGCAAGAGTGGCTGGATTCAGTGCTCGGCGCGCTCCAGCCGCCGTATCGCAGCCTGCGCTACAACGTCTGCGCGATGCAGACCGGCAACTTCTTCGACCTGGTCTTCGACGGTCAATCCAGCATCACCGCGCGGGCGTCCACCGGACACGGCGAGTGGGCGTCCACCGGACGCCCCTACGAACCCTCGCGTGGCTTCATCGGCGTGGACGACTACGTGCCCACCGCCACGAGCGGGCCGCTGCTGGGCGAGTTCCTGGCCTGCGCTCCGTGGGTCGAGGAGGATCCGGGGATCGCAGAACCGCGCCTGACACTCGACCAGCGCCGTCGCTGGCTGGCGGCCATCGCACGCGAGCTGCGCCCCGGCGGCGCGCGAGTGAATCAGTATCGCGAGTCGGTCGTCTCTGCGGATGTGATGGTGATGGCTGAGCCAGCGGCCAAGTCTTGACAAGTCCCCCTCGCCTTCACTATGCTCTCACTGGATTCACTGAGTGAGTGTTCAGCCAACGAGAGCGGGAGAAGTGTGCGATGGCGGTGCCCAATAAACGCGAAGTCCAGGCCGAGGCGCGGCGCAATCAGCTTCTCGACGTGGCGCGCCGGCTCTTCGCCGAGCAGGGCATGGAGCGCACCAGCATCAAAGACATCGCCCTCACCGCCGGCGTTGCTCAGGGGCTAATCTATCACTACTTTCGCAGCAAAGACGATCTCTTCTGGGCGATCATCGAGCGCGATGGGCCGCTGCCAGTGCTGGCGACGATCTTCTCGGGTGCCGAGGCGCTGCCGATGCGCGAGTTTCTCATCCAGGCACTCACACGCGGCTACGCGGCGATGGCCGAGCGCCAGGACTTGCTGCGGCTTGTGCTGCATGAAGCGCTGGCTCGGCCGCAACTGCAGGATCGGCTGCGGATGTTCCAGCGCATGATTCTGGGTCTGATGGCCGGCTTTCTGGATGGGCGCGTGGCGGCAGGCGAGCTGCGACCGCACGATACACAGCTCACGGCGCGCATGATCGGCGGCGCGCTCTTCGCGCTCCAATTCACCGGCCTGCCCGCCGAGCCGTACGTGGCGCAGGTCGTGGACACGCTGCTCAGAGGTATCGAGGCTCGTTAGCGATCCGCCCGTTTTCGTCGCGCCGTGACTGAATGGGCGCTCACTCAGCAATGTGACTTCGAGGGAGGGTACGATGCGGCAGCATGCGGGCGACCCAATTGTGCTCGACGGCGTCAGCAAGACCTACGGCATGCTCCGCGCGCTCGACAACGTGAGCCTGAGCGTGCGGGAAGGTGAGACGTTCGGCCTGATTGGTCCCAACGGCTCCGGCAAGACGACGCTGATCCGCCTGCTGCTGGGACTGGCGCGCCCTACGGCTGGCACAGTGCGCGTGCTGGGCCACACGATGCCTGATCGCGGCGTGGCGGCCCAGATTGGCTACATGACGCAGGCCAGCGCGCTCTACGGCGAGCTAAGCGTGCGCGAGAATCTGGCGTTCTTTGGCGCAATCTACGGGCTGCATGGCAGGCGCTTGCGCGAGCGCATCACGGCGGTGCTCGACCTCGTGGACCTGGCCGGTAGCCTGCGCGCGCCGGTCGGCACGCTCAGCGGCGGCATGCGCCAGCGCGTCTCGCTGGCCTGCGCGCTGATCGCCGAACCGCGGCTGCTCTTCCTCGACGAGCCAACGGTGGGCATCGACCCTGAGCTGCGTGTCGCCTTCTGGGACCACTTCGCGCGGCTCAACGCGCAGAGTGTGACCATCGTGGTCTCGACGCATCACCTGGACGAGGCGGCGCGCTGCTCGCGGCTGGCACTGATGCGCTTCGGCAAGCTGCTGGCGGTGGATACGCCGGATGGGCTGCGCCGCGAGTCAGGCGAAAAGGACTTCGACCGCGCGTTCCTCTACTTCGCCCACGGTGACGAGGCGACCATCGCTCAGGGGTAGAAAGGATGACGGGGACGGCGGAGGGTCGCGGAGGGTCGCGGAGGGCGCAGAGACGAAGAGAGCAACCGTAGCGGACGCAGAGAACGCAGAGGCGAGACGAAGCGAGCGAAGGGGGGAGACCATGCCACTACCAGCGCGGATGGGGCGGTTCAACCGCCATGTGACCAACCGGCTGACGAGGCCGCTCGCGGGATGGCTGCCGGGATTCGCGATCCTGACTCACAAGGGACGCCGGTCGGGACGCACGTATCGCATACCGATCAACGCCTTCCGCGATGGCACCGGCTACGTCTTCGCGCTCACCTATGGCGCTGAGACCGATTGGGTGCGCAACGTGCTTGCCGCTGGCGGCGCCGAGATCGAGAACCGCGGGCGGCACATCCGACTCACGAACCCGCGCATCGTCACCGACACGGCGAAGCACTGGGCGCCGCTGCCGGTGCGGCTTGCCCTGCGGCTGTTCGGCGTGCCACAGATCATGCGCCTGACGCGCGTGCCAGCCGGCAGGGCCGCCGATGTCGCGGGTGGGCAACCCGCACCGCCTGCAGCGTCCTGAGCGCACGTTCTCGCGGGTAGCTGAGGAGGTCGCGATGGCCCCAACTCTAGCCTTCGTCCTGAGTGTGGCCGCCGCTGCGGCTGATGGCATGCTCGCCGGTGCCAGCCTCGATCAGTCACTCAAGCAGCTCCCGGCTCGCCATCGCATCGGCGCCGTCGCGTACGCGGCGTACACCCAGGCAGCCGATCTCGGCCCTGGCGTGCTGTGGTACGGCATCCTGGGCGTGGGAGCCGCGCTCATCACCATCGCGGCCGCGGCCGCAGCCGTGGCGCAGCACGTCGCGGTTTCTATCACCGAACCGCTGGGAGTCGCCGCGGCGCTGTCAATTCTCCACTCGCTCGCCACCACGCAGGCGGCGCCGACGATGTTCAGCCAGCGCCGCGTGTCTCAGACCGAGCAGGCGCTTGGTGCGGTTTTCACACGGTTCGCACGCTGGCAGGCGGTCCGCGCCACCATGCAGGTGCTGACGCTGGCCGCTGTCCTGTGGGCACTTATCGCCTGGTTCAATGTGTTGTGACTGATGGAGAGAGGTGGGTAAGCAATCATGTCCATTCGTCGCGTGTTGGCAATCGCGCTGCGCATTGTGCGGCAGTTCCTGCGTGACCGGCGCTCGCTGGCGCTGCTGTTTGGCGCGCCGCTGCTGGTGATGACGATCCTCAATTTCGTGCTCAACGGCACGGTAGCAGGCGTCACACTCGGCGTCGTCGCGCCAGACGGCCCAGCCGGTGGCACCGTGATGAGCGCGATCCAGACGCAGCTTGGCGGCCAGCCGGGACTGACGGTGAAGCAGGTGGCGCGCGGCAATGTGGACGCGACACTCAAGCGTGGTGATGCCGACGGTGTGCTCGTCTTCCCCGCGACGCTCGGCCCCGGCGCATCCGCGCCGGCACTGCGGCTCGAAGGCTCCGATCCGGCGGTCGCGCGACAGGTGCGGCAGGTCGTGGGGCAACTCGTCGCGGCGCTCCAGCGCGAACAGCAGAACGCCGCGCTCGGCGGTGGGGCATCCGGTGTGCCTGCTACCACGCTGACGCAGCCGGCGCTCGCGGTGAGCTACCTCTACGGTGGGCCGCAATACACCGAGACCGACGCCTTCGCTCCGTTCCTCGTCGGCCTCTTCGCGTTCTTCTTTGTGTTCTTGCTTACCTCGGTCGCGTTCCTGCGCGAGCGCACCCAGGGCACCATCGAGCGCCTGATGGTCTCGCCGCTGGCGAAGAGCGAGCTGGTGCTGGGCTATGTGATCGGCTTCACGCTCTTCGCGCTACTTCAGTCGCTGCTGATTCTGGCCTTCGTGATCGGCGTGCTGCGGGTCCACTACGCCGGTAATCTGGCGCTACTGTTTCTGGTGACGCTGGCGCTGACCATCGGCGGCGTGAACATGGGCATCTTCGCCTCGGCCTTCGCGCGCAACGAGCTACAGGCGATCCAGTTCGTGCCGCTGCTGCTGGTTCCGCAGGTGTTGCTTGGCGGATTGTTCTTCTCCGTGGCGACGCTACCGGTGGTGCTCAAGCAGCTCGCCTACGTCATGCCGCTGACCTATGCCGGCTTTGCCCTCAAAGACGTGATGCTCAAGGGATTGGGGCTGGCCGACGTGTGGCCTGATCTGGCGTTCATCACCGGCTTCGCCGTGCTGATGGTGATCCTTGCCGCGCTCTCGCTGCGCAGCGAGCGAGTGTGACTGGAGGTATCCTGTGTGACGCGCGCCACCGCTGGCTCGTTCCACTGGCAAGGACGAATAGGCCGTCCACTTTGACCGCTTCGTGCGACCCCGCGTACACTGGAGGGACGTACACCATACGTCCTTTTGAGGGGGCGGCATCCATCCAGCGGCGATGACCGAGGCGACGATGACCCAGCAGCGGCGGACGCGGACCCGCAGCAGGCGCGAGGTGCGCGAGTTTTCCGGTGAGGCAACCACGAATTCGCGTGCGACGGTGGCGCAGTCCGAGCCGCCCGCGAGGCGTACGCAGGCCGCTGGCGAGCCGGCCGTGTTGTCTGCCCCGCCGGTGCGACGCCGGACCTCCAACGGCGCCGCGCGTACACGCGAGATTGACTTCACCGGCCTGGCCGGGCGCGCGCGTGAGCCGCTCGCCCCGCCGCCGCTGGCGTTGGCCGATGCCTTCGCCCTCGCGCTGCCTGGCCTGCGCCACGCGCTGCTCGACCGCCCGTTTGAAGAAGCCGTGGGCGTGGTAGCCGAGGGCATTGCCACCACGCTCGATCCGGCGCGGGCGGAGGTCTGGATCGCCGAGCCGGCCGCATGGAGCAGTGCCAGCGCGCACGTGGGAGGGCAAGAGCTGCCGCCCGTGCTGCGCCTCCGTGCTCGTGGTATCGCGGCCGGAGCGGACGTTAACCGCGACGCGCTCCATGGCGCCACGCACCCCCCATCGTCCCAGCCGGGGCAGTTGGTCGCGGAGGTCGCCGCTACCCGTCGCTCGATGGTGCTCCATGAGGGCGCCGCCCAGCAGCCGCCGGCGGATGCGTACGTCGCGGAATGGCTCGACACACTGGCTCCTGTTGCGGATGCCGACCGTGCGGACCGGCTAGGTGTTACGCGGGAGGGAACCTCTAGCGCGCCAGGGGTGGGGACGGTGCTCGCGATTCCCCTGCTGGCGCGCGGGCAGTTCCTGGGCGTGCTGGCTGCCAGCACGCTGCGCCGTCTGGGAGCCCGTCACCTTGCGGCGCTCGACGATTTGGCGGACCTCACGGCGCTGGCCGCCGACCGCGATCAACTGTTCAGCTTCTCACGCAGCCAGGCGGCGCTCGCCCAGACAGTCGTGCGCCACGCACCGGTCGCCATCGCCGTACTCACCGGCACCGAGCATACCTTCGCCCTCGCCAACCCGACCTTTAGCCTGCTGCTGGGCCGCGAGAGCACTCAGCCCCTCGCCGGCAAGCGGTTGGCGGAGATCGACCCTGAGCGCGCCTCCGAGCTTGCCGCCAGCCTGCGCCTCGACGCGGTGCTGCACGGCGGCGAACATCAGGCGATGATCGAGCTGCCGCTGCACGCGCCGGAGCGCGGGCTGACCTATTGGAACGTGACCAGCTCGCCGCTGGCCGGTCGGGGCCCGGTCGCGGCGGGCGTCCTGGTCGCGGCGGTGGATGTCACACGCCAGGTGCTCGCTCGCCAGCGCGCGCAGGAGGTGGCGGAGGTAGCGCAGGAGCGCATCGGCCAGATGATGGCGCTGCATGCCACCTCGCTGGAGGTCGCCAGCCAGCTTGGGACCGACTCGCGCGAGCTGGTCGCCGATATCCTGCACCGCTCGATTGCCCTCCTTGGCGCGCGTGCTGGCGCGGTCTACGTGCGCGACGAGCGCCGCGATGAGCTGCGGGTGATCGTCTCGCAGGGCCTACGGGGCGACTACGCGGGCACCCGCATTCGCATCGGCGAGGGGCTGGCGGGACAGGTTGCCGCGAGCGGCGCGGGGCTGGTAGTGGACGACTACCGCGTCTCACCGCTGCGCGGGCCGATCTACGAGGGTGAGGATTTCCGCGCCGTGATCGCCGTGCCGCTGCGCCATCACAATCACGTGATCGGTGTGCTGGACGTGCTCGACGACGCCGAGCGGCGGGTCTTTACCCGCGACGACCTGTGGCTGCTGGAGCTGTTCGCGACGCAAGCCGCGCAGGCCATCGAAAACGCTCACCTCTACGTTGAGCTGGACCGCGCATATCGCAAGCAGCGCGCGCTCGACCGCCTGAAAGACGACTTCATCGCCACTGCCTCGCACGAGCTGCGCACCCCGCTGACGGGCGTGCAGGGCTTCCTCGACCTGCTGCACGACTACCCCGGCTCGCGCGACGAGCCGCGCGCGCTGGATTTCTTGCAGCGTGCCGCCGAGTCGGCGCAGGAGCTGGCCGACATTGCCGAGCGGCTGCTCCAGACCTCGCGACTGGATACCGGCCGGCTGGAGCTGCACATCGGGCCGGTGCGGGTGGCCTCGGTGGTGGATGAGGTGCTACGCTCGTATCGGGAGCGAGCGTACACCGTGCATCCGGGCGAGCAGGCAGACGAGCAGGGCGGTGCGCACGAGCCGGTGAGCGAAGTCGCGCGCGAGTGCTGCGTCTTCGCGGACGTGGCGCGGCTCAAAGAGGTGCTCGACAATGTGATCGGCAACGCGCTGAAGTACAGCCCCCAGGGCGGCCGCGTGGTGGTGACCTGCGAGCAAGCCGCCTTGGCCGCCGCCAGCCCAGAGGAGGCGACGGAGGCGGACGACCCGCTCAGCGAGCGCCCGACGCAGGTGTTGCCGCAACTTGGCACCGAGCGCGACGCCGACGATGCCCCCGACCAGCCGCGAACGGCGCTGCAAGCTGCCGTGGCTGCCGGCGAGCCGTTCCTGATGATCGCCGTCAGCGACGAGGGGATGGGCATTCCCGAGGACGAGCGCGAGCGGTTGTTCGGGCGCTTCTCGCGCGGCGATTCGGCGCGCGAAAGCCAAATTCGCGGCACAGGACTGGGCCTGTACATCTGCCGGCAGAACATGCGCGCGATGGGCGGCGACATCTGGCTGCACGCCAGCGCGCCGGGCACAGGCAGCACGTTTGCGCTGGCGCTTCCGGCGGCGAGCGTGGCAGAGGTGGCCGACACGGTGGCCCTGTCGCCAGATGTCCACGATGAGGGCACGCTCTGAGTGACGATGCGAGGCTCCCGATGGACCCTCAGCTTCAGACGTTGCGCTTCTGGCACGACCTGATCACAGTCTATGCGCTGCTGCTGGGCGTCGAGGGGCCGGTGCTGCTGTGGGTTGGCACATTCCTGGAACGGCCGCGGCGCGAGCGTGCGCTCTCGCTGGTGCCGGTGCTGGCATTCGCCTGGGGCGTGTGGTCGGCCAAGCTGATCAACGATGCCCAGATTCACGCCGCGAGCCTCATATCGTGGAGCCTGGCGCACTACCCGACGTTCCCAGTGCCGGCAGTGGACACGACCGCGGTGGTGGAGTCCGCCACTCGCACCGGCTGGTTGTTCGGTGCGGTGGCGACGCTGCTGCTGATTGGCGGCTGGGCGCTGGTGCTACGCTGGTCGCGCGGACAGGGCTTGCCGGCGCTGGTGCCGGGGCGCTCCAGCCGCTCAGGCAGCTTGGGATATCCGCCTGACAGGACCGCGGGCGCACCATCTACCGCTTCCGCGCGCCAACCCACCATCGCCACTGGCGCGCTCGACGACAACGCCGAGGAGGGCATCGAGATCACCGTTGAACCGTTGGAGACGTGATCCGCGCTCATACTGTCCGCGCCCTCCGTGTCCTCTTTCTTCTCTCCCTCTTCGCGTCCTCGGCGCTCGCGTCGCGTCCTTCGCGTTCTCCGTACTCCCCTTCGCTCACACGCGGCGGCGCGATTTGCTTAGCGCCTTGCGCGAGAACGAGAAGCCGATCCCCGTGTGCTCGGCGAACTGCTGAAAGAGCGCATAGAACTGCGCGCGGTCGGCCGCCGTGATCACCGCCGCCGCGTCGGCCGTTTCGATGAGATAGGGATACCCGGTGCCGGCGATGGTCTCCGCGCGCACCACGTCCATCACCGCGTCGAGCTGGCCGTCGTCCACCACCCAGCGCGGCAACTCGATGCGCGCCGGCGGCCGGTCGGTCGCCGCCTGGAAGTAGACGAACGCCACGTCTTCGGCCTGCATCTCGTAGCCGAGCTGCGCCAGATCGCCGCGCGCCGAGACGAACGCTGGCGTACGGTCGCCCCATTCGAGCGCGCCGTGCCACAGCAGCGCGTCATGCACCCCGCGCGTCCCCGTTCCGGCGCTGCCACCGCCGCCCTCCGCGTCTCTTCCCAGGTTCCTCGTCTGCGCCTTCTGCGCCCTCTGTAGTTGCTCGCTGCTCTCCTTCTCCGCGTCCTCCGCGAACCCTCCGCGGCCTCCGCGGCCTCCGCGTTCCCCGTCACCCCCTCCCAGCGCGCTCAGCAGCGTCACGACGTCCCGTGCGTAGCTGGTGTCTATATAGCCCACCAGGGGGATGCGCGTTTCTGTCGAGGCGGCCAGCATCTGGCGCGATGCGGCCACGTAGCGCTCACGCTGCTCGCGGGCCAGCGCCAGGGCAAACGAGACGATCAGGCTGCCGTCGTAGAAGGCGACCACCAGCCCCCGCGCATCAGCCTCGCCCTGCTCGCGCCGCCGCGCGTGGTAGCGCATGCGCTCGATGACCGTGCGTGCCTCCAGCTCGAAGCGCCGCAGGTGGACGAGCTGCGTCGAGTAGGTCAGCACCTGGCCGGTGCGCGCGTCGGCGGTGTCCGGCACGCGCGGGATCAGGTCGTCGGGCGCCAGCAGCTCGGCCGCCACATCCTTCACGTATGGCGCGGGCGGCTGGTGCGGATTCTCGAAGAGCGCGACCTGCACGAGCGCCACTGGGATCGACGCATCGCGCCAGGGCGGGATCTGGCTGCCATCCACGGCGAAGGTGGTGACGCCCGCGAGGCGCTCGGCCCACGCGCGCGCTTCACCATGGTGCGCGAAGGTCTGCCCAAAGCGCAGCACCGGTAGCCTCGGCCGTGCCGCAACGTGCGCTGACACTTGAGTCCCGCGAGCCACCCACGCATCCCACTCGATCGTCGGGTAGGCTCCGGCCGGCGGAGGCGCACCCTCGGCACCGGCGGAGGCGCGTTGGGCGAGGGCCGCACGCAGCGCGCCCGTGGAGGGATACCGTGCCGCCAGTCCGGCCAGCGCGCGGCGAAACACCTCCAGGCGCTGCTGGTGGGCGTCCTGGTAGCCGGCGAGTCGCTCGCGCTGCGCCTCCAGCGCGTCGGCGACCTGCTGCGTGTGGAGCATCACACCACCTCCTTCGCGGACACCGCTGATGCTTCGTCACCACACGCCCAGAGGGCGAGACGGGTCTCGCCACTCCAGGCGTTACCTCTCTGCTCCGCCCCTCCGCGTCCGCTTCCCCCTCGCTCTCGCAGGGGAGAGGGGGACCGGGGGCCGAGGACCCTACGAGGACGGGTACGTGCCGAGATTATCCAACGTGACCGTGCAGAGCGGCCCCACCTTCACGAAATAGGCGTCGTTGTCCGGACCGAACCAGGTCACGTACTCAATCGCGGTCGCTGTGACGGCGATTGTGGTGAAATTGTAGTTGCCCTGCTGCACATTGCGGAAGGTGAAGCCGCCGCTGCCCGCATTGATGGGAGTTACGTACTCGGACGAGAACACGAGGTTATTCGCATCAATATGCTTGGACAGCACGGCGGCCGGCGGCGGATTGCGCGGATATGGCCCGCTGATGTGGCCCGTCACCGTGACCGGCGCTTTGAGCGCTGCCTGCGCCTGCCTGCCCTCCGGCGTGTCGCCGTAGTTCTTGGCGAGGGTCTGGTAGGTCGCGACGGCGTCGGTGGAGCAGTTGTCGCTGTTGATCTGCTGCTGGCCCATCGCCAGGTACGCCTTCGCGGCGGCGGCGTGCGCCTCAGGGGCGTAGGTGCTGGTGGGGAACTCGGATTGGATCGCCTCGAACTGCGTGATCGCGCCCTGATATGCGCCCTGAGTCGCCAGTTGCTGGCCGTATTGGTAGCGTGCCTGAGCCTCAAACGTGTGGGCCTGCGTCTGACAGGTGGTGTCGCACGCGCTCGCGGAGGCATAGGTGGAGAAGAACGCGATCGCGGTGCTGTAGGGTACCACGCCGGTTCCCGCCACAACCCATGCGCCATAGGCGTGCAGGAGCCCCAAATTGGCGCGGTTGATGGCTGTCGCGCCGCTATCGGCATACGTGTTGACGACGGTATTGAAGCGGTCCACCGCCGAGGAGAAGCTGCCCTGCCGCAAGAGACTCTCGCCCCACTCGTCATAGACGCGGGCGATATTGGGGGCGTTGGGCGCGCGCTCGCCAGAGAGCGCGTACTGGTGGGCTGCCGCGCTCCACGAGCCGCCGCTTTCGAGCACGTGGGCTTGGAACCCGTGGATTGGCGCCGATCCGGCGAGACCGCCGAGCGCCACGGAGACCAGCAACACGATGCCCACCGCCCCCAGCGCGATAGTCGATCCGGCGCGCCGCCCCAATGCTATGCGCACCACGAAGAAGGCGATTGCTCCCAGTGCCAGCACAACCGCGACGATCCCCGCGACGAATGCGCTGCCAGCCCAATCCTGCCCTCCAACTAGCGAGCCGATCAGAAAGGCCACCACAAGAAGAAGCAGCGATCCGCCCGTGATCACGGCCGTGAGCCAGAACGGGAACGGCTGCGCGATCCGGCGCTGTGGCGCGAGCGGGATCGTCGTGGCGACTGGAAACGACGGCATGTAAGGGTAGGGCGCGGGCGTGAGCGGGTAGTAGGGCGTCGCTGCGGATTCCGGGTACGGCGCGCCGGGCGGCAACGTTCCGGGCGGCAACGTTCCAGGCGGTAGCGTTCCAGGCGGTACTGAGCCAGGTGCGGCTGGTGAGGAGCCGGAGCTGGCCGGCCCTTGTGTGTTTGGTGCCAGCGGTACCGATGGCGAGCCGGGATAGGCCGGATACGCGGGGTAAGCGGGATACGAGGGATAGACCGGAGAGGCAGGCGTTGTGCCGCCGGGGGCCAGCGGAAACGAGGGAGCCCCTGGGGCTATGCCGGGGTACGGCGGGTAGGCGGTGGGTGGATACGCTGGGTAAGAAGGCACACTGGGAGCCACCGGTGAGAGCGGCATGGAGGGCGCGCTGCCATAAGACGGCGGTGCGGGTGGCTCAGATCCGGGCGGTGTAGGAGTAGACGACGCACTCTCCTCCGCGGGCAGAGGTGCCGGCGAGGGTGTCTGCGGCTGGGCAGGTTGCGGGATCTGCCACGGTGGAAGCGGCTGGCTCGGCGCGTCCGGCTCCGAAGTGGCGGGTGGTGCGCTGCGTGGTTCAAGCCCCTGATCGTCCATCTCGTGCCATCCTCATCATTTCTACTCGCTTGCCTACCCGTACGTAAATGTGGGAAGCTGCGCGCCGCAGAGCGGACCGACCTGCACGGTGTAGATCGAGCCATCTGGCGCGTTCCACCAGATTGTCTGGCTGCCGTCGGCAGTATCGCGCACCGCCGACAAGAAGTAGGTGCCGAGTGGCACGTTGGCGAACGTGAAGGACCCCGACTGGCTGTCCACGCTGGTGTGGAAGTCGTTCGAGAAGTAGTAGCTGACGGGGTCCGCCGAGCGCGAGAGATACATCGTCGGCGCGGGATTGGACGGCACGTGAGCGATAGTGCCGGTGACACGTTGCGGCGCGTCGAGCGCCTTCTTGGCCTGCGCGCCCTGGGGTGTGTCGGCGTAGCTCTTGGCGAGCGCTTGATAGGTCTTCACCGCGTCGCCACAGGCTGTGGGAAGCTGCTGCTGGCCGAGGTCAAGATAGGCGACGGCGGCGGCGGTGTGCGCCTGCGCGGCATATGGACTCTGCGGGTATTGCGTCTTGACCGCGGCGAGCTGCTTGACCGCCTCGGCATACTGCCCGGCGGCGGTGAGCTGGGTGCCGAACTGGTACGCGGCCTGGGGCAAGATGGCCTTCGCCGTGCTCTGGCAGGCCGCGTCGCACGCTGGCGACTTCATATAGGTCTGGATGTATTCGATAGCGTCCGGGTACGGTACGCCGCTGCCGTTGACGGCGATCCAGGCGGCATAGGTGGCGAAGACGCCGGCCTCGGCCTGGTGGTAGGGGCTGCCGGTGCCGGGGTACGTGCTCGTCACCCGCAGGTAACGTGAAAGCGCGGCGGTGTACTGCTTCTGGCGCAGCAGACTTGCCGCCCACTCGTCGTAGGTGCGAGCGGTGTCGGGCGCGTCAGGCGCCTTATCGCCAGCCAACGCGTACTCGGCAATCGCTGCCTCATAGCGGCCAGATTGCTCCAGCACACGCGCCTGAGCGCGATGGAGGCTCGGCGCCATCAGCAGCCCCGCCGTACCGGTCCCCACCAGTGTCGCACTCAGTAAAAGCGCCAGGACCACGAAGCTGAGTGCCCTGCGCCCCGCGGCGTAGCGCAGCGCGCCAACCGCGAGCGCCAACAAGGCCAGCGCAAAGGCGGCGTAAGCCGCGACCTGCGCCCCGCGCGTCCAATCGGCGCCCGATGCTACGGCAATGGAGTAGCTGATGCCGACGAGTGCGAAACAGCAGGCGGCGATCACTGCGGCGGGCAGCGCGCCGAAAGGGTGCGTAAGGACTGCGGCCCGCGTGGTGGACACGACATCCGGCGCGGAAAGAGGCGCGACGACGGGCGGAAATTGGGGCGCAGTGGCACCGTCCGTCACATGCGCGCCGTCGCGAACGGACGGAGCCGCCGCCAGCTCCGCCGTCGGGATCTCGTCAATCGCGCCGTCCGCCGCGGTCGCCTCAGCGGTCTCTACGGCTTGGTGCTGCTGCCCATCCTCCATCGCGTCCCCCTGCCTGCTCCCCCGCTCCTCCGCCTGAACCGGTGTGCCATCGCACCGCCGCGTCAAATCAGGCGCTCATCCATTCTAACGGACGAGCGCAAGCAGCACGGAAAACTCCATCACACGGGCTATCTATGCCGGCACCAGCGCGCCCTCCTCGACCACCATCGTCTCGCCGTTGCGCTTTTCTAGGTGGATGACGCTGTCGAGGCCCTGCTCGAAGGTGTCGTCGTGGCTGATGACAATCAACTGGTCAAAGCCGCGCACGCGCCGGATCTGCTCGGCGAGGTTGCCACGGCGCTCGCCATCCATGTTCTGCGTCGGCTCGTCGAAGAACGCGATATCGAGCCGCGTGAGGTGACGCAGGAGCGCCAGGCGCACGGCCAGCGCGGCGCTCATCTGCTCGCCGCCGCTCAGCTGCGCAAAGCTGCGCTCTTTGCCATCGCGCTTGAGCACGATCTCGTAGTCGCCCTGCCAGGCCAGCTCGGCCGAGCGGTCGCCCATGACCTCGCCGAAGATACGATTCGCCTGGGTCGAGATGTGCCGCAGCCTGGCCCGCATCACATACGGCCCGGCCTCTTTGATGGTGTCGCGGAACTGCTGCAGCAGCGCCTGAAGCGCGGCAAGCGTCTCCTGCTCCTCGCGCGCGGCGGCCAGGTCGCCCAGCAGCGCCTCGCAGCGCGCAAGCTCCTTCGCCACCTCGGCGCTCGCTTCCTGGGTATGGCGTAGCTCCGCGGTCGTGTGGCCCCGCTCGCCCAGCAGCTCCTCGGCGCGCTGGGTTACGCGCGCCAGCTCATCGGCATCGAAGCCCGCTTCGGCACGCGCCAGGTCACGCTGCGCCTTTTTCAGGACCCCAGCGGCCGTACTAGCGGCCTGGTGCGCTTCCTCACGGACGGTGGCCCGCGGCCCAACCTGCGCGGCGATCTGCTCGTGCTGCAGGTATCGGGTGGCGTCGTCGCGCGTGGCGTCGAGCGCGGCCTGCGTCTCGCGCAGTGCGTCGTCCAGCCCAGCGTAGGGCGCCAGCGCGGCATCCAGCGCCGCTACCCGCTCACCCAGTGCCGCCTCACGCTGCTCGGCCCCGGTCAGCGCTTGCTCGCGTGCCGTTCTCTCGCTCGCCATGCGCTCGTAGCCCGCGCTCGTGCTACGCGGATTGCCCAGCTTGGCGAGCGTGGCCTCGGCGGATTGCAGGCGCTCTGAGGCATCCGCCAGCGCCGCGATCTGCGTCTCTAGCGCGACCAGCTCCGCCGCCACCCGCTCGCGCTGCTCGCCCATGCGGGCGACCTCCGCCTGGCGTGCCTCGCGCTCGCGAAGCTGCTTGTCAGCATCGTCGCTCTGCTTGAAGTCCCGCTGCGCCGCCGCCAGCGCCTCCTGGCCCGGCGCACTCGCCAGGAAGTCCGCAATCTCCTGCTGCTCGGACCCCAGCCGTGCCAGCCCTTCCTCAATCTCGGCCACGCGCCGCTCAGCCTCGCGCT
This sequence comes from Ktedonobacterales bacterium, assembly GCA_036376595.1. Classification (GTDB taxonomy): domain Bacteria; phylum Chloroflexota; class Ktedonobacteria; order Ktedonobacterales; family JADMIN01; genus SMAG-U1939. The sequence goes on along the minus strand of DASVAA010000124.1, from coordinate 24,042 downwards.
GCGTCTCCTCGTAGCGGTCGAGCTGCTCCCAGAACGGGCGCACCTTGCGCGAGAGCGCCAGCGCTTCAGAAATGTGTGCCAGCCGGACGCGCAGCGGCGCCAGCGCGGCGTCATCTTCGGCGATGCGCCGGTCGAAGTAGGTCGCCAGACTGTTCTCGCCGCGCCGCTGGATGTTGAGGCAGGGCTCCGCGAGGAAGGGGCACGTCCCCGCGCCGGCCTGCTGGCGCGAGAGGCGGTGATGCTCCATCCGCGCCTCTAGCGTGCGCACCTTGCCGTCCAGCTCGGCGTAGGCGACCTCGCGCGCCGGCAGCGCCTCGGCAGCCTCGCGCTGCTCGCGTATCTTGCGCACGTCGTTGCGCGCCTTCTCTTGCTGCTTTGCGGCTCCTGGCCGGCTGACTTCGAGCTTGGCGAACTCGGCGGCGATCGCGGTCAGGCGCTTCTGCCTCTCAGTGCGTCGTGCCCGCACATCCTGCAAGTGAGTGACCCGCTCACGCCGCTCCTCCAACAGGTCCGCCAGCGGCTGGAGCGCATGCAGCTCGGCGATGCGCTGCCGTCCCATGGCCATGTCGTGATCGATCTGATCGCGTTCGCGGGTCGCCTTCATCTGTGCACGACGGTGCAATTCGAGCTGCTGCGTGTCGTGGTGGGCAGCATCGCGCTCACGCTCAGCATCGGTCTGTGCGCGTACCGCTGGCTGCAAGGCCACGATCTGCCGCTCCGCCTCGTGAGCCTCTTCCAGCCGCTGCCGCGCGTGGGCAGTGTCGCGAACCGCACCTTCGCGCGCCTGAGCCGCCTCAGCACGCCGCTGCGCCAGCGTGTCGCGCTCGCGGGCGTGCTCTCCCAGCTCCGCCTGCCGCACCTGGGCCTGAGTATGCCGCCCATAGACCGTGCGCGTCGCCTCACACACCTCGGCCGCGCAGCGTGCGTCCTCCCACAGTGCCGTCGCACTCTGCAGGCGGGCCTCGGCGGCGGCGGCATTGACGGCCGCCACCTGCGCTGCCGCCGCCATCCCCGCGATCTCGCGCTGCCGCTTGTCCAGCGCGTCGCGCCGCTTCTCCACCTCCGCCTGCTCCGCCTGCAAGCGCCCCAGATGCTCGGTCAGGTCGCGCGCGCGCTGGAGGCACTCCGCCTGCCGCTCGCGCAGCCCGGCGATCTGCCCGGTCTCGCGCTCCAGATCGTCGCCGTGCTGCTGCGCCGCGCGCTGCTCGTCGGCCAGGGCGTTGCGGGTGTCGTTGAGCTTTGCGGTGGCGGCGGCGTAGTCCTCCACCTGGAGCAGCGCGTCGAACTTCTTCTTGCGGTTGGCCGGCGTGAGCAGAAAGTCGGCCGTGAAGGTGCCTTGCGGTACGCCGAGCGCGTCGTTGAAGAGGTCTTTGAGGGTGCTGTCACTCTCGATACGCAGGTGCTTGCGCAAGAAGTCTGCGACGTCGGCCTTCTGCTCGACCACGCGGGCGCGCAGCTCGGCATCGTAGACGTACCACGTCGGGTTGGCGCCGCAGCGGCGCACTACCTGGTACTCGCGGTCGTCGAGCGCCGAGAGGAAGCTGACCGCCACCGTGCCCGACTTCTCGCCCTCGCGCACGAACTGCGCCTGGTCGTAAGGGATGGCGTCGAAGAGCGCGAAGCCGATGGCCTCAACGATGGTGGACTTGCCGGCGCCGTTGTGCCCGCGGATGGCGACGGTGCCCTCGGCGAGCGGGATGCGGGCACGGCGGTAGCTCTTGATGTTGGTCAACTCGACGGTGGTAATGCGCACGGCGGGAGCTACCTCCTAGCTAACGGGCGACGAGTAGTCATCACCGGACACCAGCAGACAGGACCGGAGATGGGGACATCCGTTCTCCAAAACCTACCCATCTATCCCCAAGGGATACATGGTGTTTGGTTCCTGCTTCACCGCGGGCGGTTTCACCAGAGCCTCACAACCCCGGCCAGCGCCGCCCGCTCCACAGGCGTTGTGCCTGTCCGAGGAACTCCCGGCCAGGTTCTTCAAGTTAATCGCCGCGTTCAGGTCGCGGTCCAGGACCTGCCTACACATCGGGTTCTGGCAGCGGAAAACCCGGTCGGCCAGCGTCAACTCCTCATCCCGCCAGCCGCAGCGGCAGCAGGTCTTGCTGGACGGCTCCCACCGGCTCACGACCACCACCCGGCACCCATACCAAGCAGCTTTGTAGGTGAGCTGCCGGCGGAACTCGGCAAAGCCCACGTCGCCGATGGCTTGTGCGAGATGGTGGTTCTTGAGCATGCCGGCCACGTTGAGGTCCTCGATCACCACGGCTGCCTTGGTTTTCGCCAGCCGGCTGGAGAACTGATGCAACGTGTTGGCCCGCTGGTGCGCCACTGTGCGGTACAAGCGCGCCAGTCTCCTGACGGCTTTCTGGCGGTTGTGGCTGCCCTTGCGCTTGCGCGCGACCGCCCGCTGCAAGCGTTTGATCGTGCGCAAGCGGCGTTGGAGATGGCGGGGATTGGGTTCAGTGGTGCCGTCGGAGAGCGTGGCGAGCACCTTCACCCCCAGATCGATGCCCACGACGGGTCCGCTGTCGGAGGATGTGGGGATCAACTGCTGCTGTTCTACCAGCAGCGACACGTACCAGTGGCCCGCCTGCTCGCTGACAGTCGCTGAGAACACCTTGACGACTGGTGTGCCCGTAGGTGGCAGATAGTCCTGTTCCTTCAGGCGCAGGCGGCCCAACCGCGGGAGTTGAACGGCATCGGAGAACACGACAATGGCGCCGGTGAGGCGGAAACTGCCCAGCCCCTGCTTCTTGCTCTTGGGCTGCGGGTAGCCCACCTTGCCTTTGAGCTTACCCGCCTGCTTCAGCTTCAGGCGGCGGAAGAAGTGCATGAAGGCCCGATCCAGATTGCGCAGTGCCTCCTGGGGAGCGCACTTTGAGACCTCGTACATCCAGGGCACATCGGTCTGCTTGAGCGCGTTCAGCTCGCGGTGCAAGTCCATAGCTGATGGACTCTGGCCTGTTGCCCGATAGGTCTCTTGCTTGCGGTGCAGGCCCCAGTTGTACGCCCAGCGCGCCGCGCCTGCGTGCTTGCGACAGGCGGTGGTCTGTGCGTTATTCAGGTCAAGTTCGGTCTTGTAGGCACGCTGGACGATGCTCACTCGGCAGCCCCTTGGCTTCCCCCGCTTGACGATGGCGTACGATAAATCGCCTAAAACACCATACAGATGATTTCTTGTTATTACCCTTCATTCCGGCACGGAGCGGCAGCAGCGGAAGCGGCCCGCGTGCGACGGATGCGCAGAGGCCGGGTGCGCAAGGGGACATCAGATCAAGTATAGCATGGGTTCGGCCGGAGCACTCCTTCAACACGACCGAATGAGGGCGATCAATTGCTTGCCGGTCTGCCTGTTTCTGCCTTCCACGCGCGGAAGAGTTTGAGCAGCTCCTGGGTGAAGGATTCCCGCTCAATCTGCGCGTTCACGCCGCCGAGCGCGCGCACGGTCAGGTCGAGCTGCTCGACGTAATGCACGCACGGTGGGCAGCTCGCCATGTGCGCCTCGAAGAGCGCGCGCTCCTTCGGCGCGAGCGCCCCTTCGCGATAGGCCGTCACCAGCTCCACCAATTCGCGGCAGCTTAGCTCGGTGCCGGTGTCGCCCGTATCGCCGCCGGCGTTCGTCCTCTCGTCGCTGCCCATGCGTATTGCCCCCACTTGATGTGACGTTGCACCGCCTGGTATGCCCGCCACCAGAACTATGCGCCATGAACGGGCACGCACAGATTTGTCTCCGTCACATCCAGCATGTTACAGACTTTGCGGGCGGTCAATCCTGCACTCGCACGTCCCGCGATCATCGCCTCGTTCTCCAGCCAGCCTAGAACACGTTTTCAACATTTTGTCGCACTTGTCCACCAAATTGGCTCACTTTTGAACATTTGTTTGGAGTTGTGTGGATGCGACTGACTGGTATCCGGCAGTCTGCGATGATGGTGGCACGCCGGCGCCTTCTTCCGCGCGTGCGCGGAAGTCCGCATTCTCAGCCGCTCACGGGGAGAATGATAGGCGCCGCCTGCACGAGTCCGGCATCCTGTGCTTCCCAGATCTGCTTGCCATCGAGTGCCGAGAGGAGATAGAGGTTGCGGCCATCGGCGACGACGATCACATCGGCGTTCGCGTTCACCTCCGTTGGGAAGATGCCCTGATCGCCGAAGAGTCTCGTACCGTCGCTGGCACGAAAGGCTAATAGCTGCGGCGAGTCACTGGCATAGAGCGCATCCGCGGCATACCACAGCGGCGGCGACCGCAGTATTGGTCCCGGAGTGCTCCACAGTTGTGAGCCAGTATCCGGATCGAGGCGGCGAAGCGTCTCAACAGGATCGTTGGGGTGGACGAAACTATCGACGAAGATTGCTCCATCTGAGCCGACGAGCGACGTGAGTGTGCTACCGGGCGTGTCATCCTGCAAGTGCCAATTCACCCTACCTGTGGTGGCGTCAAGCGCGACAACAGCGTACCCAGCGAGCGAAACATCGCGAGCAATGACCGTACGCGCGGTTACCGCCGCCACGGCAAAGCTCGGCGAGAGGTTTCGGCGCGATACGGGAGCATTGGCCAGAGAGGTGAGCGGAGCCGTCTCCCAGCGTGTGCTGCCATCCACGATGCGCAGCGCCACCACGTACTGGCCATCTGGGGAGAGATACAGCAGGCCGTTGGCGGCAGTAACCGCAACATCGAAGGCAGGTAATGCAAGTGGCGGGAAAGCAATGGTGCGCGACCAGCGCAGGTCTCCCTGCACCAGGGTACGTGCCGCCAAGCCCGATGAAGTCTGCGTGATGACGAGATCGCCGGCCACTGCGCGGAAGTGCTCGCCATGCACCTGCCACCGTATGGTACCAGTCGCCGCGTCCAGCACGTAGAGCGTGTCGTCGGAGACTGGGACGGGCGTCACAGCACTCGCGCCACAGGTGGCGAAGACCAGCCCTCCATTGGCGGTGAACGTGTCGTCGTACCCAGGACAATCATTCAGGCGCCACACCTGCGCACCGGTGGCCGCGGAGAAAGCTTCGACCACATTGGCACTGTCCTCCTGATCACGATGAAAGATCAGTCCGCCGGCCGCAAGCAGCACACCGTTCCCATTTCCCGTTTCGCTGCTGGGCTCCAGCGAGTGTTCCCACAACTGTACACCATTGCGTCCGGCGCGACTTTGCAGCTTTCCCGCGCCAAGCGTGACGATCTCGAACGGCGCGACTCCCGGCGGCAGCGTCGTCGAGGGCAGCGGCTTGAACGATCTGGATGCGCCACAGGCAAGCAGGACCACGGCCATCATCACCACGGCCCACAATCCGCGTTTGCCCCGCCGGCTGCGTCGCGCCATGCCGTTGCCCATGCCTATCCTCCCGCTTGGGTACCCACGGCACCACCCCACTTGGTAGGAGATACGCTCTCGCGGGTCGCTCCCTCACACATCGCAGTGCTGGCGATTGGGGGACCCAGGCGACACCGATGCGGTCGGCGGGTTATAATGGCATAGTTACCTTCGCACTCATCTGCCATTTGGCACACACGCAACGAATCACGACGCCCGCCGTAGGGACGACCCTACGCGGCGGGCGCGGAAGGATACTTTTGGTCTCATGAACCGGATGATGAATCGTGGTGGGGGGCCTGGGCGCGGCGAGCAGATCGCTGGCGGGCCGCTCGGCCAGGCGCGCTACGCCCTCGCTACAGGCAATTACGAAAAGGCCGAGGCGATCAGCCGCAAGCGCCTGGAAAAGAACGCCGACGATGTGAGCGCGCGCGTCTTACTGGCGCAGTCGCTCTTGCAGCAGCACCTGGTGGACGACGCCATCACCGAGGCGCGCCGTGCGACCCAGATCCAGCCCTCCAACACCGACGCGCAGCTCGTGCTCTCGTCGTCGCTGCTGCAAAAGAGCGGACCGCTGGGGATGGGGCGCGTGCCACCGGAGGCCGAACGTGCGGCGCGGCGCGCGGTGCAGCTCCAGCCGAAGATGGCGAAGACGCACGTGCAGCTCGCCGAGGTGCTGGCCGCCAAGCGTGAGTTTGCCGGCGCGCGGCTCGAAGCCGAGGAGGCTTGCCGGCTGGAGCCGAAGCTGGCTGGAGCCCACCTGATGCGTGCGGTGGTGATGCTCTCGGATAAAGACCCGCAGGGCGCCGTGGATGCCGCCAACGCGGCGCTGCGCGCCGACCGCGGCCTTACCCAGGCGGAGTTCGTCAAGGCCAACGCCTTCCTGGAGCTCAAGCAGTACGACGAGGCTCTTGACGCCCTCGACACCGTGGATCGCCAGGCGCCCTACCTTGCCGGCACCAACACTGAGGGCATGCGCGGCCGCATCTACTATAAGCAGCGCAAGATCAAGCAATCGTACCGCATCTTCCGCAAGCTGCAAGAGCAGAACCCGCGCTTTCGCTGGCTAGCGCCCGTGATCGCCGGGCTGAGCATGTTCCTGGTCGGCCAGTTCGGCCAGAACGCGCAATTCGCGATCGTCTTCCTGCTGGTGGTCGTGGTTGCGCTCGTGCTCTTTGGCCTGCACTTCATCCCGGTTGTCGGTGGCTGGATCGTCGCCGTGCTGGCCATTGGCATCGCTGGTCTGCTGGCCTTCGGCGCGCTGCGCCAGGTGAGCGGCCATGTGCTGCCGGCGGGCCGGTTGCGCATCCCCGTGCTGGGCGGGGCGATCACCGCGGGGCTGGCGGTGCTGGTGCTGGTGCTCTACGGCCTGGGCGCAATCTTCGGCACGCGCAACTTCGGACCGGTGTATCTCTTCGTCGCCGGGGCGCTCGCGGTGGCCGGAGCGGCAGGCGGTGCCTACCTCCTCGACCGCTACGGAGGGCGCGCGGCCGCGGCGAGCTGAGTGTGGCGGACTGGAAAACGCGGAATGGGCAGGCTGTCACGGCCTGCCCATTCTCTTCGCCTGGCATTGCGATCGGCCGGCGGTTGAAACCGCGCCTCGATGGCCTGCGGCCGCGAAGTCCGCCTGCGCGGACTGGCAGACGCGCATGGTCCGCCTGCGCGGGCTGAGACAGACACACTCCCTCTCACCACACCGGGCAGGGTGTAGAGGCGAGACAGGTCTCGCCCTCTGGAGCCGAGGGGTGAGGGAGAGGGCCCTAGATTAGCGCTTGGTGTACTGCGGGGCCTTGCGGGCACGCTTGAGGCCGTACTTCTTGCGCTCCTTCATGCGCGCATCGCGGGTGAGGAAGCCCGCCCGCCGCAGCGCCGGGCGGAAGCCCTCATCCAGACGCACCAACGCGCGCGAGAGGCCGTGGCGCACCGCGCCGGCCTGCCCGCTTACGCCGCCGCCGATCACCCGCACGGCCACGTCGTAGCGGCCGCCGACTTCAAGCAGGCGCAGCGGGCTACGTGCCATGCTGGAGAGCGCCTCGCGGCCAAAGTAGCGGTCGGCGTCGCGGCCGTTGATGGTGATGCGGCCCTCGCCGCTGGGATAGACGCGCACGCGCGCGACGGCGGTCTTACGCCGGCCCGTGCCGTAGAAGTAGGTGCCCCGATGCTGCGCCAAGGTGATGCCTCCGGTACAATCGCTCGTCTAGTCGGTTCTTATGCCTCGGCCGTAGCCTCGGTCTCGGTCGTGGTCTCAGTTGGGGTCGCGGTCTGCGCCTCGGTCGCGCTGGCCGGCGCTGGCTCCTGTGGCTGCATGGCCGCCAGCACGCTCTCGGCGGTCGGGCGCTTCCAGGGGATCGGCTGCTGCGCCTTGTGCGGATGCTGGCTGCCGGGATAGACCTTGAGGCGGCCCATCATGCGATCCGCCAGGCGGTTCTGCGGCAGCATACCCTGCACAGCCCACTCGATCACGCGCTCCGGGTGCCGTGCCAGCGCCTCGCGCAGTGTCTCTTGCTTGAGGCCTCCGGGATACTGCGAGTGGCGATAATACATCTTCTGGTCGAGCCGGTTGCGGGTGACGGCCACCTTCTTGGCGTTCAGCACGATCACGAAATCGCCGCTGAGCATGTGCGGCGTGTAGGTCGTCTTGTGCTTGCCGCGCAGGATCGTCGCGATCTCGGTGGCGATGCGGCCAAGAACTTTGTCCTTGGCGTCAATGATGTACCAGCGCGGCTCCAGCTCGTTAAGCTTGGCGCTGTAGGTCTTCGGATTCATGGCCTTCTCGCCTTCTCCACGCACGCGGGCGTCTGCTGCCATTGCCACACGCCCCGATACTCATCTCGGCACGGCGCGAGCGCACCCGCACCGGCACAATGCCTAATCTTACCACACCAACGCGCCCGGTGGGTACTCCACCCGTACCAGGCACAGTCCGCACGCCGGAGCCGCCGGCGCGGCGCGTGCCGCATCAGCCGCCGCCAGGCGCTCGGCGAACTCGGCGACGCTCAGTCGCCCCTCGCCGACCTGCGCCAGCGTGCGGACCAAGCGCCGCACCATGCCGGTGAGGAAGGCGTTGGCCGTCAGCTCGCAGACGATCTCGCCGGCGGCCTCGGTCGAGTCTATCACCCGTGCGGCGAGCATCGTCCGCACCGTCGAGCGGTGGATGCCCGCGGCGCGTGACGCGCGCGTATCGCGCGGGCTGCTGCCGAAGGTGGCGAAATCGTGCTCCCCAAGCAGCAGCTCGGCCGCCGCGGCCATCGCCGATACGTTCAGCGGCCGCGGCACGCGCCAGACGTAGCGCTCGCGCAGCGGCGCGCGCACCGGCTGGTACAGGATGCGATAGCGGTAGCCGCGGCTCACCGCGCTCCAGCGCGCGCGGAAGTCGTCGGCCACCTCGCGCGCCGCCGCCACCGCGACGTCTGACGGCAGCAGCGCATTCAGCGCGCGCTGCCACGTCGCAGCATCGTGCCGCGGCGGCACGTGAAAGTTAACTACCTGGCCGGTGGCATGGACCCCACGATCTGTGCGGCCCGCTGCCTCGACCGAAACTGCCTCGCCGGCCACCCTCGCGATGGCGGCTTCGAGCGCCCCCTGCACCGTCGGTCCGCGCGCCGCCGACTGCCGCTGGAAACCGGCGAAGCGCGTGCCGTCGTATTCGACCAGCGCGGCGAGGTTCAAGGTCCTCCCCCCTGACCGGGCGAGGCGGGCCTCGCCACTACACCAGCGCCCTCGCGGGAAGGCAATGGCGTAGGGGCGCCCGGTGGACGCCTGCCCGGTTACACCAGCTCGATCTTCGCCATCTCCGAGGCGTCACCCTTGCGGTAGCCCAGCTTCGTGATGCGCGTGTAGCCGCCGTGGCGGCCGGCATAGCGCGGCACGTAGAGGTCGAAGATCTTCTTCACGCGTAGCTCGTAGGGCAGGCGCTTGAGGATCGTGCGCCGCGCGTGCAGCTCAATCGCCATCGCCTCGCGGGCGGCGGTCAGGGCGGCCTGTGCCTCGTCGCGATCCTTGATCAGGTCGAGCAGCTCTTTCTTGAAGCGGTCGAGCCGCTCCTGCTTGAGCTTGCGCGCCTCGTCGCTGATCGGGTACTTGCCTATCGCCTCGCGCTCTTCATTGGTCGGGATCGTCTCGTCCAGTGAGAAGCGGGCCCGGCGCGCCAGCGACAGTACCTGTTCGGCGAGGTAGTCGTCGGGGACGACCGCCTTGAGGTGGTTCCAGGAGGCGTTGTGGCCACGAATGGCGGTGGCAATCAGATGCTCCGCCTCGCCCTGGATAGCCTTGGCGCGCGCCTCGGTGGTGACGATGTGCTCGTGGGTGAGCAGCCCGTCGATCATGTTGCGAAACGCCGCGCGGCGCTTCGGCTCGGGCATGTTGATGCGGTTGCCCGCGACGCGATGCCTCATCGTGCTACTCCTCCTCCTCGCCCTCGTCCTGGCCCTCGTCCTCGGTCGCCGCGCCGCCGTGCTCGGCCTCGGGGCCAACTTGCGGCAGCAGGCGACGCTCCAGCAACTTCTCCTCCAGCTCGGTCAGGCTCTTCTCGCCAAAGTTGCGCACCGCCAGCAGGTCGTCACGGTTCATGGTGAGCACCTGGCCGACGCGCGTGATGTTGCTGCGCTTGAGGCAGTTGTACGCGCGCACGGAGAGGTCGAGCTCCTCGATGGGCATGTCGTAGATGCGCTGCGGGATGAGATAGCTCGTCTCACCGCGTGCCCCGGCACCGGCCTCGGCGACCTGCGCCGCGACCGGGCCGCCATATGCCGGCTCGATCTCTGGACGCTCGTTGAAGCCAGCGATCATGCCGAAGTGCGTCACCAGGATATTGGCGGCCTGGCGCATCGCCTGGTCGGGAGTGATCGTGCCATCGGTCCAGATCTGCAGGATGATCTTGTCGTAGTTGGTCATCTGCCCCACGCGCGTATGCTCAACGGTGTAGTTGACGCGTACGACGGGGGTAAAAATGGCGTCCACCGGAATCTGGCCGATGGGCTGGTCGTCCTTCGATTCGGCCGGGACGTAGCCTTTGCCGGTCTCGACGACCAGCTCCATATCCACGTGGGCGTCAGGCTCGTCGATCGTGCAGATGACCTGCTCGGGATTGACGATCTCGACGGTGCTGGGTGCCTCGATGTCGGCGGCGGTGACGGTCTCGCGCTCGCCGCCGTTGACCTCCAGCCGCATGGTGACGGGACGGTCCGAGAACGAGCGCAGGCGAATCTTCTTGACGTTGAGCACGATGTCGGTGACATCTTCCTTGACGCCGGGGATGTCCTGGAACTCGTGCTTGACGCCGTCAATGCGAATCGAGGTCACCGCCGCGCCCGAAAGCGACGACAGCAAAACCCGGCGCAGTGCGTTGCCCAGCGTCTGGCCGAAGCCGGCTTCGAGCGGCTCGATGTCGTAGCTGCCGTAGCTCGGCTCGGAGGTGGTGGCGGTAATCTGTGGGACGGCAATATCTAGCAAGGGAATCCCCTCCTCTTAGCGCTGGTAGTACTCCACCACCAGGGCCTCATCGAAGGGCACCTCGAGGTCCTGGCGCGTGGGCACCGCGAGCACGCGGCCCGCCAGCGCGGTTGGCTCCAGGTGCAGCCACGGCGGAACACCCCGCTGGTTGAGCATCAGGGCGCGGGTCTTGAAGTATTCGAGGTTCTTGGAGCGCTCGCGCACGCCGATCTCGTCGCCGGGCTTGAGCACGGCGGAGGGGATGTCGAGCTTGCGCCCATTGACCTGGAAGTGGCCGTGCATGACAAGCTGACGGGCCTGCGCGCGCGAATCGCCGAAGCCGAGGCGGTAGACGAGATTGTCAATGCGCATCTCGAGCAGTTGCAACAGGTTCTCGCCGGTCTTGCCGGGGCGCGAGAGCGCCTCGTTGAAGTAGCGGCGGAACTGGCGCTCCAGCACGCCGTACGTGCGACGCACCTTCTGCTTCTCGCGCAGCTGCAAACCGCGGCCAGAGAGCTTGCGCATGCGGCCGGCGCCGTGCTGGCCAGGGCGGGTGTTGCGCCGCTCGATCGGGCACTTGGGCGTCATGCACTTGTCGCCCTTGAGAAAGAGCTTCATCCCCTCACGCCGGCAGATGCGGCAGACGGGACCGGTATATCGGGCCATGAGTTCTGGTTCGTCCTCCTGAAACGGTGAGAGTGCTAAATGCAAATCGGGACAGACTGGTGTGTATGTGATTGGATTCGGCGGACCCCACGTGAGGTGCGTGCGGCCACGTCGGGTCAGTTTGGGCGTCCGGAGCCTGTGCTCCGCCGGCTGCGAACATCCGCGAGACCGCCAGCCGCAGCGGTACCCGCGCTCACGCAGCGCGGCGTGGCTCAGCCCTCCGGCAACCCGGTGGGAGGAGGCGAACGAGAAGCTGGACCGTGGGCTATACACGGTCTGGGGGCACGAGTCATGCCCACCTACCGCTCAGGACGGAAGCGGTCTCCCGTGGCAATCTCGATTGCCAATGCCTATGCACTCCACCAGCTCGCCAGGGCGTCGCCAGCCTAGACGCGGCGGCGCTTGGGCGGGCGGCAGCCATTGTGCGGGATCGGCGTCACGTCAGTGATCGACACGACCTGCATGCCGGCGGCCTGCAGCGCCCGGATCGCCGCCTCGCGGCCGGAGCCTGGCCCGCGCACGTAGACCTCGATCTGGCGCACGCCATGCTCCATCGCCTTGCGCGCGGCGCTCTCCGCCGTCACCTGCGCGGCGTACGGTGTGCTCTTGCGTGAGCCTTTGAAGTTCGAGGCCCCGGCGGTGCTCCAACTCAACACGTTGCCGTTGGGATCGGTGATCGTCACGATCGTGTTGTTGAAGGTCGCCTGAATATGCGCCTGGCCCCGCGGCACCATCTTGCGCTCGCGGCGCCGCTGCCTGCCGACCGGCCGCCTGGCCGTCTTCTCCGCCATCTCTGCCTATACCCTTTCGCGCGCCTCGCTGCGACGACACTGCTCAAAGTGCTCGCGGCGAACGACTTCGTAACACAGTCGTAAGCCAGGAAGCCCCTGGTTCCAATCATGGGATGGACGGCCCTTGTACTCCGCCCACCCTGGTGCTATGCTGCTCGTGAGCTTCCGCTCTCGCCCTGGGGCATCATGGCGTGGGGCACACGACCCCTAGAAGCCCCCGGTTTTGGCCAGGGGAGATGTCACTTCTTGGTTGCCTTGCGCTTGCCGGCAACCGTCTTCCGGGCGCCGCGGCGCGTGCGCGCATTCGTGCGCGTGCGCTGCCCGTGGACCGGGAGGTTGCGGCGGTGCCGGATGCCGCGGTAGCTGCCGATCTCGATCAGGCGCCGGATGTTCATGTCCACTTCGCGGCGCAGGTCGCCTTCGACCTTGTGCTCTTCGTTGCGGTCAATGAACTCGCGCAGGCGGCCGACCTCATCCTCGGTGAGGTTCTTCACCCGCGTGTCGGGGCTGACTCGTGTCGCCGTAAGAATCTGCTTGCTGTACGACGGTCCGATGCCGTAGATGTACGTCAGCGCGACCTCGACGCGCTTCTCGCGGGGAATGTCAACCCCGGCGATTCTGGCCATGCGCCAGCTCCTCCTCGATGCTCGACTAGATGTCGCCGGGTGATACGGCGCCCGCCGCACCACGAAGCGTGGGCCTTCACCCGCCGGCTCCCGCCGCGCCGACACTCGGCACGCGAGACCGGCAGGCGCCGCTCCCTTGTGGGAACGAATGATGAACGCAAGACGCTACACGATGTGACATGCGGATGCGCCGGACAGACGACTACCCAGACACCTCGATTTTGAGGCGCCTGGGCCTGGGTTGGCTGCCGGGCACATGATGGATGCCTGCCACGCTACCCCTGACGCTGCTTGTGTTTGGGGTTCTTCTTACAAATGACCATCACGACGCGCTCGCGCCGGATTACCTTGCAGTACTCGCAGCGCGGCTTGACCGAAGCTCGAACCTTCACCTTGCTCTCCCTGATAGACCGCCAGACTCGCGCCCGGCCGATAGCAACTTTCAGATGCTGCGGCGCACCAGCCCTCGCGAACGCGCCCGGACCGTCGCCAAGTCCGAGCCGGTGGACCCATACGGGGCGCCAGCGGGAGGAGCGCGGCCTAGGTGCGGTTGCGCCAGGTGATGCGGCCTTTGGTCAGGTCGTAGGGGCTGAGCTCGACGCGCACCTTATCGCCGGGGACGATACGCACGAAGTTCATGCGCACCTTGCCGGAGAGATGAGCGAGTACTGTGCGCTCACCATCGGCGAGAAGGACGCGAAACATCGTGTTGGGCAACGATTCGACGACCGTCCCCTCGACTTCTATCGCATCGCGCTTGGCCATACGATCCTTTCATGTCTCCCGTGGCCGGCGTGGTCTCACATCCCGGCCGCGGCGCGGTCACCGCGCCAGCCGACGCCGGAAGGGAAGCCATCCACGGCCAACCATGACGTTAGGTGCAGCCAAATTAGGAGTATATCATGCCGCAATGCGGACCGCAAGTAGGAAAAATGGCGCGGCGAGGTCATTCCTTGGTGCACCCGGTCTCCAGTCCGCGCAGACGGACTTCGCGGCTCGCATGTCCCACCACGTGTGATATCAACCACCGGTGGATTCACCGCGCTGTGAGCACGTCCGGCTCGCCGCCAGTGATCGCCACCATGTGCTCGAAGTGCGCTGATAAGCTGCCGTCGCGCGTCACCACAGTCCAGCGGTCCGGCAGCTCGCGCGCCGCCGCGCCGCCTGCGTTGACCATCGGCTCGATGCAGAATACCATGCCGGGGCGCAGTTGCGGGTTGGCGGCTTCCTCGTCCACGTAATTGGGGACCCAGGGGTCCTCGTGCAGCGCGCGACCAATGCCGTGCCCGGCGTACTCGCGCACCACCGTGTACCCCTCACCCTCGACGTACTGTTGGATCGCGCGCGCCACATCCATCACGTGCTTGCTGGGCCGCGCCACCGCGATGCCGCGCCGCAACGCTTCCTGGGTCACGTCGAGCAGCCGCTGCGTCTTGGGGGTCACGCGGCCCACCGGAACGGTGATCGCCGAGTCGCCGTGCCAGCCCTCGACGATTGCGCCCATGTCGAGCGTGATGATGTCGCCCTCTTTGAGCACGCGCGACCCGGGGATGCCATGCACGATCTCGTCGTTGACCGAGGCGCACAGGGCCGCCGGATAGGGCGGCATGCCCTTGGCGGGCCGGTAGCCGAGGAAGTTGGGCTTTGCCCCGCGCCTGGCCAGCTCCGCACGCGCCAATTTATCCAGCTCTGCCGTCGCTAGCCCCGGCCGCACCCGCGCCCGCAGCATGTCGAGCATGTCCATCACCACGCGCGCGGCGCGCCGGATGGCCTCGATCTCCGTCTTACTTCGATACGCGATTGCCATGCGATGCGATCAGTCCTTCGCAGTTGACATGTTCAGCACCTTATTGTATCACATGGTGCCAACAGTGCCCGCCTGATCACATGTTGGATGATAAGCGACTCTCAACGCCGTTGGCGGCTCGAACGCGCGTTGCGATGCGAAGTTCGGTCACGGTATGCTTGGGGGTATCGCTTCATATCATGACGTGTTGCGGTACCACGCGCGCGGCCGCTACCCTTGGGGGGCCAGAATGCGGAGCATGTGCGATGAGCGAGCGTGACGAGCATGCGGGCGGCACGACAAACCCGAGCGAGACCGGCGACGCACACGAAGCCAACGAGTATGACGGGCGCGCAGAGAGGGACGGTCGCGATCGCGATCGGCGCGCATCTGGGGTAGACCGCCTGCCGCCGGGCCGCACGGGTGTCGAGGCGCTGCCCGCCTATCCGCCATCACCGCCGCAGCTCGACCGCCGGCACCTCTTCCTCGCGCTCGCCGGCGTGTTGCTTTCGATCCTCGTCGCCGCGCTCGATCAGACAATCGTGGGCACCGCGCTGCCCAAGATCATCGCCGACCTGCAGGGCTTCGACCGCTACTCCTGGGTCTATACCGCCTACCTGCTCACGGCCACCTGCGCGATCCCGGTCAGCGGCAAGCTCTCGGACCAGTTCGGCCGCAAGCCGATCATGATCTTTGGCGTGCTGGTCTTCGTCGGCGGCTCGATGCTCTCGGGCCTCAGCCAGACGATGAACGAGCTGATCCTCTTCCGCGGCCTGCAGGGCATCGGCGCCGGCGCACTGCAATCTGGCGCCTTCGCCAGCATCGGCGACCTCTTCACGCCCGCCGAGCGCGGCAAATGGCAGGGAGTGATCGCCGCCGTCTTCGGCATCGCGACGATCTTCGGTCCATCGCTGGGCGGCTGGATCACCGACAATCCCGGCTGGCGCTGGGTCTTCTACGTCAACGTCCCGGTCGGCGCCGTCGCGCTCGCCACGCTCATCTTCGGCTACCCGGCGGTCGCCTATCGCGGCGGCCCGCGCAGGATCGACTACTTCGGCGTGGCCGCGATCATCGCTGCCATTGTCCCGCTCCAGATCGCCCTTACCTGGGCCGGTGTCACCTATCCGTGGGCATCGATTCAGGTCGCCGGGCTGCTCGCGCTCTCGGCGCTGTTCTTCGCGGTCTTTATCTACATCGAAACGCGCGCGCCCGAGCCGATGCTGCCGCTGGACCTGTTCAAAGACCGCATCTTCTCCGCGGCGGCCAGCGCGAGCTTCTTCCTTGGGCCGCTGCTGCTGGGCCTGGGGGCCTTTTTGCCGCTCTTCGTGCAGGGTGTGCTCGGCCAAACCGCTACCGCCTCAGGCGCGGTGATCACCCCTCTCAGCATTGGCTCGGTCATCACCAATATCATCGGCGGTCAGCTCATCTCGCGCACCGGGCGCTACCAGAAGATCGCGCTGGCAGGCTACCTGATCATGATCGCCGGCGTACTGCTGATCATGGGCATGGGAGCCAACACCGACAACGCCACTCTGGTGCGCAACATGATCATTACCGGGCTGGGCTTCGGCTTCGTGCTGCCGGTCTATACGTTAGCGGTGCAGAACGCGCTGCCCTACAATCGCCTGGGCGTGGTGACCGCGTCGGTCCAGTTTACCCGCTCGATCGGCTCGACCATTGGCATCACGGTACTCGGCACGATCCTCAGTGACGTCTATGCCGCGCGCTTCGCGCAGGTGCAGACACCCCGCGTGCATGCGGCGCTGGCGGCGGCGCAGAAGGCCGGCCACGCGGTGCCCTCCGATCCGCAGGTGCTCGTCAGTCCGCAGGCTCAGGACGCCATCCACCAGGGCTTCGTCCAGCTCTTCACGGCACTGCTCGGCCCCGCGCGCGGCCCGCAGGTTGGCACGCAGGTCTTCCACGAGTTCCTCCATAGCGTGCAGCTAGCCCTGCTCGATGCCCTGCACGCGGTCTTCTTCGCCATCCTGCTGACCACCATCATGGCCTTCGTCGCCACCTTGTTTCTCAAAGAAATTCCGCTCAAAACGACCATCGGCGAAGGCGGCAGCGAGCGCGGCGGAGCGGAGCCGGCTGCTCGCACGCCCGTCTTTGCTGAATGAGGGATCCTCACCCCCGACCCCCTCTCGACTCGCGGGCGAGGGGGAGATCGAGCGTCGTCTGCGTCCTCCGTTCCTGCTCCTGGCGCTGCAACCCGCGCAGGCGCGCAGCGTAGATCGTGCGGAATCGCGTGCGGCTGCGTGCCCGGCGCGTTCGCTGGCAGCCGCCGGATGCGGCAAGCTGGCCATTCAGCAGGGTGCAGGAGGAGCAAGACGGTGTCGAGCGATAGACAGGGCGGGGGCCTCCTGGAAGCGGGATGTCTGACGCTGGTGTTCCTGATCATCCCCGTTGTCGGGCATATCGTCGCAGCGGTGCTGATCCTCTTCGACGACCTGACCGCCGCCGAAAAGTTGCTGTGGCTGATCGTCGCCGAGGTGTTCTGGCCGATCGGCCCGTTCCTCTATCTACTGCTCGGGCGGCGCAAAGCGAGTGTCTTCAACCGCCGCGCCGCGTGAATCAGCGAGGTACGGAGAACGCGCAGTACGCGGAGTGTGCGCGGAGGCTGCGGAGAAGCAGAATGAGGCAAATGGCTCTGCAGGCGCGAGCATCGTGACTGCCTAGGGGCGGCTGTGGGGGCGCGCTGCGGCGCGCCCTTTTCGCGTGCGCGGAGCCGCGGCGTCTTGACGCGCTTGCGCGGCGCATGCTACGCTGCGGCCATGCGAAACCTCAAGGCCGCCACCCTCGCACTCTACGCACGTGCCGAGGGCTGGCGCATCCACCGCAACCGGAACCGCAAGACGAGCTACCTGGCCGCGTAGGCCCCGCGCACCTGGCCTACGCGGCAAAGACAAGCGCCGTGACTCCCTCACGCTCACCTTCTCGCGCTGGCGGCGACCAACCGGCCCGCGCGGGGGTATGTTGTGTATGGCACACGCGCTTACCTGCCGCATCGCATGTTCTGGCCGTTGACGGCGCACCTCTGCCGCCGTCCGCTTCGACCGGCCATTCTCCCCTCCCACGCCAGACGCCGGGCTTTTCCCCAAGTCCTGACACACCGCTCTGTCGCGCGGCATCACGCTGCGCGCTCGATTCCGGGGAATCTGCCATGACGTCTCTCCAGGCGCCCGACGACGCCCACACGGCGACGCCCACGCGCCCGCGCTCGCTGTGGCGCAATCGCGACTTTCTGCTGCTCTGGCTCGGCCAGGCGCTCTCTTCCGTTGGCGGCGAGGCCACCGAGCTGGCGCTGCCGCTGCTGGTGCTCGCCGTCACCCGTTCGGCGCTCCAGGCAGGCGTTGTTACCGCGCTCAACAAGGTCGCGGGCATGCTGCTCACCCTTCCCGCCGGCGCGCTGATCGACCGCGTGGATCGCAAACGGCTGATGTTCGGCTGCGATGCCGTGCGCGCGCTGGCCGTCGCCAGCATACCCGTCGCGCTGGTCCTGGGGCGCCTCTCGATGCTCCAGCTTGACCTGTTCGCGCTGGTCACGGGAGCGTGCGCCGCGTGCTTCCGCATTGCCAACGCCGCATGCCTGCCGCGGGTGGTGCCGCGCGAGCAGCTGGGCGACGCGGTAGCGCGCCGCGAGACGACCGAGGGCATCGTGACGCTCCTGGGACCCCCGCTGGGCGGTGCGCTCTATGCCGCCGCGCGGGCGCTGCCATTCGCCGCCGACGCGGTCTCGTATGCCGCGTCGCTGGCGGGACTGGCGCTGATCCGCACGCCGTTCCAGGGCGAGCGGAGTGGCCGGCGGCGCCCGCTGCTCCACGAGCTGCGCGAGGGGATCAGGTGGGTCTGGCGCCACCGGCTGGTGCGCTTCATGGCGCTGGTCTATGGCGGCTTCGGGCTGCTCTTTGCGGGCAGTCCGCTGTGCGTGCTCGTACTGGCGCAGCAACGCGGCGCCTCAGCGGCCATGATCGGCGTGATCTTCGGCCTGGGCGGGGTCGGTGGCGTCCTTGGCGCATTGATTGCACCCTACGTGCGGCGCCGCGTGTCTTTTGGCCGGCTGATCCCGCTGCTGCATTGGGGCTACGCGCTGCTGTGGCCGCTCTATGCGCTGGTCCCCACCCCGCTGCTGATGGGTGTGGTCGAGGCGGCGACGCTCACCAACGACCAGGTCTACGACGTGACCTGGCCCAGCTACCGCATGGCGCTGATTCCCGACGCGCTGCAAGGGCGCGTGACCGGGGTGCTGCGGCTCGCACCAGCCCTCACGCAGCCGCTTGGCCTGCTGGTCACTGGCGTGCTGCTGCAGCGCATCGGGCCGGCCGCGACGCTCTACGTGCTGAGCGCCGGGATCGCGCTGCTGGCCCTGGCGGTGACGCTCAGCCCAGTCGTGCGTACCTCGCCCAACGAGCCCCAGCATCCTGAGGCATGATGCAGACAATGGAACGGCAGAGCTTCTCGCTAG
This sequence comes from Ktedonobacterales bacterium, assembly GCA_036376595.1. Classification (GTDB taxonomy): domain Bacteria; phylum Chloroflexota; class Ktedonobacteria; order Ktedonobacterales; family JADMIN01; genus SMAG-U1939. The sequence continues at coordinate 4,958 of DASVAA010000124.1, read as the reverse complement.
CTCGCCCCCGGCCCAGGGCTTGCGTGCGGGGCATACGATGGCATCACGCCGCCAGGGCTGTGTGTCACTGGACGCCGGGTTCGGCGCACTGGCGGTGGCACCGAGGGGACGGCGAGCGTGGGTCTGGCGAGCGAGCGGGAGAACAAGACCGAGCACGAGCACGACGAGATGGGCGGCGGCGAGCGGGACGGCGCGGGCGAGATGCTGCGAGATCTGGCGCGCACCACCGCGCGCGACGTCGACCGAGCCGCGCACTTGGCGCATCACGAGCGACTGCCACGCGGCCGCGTGCTCACCCGCGGTCTCGCGCTGGCGACGATCTACGCGCTGAGCCTCGTCGCGCTGATCCTGCTGGCGGTGGCGGCACACGCGCATACGCTGCTGCCGTTCGACTTGCCGTTTTCGCGCGAGCTGCAGGAACACCCCACGCCGACGGTCTCCGCATTCCTCGCCTTCATCTCGGCACCCGGCTACTTCCCGTACGCGGAGATCATCGAGGTCGTCTGCGTGCTGGCGCTGGTGCTGCTGCGACTGCGCCTGGAGGCGATCTTTCTGCTTGCCACGGCTCTGGCGGATGCGCTGGGTGCGCTGATCAAGGTCCTCGTCAATCGGCAGCGTCCCTCGGCCTCACTGGTACACGTCGCCCAGCATCTGAACAGCCCGAGCTTCCCCAGCGGCCACACGCTGCACTACACCGTCTTCTACGGCTTCCTCGCCTTCGTGCTGATTACCAGCTTCCGCGCGTCGTGGTGGCGCAACGTGCTGGTTGCGATCTGCTTCGCGTTGATTGTGCTGGTGGGCATCTCGCGCGTCTATCTGGGCGAGCACTGGCTCACCGATGTGCTGGGCGGCTATCTGCTCGGCGGCCTCTTTCTGCTGCCGGTGGTCGCCCTCTATCTGTGGGCGCGGGCGCACCTCAACAGCGCGACGCTGCGGCCGCTGCCGCACCCCGCGCGACCTGAGTGACGTCGCCCGACGGGCGGGTACCCGACGTGGGTGACATGACCGCTGTCGGCGTCACATTCCAAATCTGAAGGGCGCTGCTAGCCTTCACCACGCTGATTTCAACGAAAGAGGTTGGCGTGGGCATGACGGTGGCCGTGCTGGTGGACGCGACGATCATCCGCTCGCTGCTGGGGCCGGCGACGATGCGCCTGCCTGGCCGCTGGAACTGGTGGCTGCCGAGCCGCCCCGTGCCGGTGGAGAAGCCGGTGTAATGGATCCTCACCCCCGGCCCTCGCTCCCGGCGGGACGAGAGGAGACCGCGCGCTTTGTAGGGGCGTACACCGCACGCCCACCGCGGCGCGCAGGAGTCACCGCGCGCCGCGCACCTGGCGCACGAGCAGCGTGCCAAGCAGGAACAGTACGACGGTGACGCCGAAGAGCGCATCGTAGCCCAGGTGATCGGGGAGCTGCTTGAGGAAGTGAGTAATCGTGCCGCCCAGCACGACGCCGATCACCTGCGGAATAATGCCCGCCGCCGACCAGATGCCCATGTATTTGCCGGACTCGTCGGTCGGGGGCAGCACGTCGGTCGCCAGCGCCCAGTCCACGCTTGTGTACGCCCCAAATCCGAGGCCGAAGAACAGCGCCGCCACCAGCGCCGCGGAGAGACTCTGGGCGAAGATGAAGATCAATGCCACGATGGTCATCATCGCCCCGGCGAGGTAGACCAGCTTCTTGCGCCCCACGCGATCGGAGAGCCAGCCGGCGAAGTAGACGGTGAGCGCCGACGAGACCAGCACCAGCGGCAGGAAGAACGCAAGCGCTTGCTGCGGCGATGAGACCGTAAAGCCGAAGGCGCTGGCGCCGTGGCCGTTGCCGGTAATGCCGAGCACGTCGGTCATGTAATAGAGCAGGAAGAAATTGATCGACCAGATGCCGGTCATGATCAGCACGCGCGTCAGCAGGATCCACGAGAAGTCGGGGTACGTGCGCGGATCGAAGCGGAAGCGCGCGAAGAAAACGCCCCACGCGAGCGGGCGCGGCTCGGCGAGCGGCGTCTCGCGCACGGCGAGCACGGTCAGCGCGACGAACACCACCTGAATCGCGGCCAGCACGACGAAGAGCGTCAGCAGCGCGGTGCGGAAGGGCAGCGTGTTGGGCGGCTGCTGGCCGGGATTGGCATTGGTGGTGACGATGGCCGCGGCCAGCTCAACGCCGACTGCCGTGCCCAGCAGCGTCATCAGGCCGTAGAAGCCGCTGGCGGAGCCGCGTTGGGCCTCGGGAATCTGGTCCGCGATGATCGCCGACCAGGGTGAGTTAGCGAAGTTGTTGGCGAACTGGAGCAGCGCGAAGAGGCCGATGAACAGCCACAGCAGCGTCGCCGCGCCGTAGCGGCCGTCGGCGGTGTAGCAGACGTAGCCCAGCGCCAGCAGCACGGCAACGTTCAGCACCGTGCCGATGAGCATGAACGGTCGCCGCCGGCCCAGACGGAAACGCGCGTAATCGCTCAAAGCGCCAGTGAGCGGATTGACGACGAAAGCCACCAGCGTGCCGGGAGCCAGCACCAGCGCCAGATTCAGGTCTTTATCGGCGAAGGGCAGCAGCGTCGCCACAGCGGTGGGCAGTACGACCGAGAGCAGCGCGTTCCAGTGGATGTTGTTGGCGAGCCAGAACACGTTGATGGCGAGCTGGCGGCCCAGCGAGACGCGCTGTGTAGGCGCTGCGATGGCGGGTGCTGGCTGCGCTGGCGGCGTTGGCTGCTCGGCAATGTCCATGTCGTGCCCTCGCACTTCGCGGCGCGAGCGCGCGCCGGTGGCAGCATGACCCACGTCTCGTATGTCGTCATGGTATGCGAGGGCGTGTAACCCGTCAAGGTCCGCGCGCTTGCCGCCGGGCTGTCAGTTCCCTCGCGGCGTGTGAGATAACACGGCGCTCTCCCGCTTGTCGGACAGCGCGATCCGCCGCAGGGGGATGAAACTGGTGAGGGCCACCAGCGCGGCCAGCCCGAAGGTGAGCGCGTAGGCGGCGGCGGGCGCGAAGCCCCGTGCGGCATCCAGGACGAAGCCGAAGAGGCCGGTGAGGGCGCTGGCCCCCGCCATGGCGATATTGGCGACGCCGTAGAAGTGGGCGCCCATGCCGTGGGGGATCAGGTCGCCGAGCAACGCCCAGCTCGCTGCCAGGAAAGCGCCCGTGCCGAGTGCCGTCAGTCCACCGCCTACCGCGGCCATGGTTAGTGTCGGCGCGAGAGCGACGATCAGCATGCCGAGCGCACCTGCCACGATGCAGCCGCGCAGGACGGCGATTCGGCCGAATCGATCGGAGAGCCAGCCAGAGACGATCGCGCCCAGCCCGGCGAACGCGGTTGCCGCCAGCACGTAGACCGCGGCCTGCGACGGGGCGTGGCGCATCCCAAAGCGATCTTGGAGGAAGTAGAGCAAGAAGCGCGTCAGGGGGTAGACACCAAGCAGGAACAGGAAGCGGGCAAGGGTCGCAAGGGCGAAGCACGGATGGTCGCGCAGGGTATCCACGAAAGTATGCGCGACGGGACCAGGCGCCAGCAGGCGCCACATTGAGCCAATACGCTCGCCGCGAGGAAGCGGCGGGACGCGCGGCACAGCGATCCACACCCAGACCGCGCCCGCAACCAGGCCGGCGCCGAGCAGACCCAGCGCGGCGCCGATACTCACGCCAGCGCCCGTCATCAGCAGGATACCCGCGACGAGCAGCCCCAATGTGCTTCCCAGGATGTTGAGGGCGCTGTTGACGCCGGAGGCCAGACCCACCTCGGCGGGCACGACGAGATCGGGGATATATGCCTGGAAGGCTGCCTGGGCGACGTTGAGGCAGAGTTGCAGCAGGATGTAGCCCGCGAGCAGCCACAAGTAGCCTGGCGCCCACCACAGCACGAACAGGCAGGGCAGTGCCAGCGCGGTACCCACGACGACGAACGGCCGCCGCCGATCGGGCAGGTCGGCACGATCGCTGACGCGCCCGGCGATCGGCTCGACCACGACGGCGATGCCGATGCCGAGGAGGCTTAGCAGCCCCAGCGCGCTGCCGCGGATGTCGCCGCGCACCGTCTGGCTCACACGCAGCGGCATCAGCACTGCGTTCATCGGCCCCCACAGCAGGCTGAGCGAGAGCGCGTAGAGGTTGATGCGAGCTGCGAACCAGAACGCCTGGGCGCGTGAGCGGTGCCGCTGGCGCTGGCGCTGGCGCTGGCCTTTCGCGGACTCTACCGTGCTCGCCACGGGCGTCTCCTCGCGCATGCCTGGGTTGCCGCGACCTCCTCTTCGCATGGAGCGCGCCCCCTGTTCCTCTTGGCGTTGACGGTTCACGCGCGGCAGGCGTATCGTGGGAGCGCGCGAGCCGCGTATCGCATGGCGACGAGGAGGCCGCACATGGACCGTCAGGCAGAGATTGTAATCGTCGGCGCCGGTGCGGCGGGTCTGGCAACCGCGGCGTGCCTCGCGCGGCGGGGCATCCGCGCGGAGGTACTCGAAGCGGGTTCCGACGCTGGTCATACCTGGGCCTCGACCTACGACGCGCTACGGCTGCATACCGTGCGCCGCTTCTCTGGGCTGCCGCTCTACCCCATGCCGGCAGCATATCCGCGCTACGCCACGCGCGACCAGGTGGTCGCCTACCTGCGCGACTACGCCGCGCACTTCGGCATCCAGCCGCACTTTGGCGCCCAAGTGATGTGCGCCACGCCAACGGAGGGCGGCTGGCAGGTGGAGACGGCCGCGGGCGATACCTGGCAGGCCCGTGTGCTGGTAGCTTCCAGCGGCGTCTATGCCAACCCGTCCCTCCCGGTCTACCCTGGCCAGGATAGCTACACCGGCACGCTGATGCACAGCCGCGAGTACCGCGACGCCGCGCCGTTCAAGGGCCAGCGTGTGCTGGTGGTCGGCGCGGGCAACTCGGGCGCCGAGATTGCCGTGGACCTGATGCAGGGCGGCGCACGGGTGACGGTCGCCATCCGCCAGGGCGTCAATGCCGTGCCGTTGAGC
>DASVAA010000123.1:0-23744 GCA_036376595.1 Ktedonobacterales bacterium | reverse complement strand
GCCAGTCATTGCAGCGCATGAAGTGACCTGCGGGGTACTCGAAATCACACTCCCCGACCAGTGTGAAGCCCAGCTTGCGGCAGATCGCATTCGATGGTGGATTGTCCACCGACGGGAAGGCGTGCAGGGCCTGATGCAGCCCGACAGACCTGGCTTTCGCGATGGCCTGTCTGGTCGCCGCGCTGGCGATGCCCCGCCCCTGGAACGCCGGCAGCACGGACCACCCGATCTCATACACTCGCTCGCCGCGCCAGGTGCGCTCCCAGTAGCCGACCGATCCCACCGCCATGCCCGTAGCGTCGTGGACAATTCTGAACATCTGATCGGCGCCGGAGTCTGCCAGCCGCAGATAGCGGGCGTGGCGCGCGGCTATCTGCTCCTCGCTCTCGGGGCCGCCCAGATGCTCCATCATCGCCGGGTCGCCCAACAGCTGCTCGAGGAGTGCGAGGTCGTCCTCGCCCCACGGCTCGACGCGCACGGCATCGCCGCCGGACATGGAATGCTGTAGCCCGCTGTTCACCGGCATTGCTGGCTCCTTTTCGGCGCGATCGCGACACGCCGTCGCGACGATCCCGCAACCCATCCCTTGAGCGCCACGTATCTGGTGATGCGTGCGCACCTACCGATTAGCGCGCCACAACGAGGCTCCAGCACAAGGAGACATCTCCACCATGCGCTACGTGATCCGCGAGAAGTTCTTTCGCCTGACCGAAGATTCGGATATCACCGACGAGAACGGCCAGCCGGTCTATCAGGTGCGGGGCCGGCTGTTCAGCATCCACAACACGCTGACGATGACCGACATGGCCGGCAACGAGGTGGCGCAGGTGCGGCGCGTGCTGCTCTCGCTGCGGCCGACCTACGAGATCACGCATGGGGGGGTGGAGCTGGCCGAGGTGCGCAAGCACTTCTTCACGCCGTTCGTGGACCGCTTCACGATCGACATCCCCGGCCCCAACGACCTCGAAATGGACGGTAATCTCTTCGAGCACGAGTTCACTATCACCCAGGGCGGCCAGACCGTCGCCACCGTCTCCAAGCGCTGGATCAGCCTCACCGACACCTACGGCGTGGACATTGCCCCCGGCCAGAACGACGTGCTGATCCTCGCCAGCGTGCTGGCGCTTGACCTGGCGGAGGATGCGGAGCACGAGCATTGAGAGACGCGAGCGTCGTAACGCTTAGGGCAGCGCCGCAAGCAGCTCGGCGGGCGAGTAGACTCGACAGGGTGCGCCCGTAAAATGACCTAGGTTGCGCGTCACGATACCGTCTACACTGGTCTGCTGCGCGCAAGCGATCTGCACATTGTCTTTCGAAATCGCTGCCGGTCATGAGTGCGGCTAACTCTAGCGTCGTTCAATCCATCAAGCAGATCTCAAACGTTTGGAGGCATCCAAGCACCGCACGTAGGCCTTCCGGGGAGCCTCCTGGCAGCGTGCGGGTGAGATAGAAGACGTTGGTTATCGAGGTGGGCGCAAGCTAGCCTTCTAATCGGTCTGCTGTGACCGCGTCCCAGATCTGCCGTGCCTCTGTCGCCCACGGCGCACGATTCAGCAAGACATCGAGTACGACGTTCACGTCAATTCAGAATTCGCATGGCTACCCGTACTTCTCAGACAGGTAGTCAGTTATCATCTGCTTGAACTCATCGTCACTCGGCGCAGGATATGGACCTGCCAACAGCCCAAGCGCCTCGGAGGCCGGCATTTTCTTGCGTGTCCCTTTGCCGAGGTCCAATTCAAGCGTGCGCAGGATCGCCTGTGCCAGACTCAGCCGAAGGCTACTCGGCAGTTTGCTAGCCGACGTGAGAATCTCTTGATATTGTTCCAGCTCACTACCTGCCGTTGCTGCCATGCTCAGCCTCCCTTGATGGCATGGTCTGTCCATATTGGACCCTAGATTCAGACGCGGTAGTGGCGCTTCGCATGTACGTCCGCGTGCTAGACTGTCCCTCAGCGATGAGCACCAAATGGGGAATCGCGAGAGGCAGGACACAGCATGGCAAGCGCGGAAATCGAGCTGAGCGGACACATCATTGACTCGTACATCCTGCCGCGCGTGTGGGGCGCTATCGAGGATGCCGGCGCGCAGTTCCGTGTGCGCGAGATGCGCGTGGGCCGCGACGAGCGCGAGACGAGCTATGCGCGCATCGAGGTGATCGCCGCCAGCGAGCCGCAATTGGCCGAGCTGCTGGGCGAGCTGACACGCCTGGGGGCCGTGCTCGCCGACGAGCCGGACGCGCGCACCGCGCCGGTCACGCAGGCCGGCGTGCTGCCCAACGACTTCTACTCCACCACTAACCTGCCGACCTTTGTTCGGGTCGGTGGCGCGTGGCTGCCGGTCGAGAATATCGAGATGGACGTGGCGGTGGTGGTGGACCACGCCGCGGGCCGTGCATTCACGCGGCCGATGCACGAGGCGCGCATCGGCGACGAGGTGGTAGTCGGCTTCGCGGGCATCCGCGTCGAGCCGCTGGAGCGGCCGCGCCAGCAGCGTGAGACCTTCGGTTTCATGCAGAGCGCCGTCTCGTCGGAGCGCGCCAAGTCGCTGGGCATCGCCGAGGTCGCCGCCGCAATGCGCGAAGCGCGCTCCCAGGGCGGCAAGGTGCTCTTCGTGCTGGGGCCTGCGGTGGTCCACACCGCGGCGCGCGACGCCGTGGCCGAGCTGATCCGCCGCGGCTACATCCAGGTGATCTTCGGCGGCAACGCGATCATCGCCCACGACGTGGAGGCGGCGCTCTACGGTACGTCGCTGGGCATCAGCCTCAAGACCGGCGAGCCGGTCGAGCACGGCCACCGCAACCACCTGCGTGCGATCAACGCGGTGCGGGGAGCAGGCACGCTGGAGGAGGCGCGGGCACGCGGGCTGCTGGGCAGCGGCATCGTCGCCACAGCCCTGGAGCACGGCGTGGAGCTGGTGCTGGCCGGCTCGATCCGCGACGACGGCCCGATGCCCGGCGTGATCACCGACACCATCGAGGCGCAGGGACGCATGCGCGCGGCGCTGCACGGCGTGGAGGTGGCGGTGATGGCCGCCTCAATGCTCCACGCCATCGCCACCGGCAACCTGCTGCCGGCGGCCGTCAAGACCGTCGTCGTGGACATCAATCCCGCGGTGGTCACCAAGGTCGCCGACCGCGGCACGGTACAGGCCGTTGGCCTCGTCACCGACGTCGAGCTGTTCCTGCATGCCCTGTTGGAGGAGCTGGAGTAGCCTCACCGCGCCCGGCCTGCCCGCTTTGCGAGGTCATCTTGTCTTTGCGGCTTCGGTGGGCGGGATCCGGCCTGCGTCAGCATCGTCGTTCGGCGGCGCGGGCTCATCCGGCGGGGGCTTCCAGGCAGGCTCGACAGGCTTCGCCGGCTCCTTGTGAGGCGATGGCGCAGCGGTATCGGCGGTATCGGCGGTTTCGGCGGATGGCGAGGGCGGCGCAGGCCGCAGAGGTGAGGCCAGGGCTTCGGCAGTTGTGACGGGCACCACCGGCGCGCCGAACTGCTCGGGGAACTGGTTGGCGTTCAGCTCGCGCCACTCGCGCCATACCTCGGTCAGCACTGCCTGGATCAGCCCGGCGAGCGGTGCGGCGAAGAGCGCGCCCCAGATCCCAAACAGCTCGGCGCCCGCCACCAGCGCCACTATCGAGACGGCCGGGTGTACCCCCACCGCCTTGCCGACGATCCGCGGCCCCACCACGTCGCCCTCGATAATGTGGACGAAGATGAAGTAGGCCAGCACCAGCACGGCGAGCAGCCAGCCCTGCGTCAGCGCCAGCAGCACGCACGCCGCGCCAGAGATCAGCACGCCGATGATCGGGATGAATTCGAGGATGAAGGCCAGCACGCCCAGCAGCACGGCGTAGGGCACACCCAGTACGCCCATGCCGACGCCGACCAGCACACCGATCAGCGTGCAGAGGATCAACTGTCCGCGGATGTAGCCGCCAACCACCCGCTGGAAGGCCTCGATGGCGAACGTGACGCGCGGCCGGTGCTTGATCGGCGCGCTCGTTCGCAGCCAGGCAATCAGCCGCTCGCCGTCGATCAGCAGGTAGATGCTCAGCACGGTGACTAGCACTGCGTCGAGCACGCCGTTGAAGACGCCCTCCAGCAGGGGCACCAGCCCTGCCACCAGCACCTGCGCCTGCGCTGCGACCTGGGCGAAGGCGCTGTCAATCTGCGCGCGCGGGATGCCAAGCTGCTCCAGCTTCTGCACCAGCGGCGAGGCAGCGCCGTGCTGCGGCGTCATCAGCACGGCCACCTGATGGCCGAGCGCGGCGATCTGGTCTACGGCGGTGGCAACGATCAGATAGCCGAGCGCACCGATCACGCTCATAAACGCCAGATAGACGACGATCAGCGCCATCCAGCGCGGCAGCCAGCGGGTGAGGAAGACGACCGCCGGCATCAGCGCATAAGCCAGCAGCGCCGCGATAATCAGGATCAGGATCGCGCGCATGACGTGCGCCGCTGCCCACACCGCCGCGGTAGCGATGATCAGCCACACCAGTACGGCGATGGCAACGTCACGCCGGCGCGCCCAGACGGAGGAGCCGTTGGGGTCGTCCGCCGGGGCGCGGCCAGCGCCGGCAGGCGGGATGGGGGCAGGATGTGAGGTGTTGTCGTCCATGGCACTGTCTGCCTTCGCGCACGCGGATCACTGTGAAGCATTGTACGATCGCCCGCCTCGGCGCGTGCCCCTTGCGCGGTGCCGCGAACTACGGTACGGTACAGAGGCGAGCGGTCCGGCGTTCCGCTGCTATACATTCGCGCCGCGGCCGAGGAGGTGAGGCGTGCGACGAGCGACCCTATCCGGTGCCCAGTCTGGCGCCCTGGCCCCACGGCGCTGGCTGCTGCTATGGTGCCTGTGTCTGGCGGTCTGTTGCGCCGTCAGCCTCTCCGCCTGCACCATCGAGGTCGGCCAGCCGCAGGTCGTCAGCGCGAAGGACGCAATCAACGTGCCGATTCAGGTGCAGCAATTGCCGGGCGGCGGCGTGGACGTACTGGTGGCCATCAAGATCAACGGACAGGGTCCGTTCACGTTCGTCGTGGATACGGGCGCCGAGTCGTCGCTGATCGATTCCAACACCGCGGTGGAGCTGAATCTCCAGAAGGCCGGCCATGAGCACCAGATTGGCGGCATCGGCGGCACCGAGCGGGCGATCCCGGTGACGATTCCGCAGTGGTCCATGGGCAAAGTCCGGCTGCCACCCTCGACGGTGGATAGCGCCAGCGTGCAGGACCTCTCCGGCGGCAACACGGTCGGGTTGCTCGGCTCAGACGTGCTGAGTAAGTTCGGCAACATCACCATCAACTACGACCTCAACATCCTCACCGTCTACAAGCAGATCGCGTGAGGGGTTCGGAGCACGCGGAGGTCGCGGAGCTTCGCGGAGAACGCGGAGAAGGAGAGAGCAGAGAGAGGAACCGCAGAGGACGCAGAGGACGCGGAGGGAATGGGCGAGAAGAGCGCGAAGCACCTGTGATGCTCGCGAAGGGGCTGTTTCGTAGGGGGCGCATGGCTTGCGCCCAATGGCATGAGAGGGAAATAGCCGATGTTACTGCTGGGCGCCGACATCGGCGGGACCTTCACCGATCTGGTGTGGTGGGATGGCGAGGCGCTGCGCACCGCCAAGCTGCCCTCCACGCCTGAGGCACCGGAGCGCGCGCTGCTCGCCGGGATAGGTGCGCTCGGTGCCCGGAGGCCAGACGTGCTGCTGGTTCACGGCTCGACCGTCGCCACCAATGCCTTCCTGGAGCGCACTGGCGCGCGGGTCGTCTTCGTCACCACCGCCGGCTTCGGCGACGCGCTGGAGATCGGCCGCCAGCAGCGCAGCGCGATCTACGACATCCGCGCCACACGGCCCGCGCCGCTGGTCCCAGCAGAGCGGCGCATAGAGGCGCGCGAGCGGCTGGATGCGACCGGCGCGCCGCTGGTGCCGCTGGACGACGCCGAGGTCGCGCGCGTGGTGGCCGAGGTGGCGGCGCTGCGTCCCGAGGCGGTGGCAATCTGCCTGCTGCACAGCTACGCCAACCCCGAGCACGAGCGCCGGCTGGCCGAGGCCCTGCGCGCGGTCTGTCCCTTCGTCTACGCCTCGTATGCCATCGATCTAGCCTACCGCGAGTACGAGCGCATGTCTACGACGGCGATCAACGCCTACATCGCCCCGCGCGTCGCGGCCTATGTCGCGCAGCTGCGGGACCAGCTCGCGGGAGCAGGCACCGAACCAGGCGCGGATGGGGATACGGATAAGGTTACGGGCGCGCGGCATGCACCTTTGCGGCTGATGGGCGCGCACGGCGGACGCGAGCCGGGCGAGGGCGTACACCGTGCGCCCCTACAGCGGCCGGCGAGCATGATCCTGTCGGGTCCGGCGGGTGGGGTGGTTGGCGCGGCGGCGGTGGCGCGCGTGGCGGGCCTGGACGACGTGATCACGCTCGATATGGGCGGCACGAGCACCGATGTGGCGCTGATCTCTGGCGGCGTGCCGCTGCTGACCCGCGAGGCGCTGCTAGAGGGTCTCCCCCTGCGCGCACCGATGCTCGACCTGACAACGATCGGCGCCGGCGGCGGCTCGATTGCGCGCTTCGACCGCGGCGGCGCGCTACGCGTCGGCCCACAATCAGCGGGCGCACAGCCCGGTCCGGCGTGCTACGGGCGCGGCGGGACGGATTTCACTGTGACCGACGCGCACCTGCTGCTGGGCCACCTGCTGCCGGAGGCGTTCCTCGGTGGCCGCATGGCGCTGGACGAGAGCGCTGCGCGCACGGCGGCTGAGGCGACGATGGCAGCAGTCACAGCGACCAGTACCCCAACGGCGAGCGCCGAGGATCTAGCGGCGGGCACACTGGCGGTAGCGAACGCGGCAATGGAGCGCGCGATCCGCAGCGTGAGCGCGCGCAAGGGCTACGATCCGGCCGCCTTCTGGCTGCTGAGTTTTGGCGGCGCGGGCGGGCTGCACGCGGCGGAGCTGGCGCGCGCGCTGGGGATGCGCGGAGTGCTGGTGCCGCGGCTGGCCGGCGTGCTGAGCGCGTTGGGGATGGCACTGGCCGATACGCAGGTCGCTGAGCGCGAGAGCGTGCTGGCCCCACTGGAGTCGCTCGACGAGGCAGCGCTGGAGGCCCAGCTTGCCCGCATGGAGGACACCTGCCGCGCCCGTCTGCTGGCCGATGGGCACCTAATCGGTACGCTGCGGGCGGAGCGCGCCGTGGAGCTGCGCTATTTCGGGCAATCCTACGAGCTGTCGCTGCCGTGGTGCGGCAGCCGCATGGTCGCGGCAGAAGACTTCCACGCCGCGCACGAGCGCCGCTACGGTTACGCCGACCGCCTGCGGCCCATTGAGGTCGTCAACGCGGCAGTGACGGCGCGCGCGCTCAATCCGGGCTTCGCACTGCCCGAAGCGCCCGCCGGTCCCCCGGCCGTGCCGCTGCGCACGGTCGCCGCGTGGTTCGAGGGCGCGCCACACCCGACGCCCATGTACCGCTTCGAGTCCATGGCGCAGGGACAAGCGATCGCGGGGCCTGCGATCCTGGCGGGCGACTACGCTACAGCGCTCGCCCCGCCTGGCGCCACCGCGCGCATAGACCACCACGGCAACGCGCTCATCGTGTGTTAGGGAGAACGGAAAACGCGAAGGACGCGAAGGAAACGCGAAGGAAACGCGAAGGACGCGAAGGAAACGCGAAGGACGCGAAGGACGCGAAGTAGAGAAGAACAGAAACTCAAAGATTGTTCACCAAGCGTTTGATGCCGTGATGAAGTGGCATCGCATGGAAGTTGATGAGCAGACCGACGCGAAGGTGGGCAAGGCGGAGATACGATAGCAATTGCACGCGATGGACCGGCGCGAGTTCTTCGACCGCTTTCACTTCGACGATCACGGCCTCGTTCACGAGCAGGTCAAGACGATAGCCGCACTCCATCTGGACTTCCTTGTAGACCAGCGGCAGCGGCTTCTGCTGCTCAACCGCATAGCCACGCTCGCGCAGCTCATGGGCCAGGCAGTTCTCGTAGACAGCCTCTAGCAATCCCGGCCCGAGCGCGGATTGGACCTCGATGGCGGCGCCGATGATAACGTTCGTCACGCGGATGAGCTCGTCTCGCTCCGGCATAAGCCGCCTCCTTCCCACGTCTGTTGTATCATGGCCGTCAACTTCTTTCTTCGCGTTCTCTCTCTGCTCTCTGCTCTGTCTTTCTTCGCGTTCTTCGCGCTCGCTTCGCGTTCTTCGCGCTCGCTTCGCGTTCTTCGCGCTCGCTTCGCGTTCTTCGCGCTCGCTTCGCGTTCTTCGCGCTCGCTTCGCGTTCTTCGCGTTCTCGCTGCCGTCTCTCCCCCGGTTGCCCGAAAGTCCCCCGTCGCCTTGCGGGCTGTGCTACACTGGCGCCGGGACCATGGCGCACGGCAAGCGCACGGGCGCTGGGAAGCCCGCGTGCCCGTGGCATGGCGGACGTGAAGAAGGGAGCGGCATCATGGGCATCGAGAAGGCCGGATTCCATCTGGCCGGGGCATTCTTCCGCAACATCGGCAAGGTCATTCTCAGCTTCATCATCTTCCTCATCATCGGCTTCATCGTCATGGAGGCGGTCGCGTACTTCCTCACGACCCCTCATCAATTCACCGTGGTGGGGCACATCGTCGCGGTGCTCTTCGGCCTGGCGATTGGCTACGCCGCGGCACTCACGATGATCGCCAGTGAGGCGATCCGCGCATTGGTCGCCGCCGTGCGCGCGGTGGAGAAGGACATGCAGGGCGAGCTTTCCGGCACGGGCAAGGTGCTTCAGGCCGTCGAGCAGGCAATCACGAAGGGGCGATAGGATTGGCGACGCGGCACGGACAGGATCCGGCGGCACTGGCCGGCATGCGTCTGGGCACCTGCGTGCTCGAGACGCCGCTGGGCAGCGGCGGCATGGGCGCGGTCTACCTGGCACGCCAGGAGCGCCCCAAGCGGATGGTCGCGGTGAAGGTGCTGGCGCAGCAGCTCACCGATGACCCGCAGGCGTGGCGTGTCTTCCTGGCGCGCTTCCGCCGCGAGGCCGATGCCACCGCGGCGCTGGATTCCGCCAACATCGTGCCGATCTACGAATTTGGCGAGCAGAAGGGCATCGCCTATCTGGTGATGCCCTACCTCAGCGATGGCTCGCTCGCTCAGCTCCTCGAACGTGAGGGGCCAATGCCGCTCACGCGCGTTGTGCGCTACGTCGAGCAGATCGCCGCCGCGCTGGACCTGGCCCATCGCCAGGGCGTCGTCCACCGCGATGTGAAGCCCTCGAATATGCTGCTGCACCCTGACGGCCGGCTGATGCTGGGCGACTTCGGCATCGCGCGGGGGGTGGATGGGCCGGAGCTGATCGCGGCGGGCGTCGGCGGCGTCGGTGTCGGCGAGAGCGGCAATCCGCGACTGACGCAGGCCGGCGCGACGATGGGCACGCCGGAGTACATGGCGCCGGAGCAGGCGCGCGGCCAGCAAGTGGACGCCGCCGCCGACACCTACGCACTGGGCGTCGTCGCCTATGAGATGCTGGCCGGCGACCCGCCTTTCACCGGCGACGACATCAACTCGGTGCTGGCGCAGCAGGTGAAGGCACAGCCGCCCTCGATCCGCGCCGTGCGCCCAGAGATTTCGTCGCGGGTGGACGAGGTGCTTGCCTGGGCACTCGCCAAAGACCCGCACGAGCGGCCGCGCACCACCGGCGCCTTCGCCCGCGCGCTGCGCGAGGCCGCCCAGGGCCGTTCCGGCCGCACCCTCGGCTCATCCAGCCTGGTGCGCCCACCGCTGGGCCGCGAGTCGTATGGCGGCACCGAGGCGCTCGACCCACGGGCGCGCAGCTACGTCCGCGGCACGCTCAGCGGCGAGTCGTCAGATGGAGCCGCGAGCGCGGACCCCGAAGGCCACACGCTCTACGACGGCCCCGCCTACGCTCCAGCGTCCGGCGGTTTTGGCTTTGCCACGGCAGTGGCTCCCGTGCCACATATGGACGGCCTGCCACCGGGCGGTTCGGGCTTGAGCGCAAACCCGGCATGGCCCGTGCCAGGCGGTGGGCGGAGCTGGCGCGCGCCGATCCTGATGCTAGCCGCGGCGGCGCTGACGGCGCTGATCGCCATCGCCGTGGTCGTCGCGCTCTTCAGCCAGGGCGGCGGCTCGCTGTTCCCCAGCTCGAATCCCAACGGCGTCGTGTCGCACTCGCAAACGGCCACGCCGCTGCCCACCCTGACTCCCTCGCCAACCCCCTCGCCCACGCCCCAGGTGACGAACTGGCTGACGGTCGCGCCCGACAACATCACGCTGGAATGCAAGTCTGGCAGTAAGAGCGCCAGCATCCGCCTAACCAACCTCGGCCCCAAGAGTGTGGATTGGAGCGCCAGCGCAAGCCCAGGCCGCGCCGTCTCGGTGCAGCCGAGCAGCGGACGCCTACACAGCGGCAGTTCCACCACCGTCACCATCACCGACACGAATTACTTCTTCACGCTCTCCGGCACGGTGACGTTTACGGCGGACAACGACAACGCTGGCGACCCAGCCACGGTCGCGTTCAAGGCCGGCTCGTGCTTCTGAGGCTCAGCGTGGCTTGAGGGCGCGCGGACTTCAATCTGTCACGAGCAGGGTGTCAACTCCCGCTATGGCGCCGGATGCTCCTCGGCATGATGCGCGTCGCGCACCGCGCGCGGATCGGTGACCGGCGGCAGCACGGCGTGGAAGTCCTCGGCAAAGCGCGCGCCGTACTCGCGCAGCAGGTGCTCGACGCGCGCCTGATCGGGCGAGGCGACCACGAAGCCGGCATGGTGCGGCCGCTCGACGCGATAGACGATCTCCGGCTCGGTGTAGGCCGAGGTGTCGGGCTGCTCCTGGCGTGCGAGGGTGATGATCACCCCGCCGTAGTCGTGCCGCCGCTCCGGCGGCGTGTAGGGCGCCTCGCCCAGCTCCAGCCGTGCCCACTCGCGCCACAGGTTCACCCCCGTCGCCGCCTCCACCATCTCGGTGATGTGCGCGCCACCGACCCGTGCCCCAGCCTCCAGAAAGTACAGCTCGCCGCCCGCGCCCTGGATGAGCTCCACGTGCGCCACGCCGCGCTCCATGCCCAGCGCCGCTAGCACACGCGCGTTCAGCTCGCGCAGCGCCGACGTCAGCTCGCCCTCGCGCGGCAGCGTGCGCGTCACCGCCATCCCGCCCTGGTGGAAGACCTCCAGCGGCGGGCGGAAGTAGCCGTGCGCCTCGGCAAACAGCACGCGGCCGTCCTCGGTGATCGAGTCCACGTGGAAGACGCCGCCGGGGGCGAACTGCTCCAGCAGGTGGTAGGAGCGGCGGTCGCCGAGCGTGTCGAGCCGCGGCCACAGCTCGCCGGCGCTCTCGATGCGCGCGATGCCGATGGTCGAGACCTCGGAGCGCGGCTTGAGCACCCAGGGCGGCGGCACACGCTGAGCGAACTCACCGACCGCCGCGTCGTTGATGACGCCAACGAACTCCGGCACAGGAATGTCCGCATCGCGCGCCGCCACGCGCATCGCCAGCTTATCGCGGAAGCGCCGTGCCAGCGAGGCGCCCATGCCCGGCAGGCGCAGGTGCTCGCGCAGCGCCGCGGCCGTCTCCACGTCGTAATCGTCGAGCGGGATCACGCGCTCGATGCGCCGCTCGCGAGCGAGATGCGCCACGGCCGGGATGACGTCGGGCAGGTGGGCCAGATCGGGCAGCGTGAAGACCTCGTCCACGCTCTCGCGCGGCCACGAGGCGGCATGCTCCAGCGCCGGGACGGTCAGCAGCACGACGTGCCACCCCAGGCGCCTGGCCTCGCGCAGCAGGTCGGCGCCCTTCTCGAAGCTGGCGAGACACACGACGGTGGGCAGCGTAGCGGACTGTTGATCAGACATGATGGCGAACTCCCAGCGCCGGCGAACGGATCACTGGATCGCGCTGGCAGCACGGCCGATGCCAACCGCATCCTACGGCGCCCATGCGCTCTGCTGTCCTACCTGTCGCGCTCGTGCCCTATGCCATAGTGGTCGCGGACATACTTTCGATGTATCGCCTGCTTGCGGCGATACTTGTCCGGCGCGTTGACCTGCCCGGCGAGCGCCTGGATGGATTGCGGCGTCGCACCCGCCTCGGCAACCGCCGCACGCAGCGCGTCATCGTCGCTGAACATCATCACCTCCGCGCCGCGGACGCGCTCCTCGGCGGCGATGCGGGCGATCGCCTCGTCGGCGCTGGTTCCGGCGCGCGTGAAGACGATACGGCAGCGCGACCAGCGGGCACGGCGCTCCTCGCGCTCCTCCGCCTCGGCACCGTCGAAGACCACCACGATGGCGTGCGGCGTGGCGCGGTAGCGATTCGCGAGCCAGCCGAGCAACGCCTGGCGCCCGGCCTCCAGGCCGCCGCGTGCCTCCGCCGCACGCAGCCCCTCCGTGCGGCGGATGGCGTTGTAGCCGTCAACCAGGATCAGCCGGTCGGCCATGCCGCTACGCGCTCGCTTCTTCGCGCGGCAGCGCAGTTGGGCCGATGGCGCGATACTCCACCGGCGACGAGAGCACGAGCACCGTGTTGGATGAGCCATAGGGCGCGAGCCTGGCGATCACCTCCTCCAGGTGCTCCACCGAGCGAACGACTGCCTTCATGACCATGCAATCGTCGCCAGTCACGCGATGGCACTCGACGATTTCGGAGCAGCCGTCGATTACCCTGTAGACACGCTCGTACAGCTCGCTCGACGAGCGGAAGCGGATGATCGCCGTCAGCTCCAGGCCGAGCCTGGCCGGATTCACCGCGGCGTGAAAGCCAGTGATGATCCCGGCGGCCTCCAGGCGCCGAATGCGGTCGGCCACGGCCGGCGGCGTCAGCCCCACGCGGCGGCCCAGGTCGGCGTACGAGATGCGCGCGTTCTCTTGCAGCGCGCGGAGCAGCGCCCATCCGGTCGCGTCGAGCAGCTTCTCTGATTCGTTAGTCATGGGGTCTAAACACTTTCGCTTCAGCGGCCGCTTTCGCTGGTCCGCCGCGGAAATTCCCTTCACGCGCATCGTGTTCCTCTCTACCATATCACGGTGCCCCAATCCAGTTCTCAGCGGAGTGAAAGCGAGCCATGGCGACCACCGTTGGGCGTCCACCGGACGCCCCTACGCAGTCCGGGCAGACGCTGCGCAAGCATCTGTCCGTGACCGATGGATTCGTGCTCTATACCAGCGCCGTGCTGGGTCAGAGCCTGATCGTGC
This sequence comes from Ktedonobacterales bacterium, assembly GCA_036376595.1. Lineage (GTDB taxonomy): Bacteria > Chloroflexota > Ktedonobacteria > Ktedonobacterales > JADMIN01 > SMAG-U1939. The sequence continues at coordinate 10,558 of DASVAA010000123.1, read as the reverse complement.
TGCCCTCCATCGCCGCGCGGCGCGCCGGGCCGTGGTCGATCCTCATCTGGGCCGCGCTGGCCGCCGTCTCGTATCCGCTGGCGCGCATCATGGCCGAGCTGGGCGCGCGCTATCCCTCGGCCGGCGGCGTGATTGCCTTCATCGGGCGTGGCCTGGGCCAGCGCATCGGCTGGCTCACCGGCACCCTCTACCTGGCGGCGATCATGGTCGGCGGACCGGCGACCGCGCTGGTGTTTGCCGAGTATCTGGGCAAGCTCGTGCCGCTGCCCGCGCACTGGCCGTTCGCCGTCGCGGCGGTCCTACTGGCGCTGCTCGTCGCCGGCAACCTCTTCGATGTCTCGCGGGTGATGCGCCTGCAGCGCTGGGGATTCTTCGTCTGCCTGGCGGCCATCACGGTGGCGCTGCTGCTCGCGCTGCCGCACGTCTCGGCGGCCCGGCTCACGGACGTGCGCGGCTACGACCTGGCGGGTGTCGCCTCGACGGGCCTGATCTGCTTCTTCGCCTTCGTCGGCTGGGAGAACGCCGCCTTCTCCGGCGAGGAGTTCGCCGACCCGCGCACGCTGGTCAAATCATTGGGGCTGGCGGTCGCGGCGGTCGGCGCGCTCTTCGTGCTGCTGGGGCTCACCGTCGTCGGCGCCTTGAGCCGCGCGACGATCGCCACCAGCGACGCCTCGCTGGCGGACCTGGCGCGCCTCTCGCTGGGTGTGGCGGCCACGCGGGCCGCGGCGGTGATCGCCCTGAGCCTGCTGCTGGTGTTCATGTTCACCTGGGCACGCAGCGCCACGCGGCTGATCTACGCGCTCTCCCGCGAGGGCCTGCTGCCCCGCCCCCTGGCGACAGTAGACGGCACGTCGGGCGCGCCGCGGCGCGCGGCGCTCGCGCTGGCCCTCATCTGGGGCGTGGCGCTCGGCGCCCAGGTTCTCTTGGGCATCTCCATCGAGACGTACATCCAGCTCTCCAGCGCCAACTTCCTGCTGACCTATGTGCTGATCGTCGTCACGGCGTGGCGGCTGCTCGACGTGCGGCGCTGGCTGCCCGCGCTGCTCAGCTCGTCGCTGGCGATCCTGCTGCTGGTTGTCGCGGGCGTGCAAAGCCTGTGGTTCACGCTGGCAACCGCGGCGCTCTTCTTCGTCGTGATGGGCGTGCGGGCTGCGCGGCAGCGGCGCGCCGCATCCCGGCGCGATACCCGCTGCGATGCGGCCTAGCGGACCTGGGATGGCGTCATGGGCGAGCTTGCCGCGTGCGTGTACGCTTCAATGCGGGAATCGTCGATCGCAACAAACGATTGAGCGTGGAAGGAGCGGACACACATGGCGCGGCAGCTTGAGGGAACGGTGGCGCTGGTGACGGGCGCCAGCAGCGGCATCGGCGAGGCGACGGCGCGGGCGCTGGCCGAGCAGGGGGCGGCGGTCGCGCTGGCGGCGCGGCGCAAGGAGCGACTGGACCAACTGGCGGCTGAGATCACGGGGCAAGGTGGGCGCGCGCTGGTCCTCGAAACTGACGTGACCCAGCAACCCCAGGCACGGGAGGCGGTGGAGCAGACGGTCGCCGGGCTGGGACGGCTCGACATCGTGATCAACAACGCCGGCGTGATGCTGCTGGGACCGATCGTGGGGGCGCCGCTGGAGGAGTGGGAACGCATGGTGGAGCTGAACGTTCTCGGCCTGCTCTACGTGGCCCACGCCGCTCTGCCGCACCTGCTCAAAGCCGCGGAGGAGGACCCCCGCCGCGTCGCGGATATGGTCAACATCAGCTCGGTGGCGGGGCGCACGCCGCGGCTCGGCTCTGGCGTCTACAACCTGACGAAATTCGGCGTCGGCGCCTTCAGCGAGTCGCTGCGCCAGGAAGTCACCGGCCGCCACGTGCGGGTGGCGCTGGTCGAGCCGGGCGCCGTCAAGACCGAGCTAACCAGCCATCTGCGCCCCGAGATTCAGGCGCAGGCGCAGCAGCGGTTCGCAGGTGTCGAGCGGCTGGAGGCGGAGGACATCGCCGACGCCATCCTCTACATCGTGACGCGCCCGCGCCGCGTGGCGATCAACGAGCTGCTGATCCGCCCGACCGAGCAGGAGCAGTAGGCATCGCGCGAGCATGCCACTTCGCGCCGCAGTTGCCGACGAGGACCCGGCGGCGGTCACGACTGCGCGGACGTGAGGTCGCGCCGCGTCGTCCAATCGGGCGCGGCCAGCCAGTAGCGCGATTCCGCGTCGTACTCGACGACGGCCTCGACCTCCATCTCCTCGTCGTAGAGCAGCACGCGCTCGCCAGTGCGCAGCGGCGGAAGGCCGTCGCCGTTGGGCGTGCCGAGCTGGCCTAATGCCACGCGCTCCAACTCGTCGGCCATCATCGTGTTGAAGTCTACTGAGATACGCTTCATCGGGAACTCCAATTCATCACGCGATGCGTATCATGGAAGGCGATATGGGTTCGGGCGCTGGCGAAAGACTTGCTGCAGCGTCTGTGCAGCGTCGTCAGGTAATGCCCGAAGCATCGCGCCAGTGGCATCATACAGCACGGCGAAGGTATGGTGAAAGCCCTGGCCGGGACTCTTCACAAGTCGCATAGCATATCCCAGTGGCTGTAACGCCGCGCGCAGATCGTCCACTGTTGCGAAGCTGAGTTGCCCGTTGCGTATCCGCCCAGCCTGTGCCAGTTCCTCAACAGTCTTGCCTGGCGCGCACTGCACCGAGAAGCCGTAGGTGCCCTTCATACGACGGTGCTCGCCATAGCCCTTTCCCAAGCGATCAGCGGTTGCCACGCCGCCGCGCACCACCCACTCCATGCCCTCTGCCTCCAGCCGCTCGTGTCAGACTTCCTGCGCGGGCTGATCGAAGCCGCGCTGGCGCCAGATCTCGTAGAGCGCGATGGAGCCGGCGACGGCGGCGTTGAGCGAGCCGACGTGGCCGCGCATCGGCAGGTTGATCAGCAGGTCGCAGTGCTCGCGCGCGAGGCGACTGATGCCCTTGGCCTCGTTGCCCACCACCAACGCCATCGGTCCCGTGAGATTGGCCTGATCGAAGCGTGTCTGGCCCTCGCCGGCCAGCCCCGCCACCCACAGCCCGCGCTTCTTGAGGTCGTCGATCGTGCGGGTGATGTTGGTCACCTGCGCCACCGGCAAGAACTCCACCGCGCCGGCTGAGGTCTTGTCCACCGTCGCCGTGAGGCCGGCGGCGCGGTGCTCGGGGATAATCACACCGTGCGCGCCGACCACCTCGGCGGTGCGGATCAGCGAGCCAAGATTCTGCACGTCCTGGATCGCGTCGAGCACCAGCACCAACGGCGGCTCGCCACGCTCCTCCGCTCGCGCCAGGATGTCGTCCACGTCGGCGTAGGTGCGCGGCGCGGCGACGGCAATCACGCCCTGGTGGTTGCCCATACGCGAAAGCTCGTCGAGCATCTTGCGCGGCGCCGATTCCACCGGGACGCCACTCCGGTGCGCGGCGTCGAGCACCTGCGTCAGCGCCGCATCGCGTCCCCCCTGCCCCTGCGCCACGATCAGCCGGTGGACGCGCCGCCCCTTTGAGCGCAGCGCCTCCAGCACGGGGTAGCGGCCCCAGATGTATTCGGCCATCGAAGGATTGTCCTTTCTGCCGGCGATCGGGCCGGCGGTTGAAACCGCGCCTGGAGGGCCTTGCGGCCGCGAAGTCCGCCTGCGCGGACTGGAGAAACGGTTACTCTTTGAGCGACCAGGTGGTGCCCTGCGGCGTGTCCTTGAGCACGACGTTATACTGCTGCTCCAGCTCCACGCGGATGCGGTCAGCCTCGGCGAAGTCGCGGTTCTTGCGCGCGGCGGCGCGCTGGGCGATCAGCGCCTCCACGGTGGTGGTCAGCTCGGCGTCGAGCGCTTCGGCCACCTCCGCATCCTCCAGCGTGATGCCCAGCGCGCCGGTTAGCTCCTCGACAGCGGCCAGCGCCACACGCAGCGCCGCCAGCACCCCCGGCGTCGGCTCGGCCTCGCCCAGACTATGCGCGTAGTCGTTGGCGCGATGCACCAGGTCGTCCACCGCCGCCAGCGCGGCTGAGGTGTTGAAGTCGTCGTCCATCGCCACGATGAACGCCGCACGCGCCTCCGCGATCTGCGCCTCCAGCGCCGCTTCCGCCGCACCCGGCTTGCCGGAGGCTTTAGGCGCCTCGACGCCGGGCGAGAGAGGTCTCGCCCCTACAACCCAGGCGATCAGCCGCCGCAGGTTGGCGGCGGTATCGGCCCAGCGGCGCCAGCGGGTCTCGCTGGCGCGGATCTGCTCCATCGAGAAGGCGAGCGGCGTGCGGTAGTGCTGGCCCAACAGATAGGTGCGCAGCGCCGGGCCTGGCACGCCCTGCTCCAGCACCGAGTTGATGGTGATGAAGCTGCCGGAGTGCGCCATCTTCGCCCCGGAGGGCAGCGTGAGCATGCCGGTATGCACCCAGTGGTGGACGAACGGATGCTTGCCGGTGAGGCTCTCGGTCTGCGTGATCTCGTTCTCGTGGTGCGGGAAGATCAGGTCGGTGCCGCCGCCGTGGATGTCGATCTCGTCGCCCAGCGTGTCGCGCGACATCGTCGAGCACTCGATGTGCCAGCCGGGGCGCCCGTTGCCCCACGGACTCGGCCACCACGGCTCGCCCGGCTTAGCGGACTTCCACAGCGCGAAGTCGCGCGTGTCGCGCTTGCGCTCGTCCGGCTCGATGCGCGCGCCGGCAGCCATCGCCTCCTCGTTGCGGCCCGAGAGGCGGCCGTAGTCGGGGAAGCTGGGTACGTAGAAGTACACGTCGCCGTCCACCACATAGGCGTGCCCGGAGGCGATCAGCTCCTCGATGAAGGTGATGATCTTGGGGATGTACTCGGTGACGTAGGTGAAGACGTCGGCGTCGCGCACGTTGAGCCGGCCCATATCGCGGAAGTACGCCGCGGTGTAGCGCTGTGCCGCCTGCGCGGCGGGGATGCCCTCACGGTGGCCGGCGGCAATGATCTTGTCGTCAATGTCGGTGAAGTTCTGCACGTACTTCACCGGGTAGCCGCGGTACTCCAGGTAGCGGCGCACGGTGTCGTTGACGACGAAGAGCCGCCCGTGGCCGACGTGCGGCTCGTTCTTGGGCGTCATGCCGCAGACGTACATCTTGACGGGCAGCTCGCGCGGCGCGAAGTCTTCTTTGCGTCCGGTCTCGGTATTGTAAATCTGCATTGCTCGAATCTCTCCAGGGGGACACGTCTCGCGGCGCGCAGCAAGGATATGCCGGCGCGCGTCAGCACCGCAATCCGACGAGACAGTATCCCAGATGGCGCTCGCGCGGGGATCACGCGCATTCTATATACCGCGCGGAGCGAAGGAGCGTGAAGGTGGTGGGGCGTTGATGCGCCCGCGGCTGGTCGATGGCGCGCGGGTCGTGCGCGCCAATGTAATCTTCAGCGGCGGGCGCCGATACAGGCGCAGCCGCATCCATGCGTGGCAGGCGCCAGCGGGCGCGTCACGCCGAGGGAGATGATGCTATCGCGGGATGCGTCTATCGTGCTCATGAGTCCTCTTGCGGTCAGTCTGCGCGCCAATATACCTGCTCGGCGCGCTCACCCGCATTATCGCCCACGCGGCGGGCAAGCGTCAACCGAGGTCTGCACATCGCGCCGAATGGGTGATTGACGCCGCGCCAAGCGACCACTACACTGACATTTCAAGTACGTGAGTGCGGGGTAGCCCCGTGTTCTAGGCACCTGGGCAGTGAAGGAGCTGATAGGCGATGCCTACGCAGGCGCCGGTCGTGTACATCAGCTCGTCGGCTGCCGATGCCGCCTTCCGCGACCGGCTCGCGGCGGCGCTGGAGCGGGCCGAAGCCACCATCGCGCGTGGGGCCAGCGAGTCGAGCGCTACCGGCCTCACGCCAGAAGCCGAGCAGGCGCTGGTGGACTCGGACGCCTTCGTGGTGCTGTTATCGGCTGCGGCGCTGGCTTCGGAGCGCGTCGAGCGCGAGGCGAGGCGCTTCCACGAGCTGCGCACCACAGAGCCGCAGCGCCTGCTCGTGCCGGTGCTATTCGCCGGCGTAGACCCCGCCGCGCTGTGGCCGTTCTTGCTGGGCTATACGCCGCTGTCGGCGGTCGGCTCGAATGCGCGTAACGACGAGGCGCTGATCGCCGAGGTGCTGCGGCGCCTGGATCTGCTGCTGGAGGTGGATACCGTCGTCGTGCCGGCGATTCCCGCGCCGGGCGCTGTTCCCGCCGGTCTTGATCTGACAAAGGTGCCGCCACATGTGGTTGTCAGCGGCGACGTGGCGGCGCAGGACACCGCGGTGCTGCCGGCAGCAAGCGCCGGAGCGAGGGGAAACGACATCACCGACGCCGGCACCATGGCCGGCAGCGTGCATTCCAGGCGCTCGGCGCCGTGGGGACCCACCAACCGGCGCAGCGGCATCCTCGTCCTGGCCGGTGGGCTGCTCGCGCTGGCGCTGTGTATCGCGCTCAGCCTCGGCATCCTGGCGCGCGGCGGCCACTCCGGAGGCCATCCAGGCCAGCATCCGGCCGGCGCCCCTAACAACGGCACGAACACCGCCGGGCAGACACCATCGCTCGCAGCCACGGCCAGCCCCACGAGCACAGCGACGGACACGGCATCGCCCGATCCCGCCACCACGCAAGGAGCCGGCGCGCCGACCGCTACCGCAACGGCGACGCCGACGCCGGTGACACAGCCCGGTCTATGGGGCGATTACTACACCAGCACCCCCGCGGGCTCCGGCACGCCGCCCCCCACCTACCCAGCGCAGAACCAGCTCGTCTGCCACGAAGTCGATCCAAACATCAACTACCCGACGCGCAAATCCTTCGGATGCCGCTCACTGACGAACAATTCAAAGCAAACGCCGACATACGCGGTGAAGTGGTATGGCTACATCACCGTGCCCACCTCCGGCACCTACACCTTTTACGCCTACTCCGACGATGGTGTCAGCGTGATCGTCAACGGCCAGCAGATGATCTTTGAATGGACCATTCACTCGCCAACGTGGGATTGCTCGACCACTCGGTCGGGCTGCAACACCATCACGCTCCAGGCGGGCCAGCTCTACCCGATTGAGTTGGATTACTACGAAAACGGCGATGGCAGTGCCACCATGCAGCTCTGCTGGCAGGCCCCAGACCTGCAACAAGACATCATCCCGCCGAGCGCGTTTTCGCACGCATGAAGAAAGGACCGGCCGGGATGGCTGGTCCCTTCAGTCTGTGATGTGAACGCGGACAGGCGTGCCGCTATGCCAGCAGGTGCGCGACGATCTCCGGCACGGCGGCGACCGCCGCCGAGATGCGCGCCGGGTCTTTGCTACCTCCCTGGGCGGAATCCGCCCGGCCCCCGCCGCTGCCCCCCAGGCGCTCGCCCAGGCCGCGCGCGATCTGCCCCGCCTGGACCCCCCTGGCGGCGGTCGCGGGGTCCGCCGTCACGAAGAACCGGACCTGCCCCTCGAAATCCGCCACCAGGACGATTACGCCCTGGCCCAGCCGGCCGCGGACCGCGTCCGCCAGCTCGCGCAGCGCCCGGTCGCTGGGGACCGAAACCGCCGAAGCCACCACCTTGACCCCCTGGACGTCGTGCGCCTCTTCCGCCAGGCGCGCCGCCTCCTCGCGCCCCGCCGCGTGCTGGGCCTGGCGCAGCTTGCGGCGGGCGTCGCCCAGCTCCTCCTGGAGCTGCTCGACCCGCTGCACCAGGGTATCGGGTGCGGTTGCCAGACGGTCCGCCGCGCGGGCCAGCAAATCGCTGCGCTCGCGCAGGAAATCCTGCGCCCCCAGCCCGGTCAGCGCCTCCACGCGGCGGACGCCCGCGCCCACGCTCGTATCCTGTGTCGTCAGATAGATGCCGATCTGGCCGGTCGCCGCGACGTGCGTTCCGCCGCACAGCTCCTTGCTCGGCCCCATCGTCACCACGCGCACCAGGTCGCCGTACTTCTCGCCGAAAAGCGCCATCGCCCCGGCCTGCTTCGCCTCGGCCAGTCCCATGACGTCGGTCCGCACCGCGAAGTTGCTCAGCACCCACTCGTTCACGCGGCGGTCGATCTCGCGCGCCTCCTCGGTCGTCACGCTCCGCGAAAGGTTGAAATCGAAACGCAGCCGGTCGGGCGCCACGAGGCTGCCCTGCTGGTGGACCTGATCGCCCAGTACGTCCTTGAGCGCGCGGTGCAGCAGGTGCGTGGCGCTGTGATTGCGCGTGATCGCCTGCCGCCGCGGGGCGTTGACCTCCGCGCGCACCGTCTCGCCCACGCGCAGGGTGCCCGTCTTCATCGTCCCATACTGGGCGATCAGGGGCGCGCCGGGGATGGGGCGGCGCGTAGCGGTCACTTCGAAGACGCCCCGCTCCGAGCCGATCACCCCCGTATCGCCCACCTGGCCGCCCGCCTCCGCGTAGAACGGTGTCTCCTGCAGCACCAGCTCGGCGGTCTGGCCCGCGCTGATCTGGTCCGCCGGGCGTCCACTGGTCGCCCCTACTCCGTCCACCAGCATCGCCACGATCTCGCTGCTGCCGGCGGTCTGGTCGTACCCCGAAAACTCGGCGGCGGGCAGGCTTTTGATGATCTGCGTCCACGCTGCTTCCTCTTTCTTGCGAGTAAACGCGTCGAGGGTGCGCGCCTGCTCTTGCTGCCGCTGCATCTCGCCATCGTAGCCCGCGCGGTCCACGGTCATGTTGCGCTCGGCAGCGATCTCTTCGGTCAGGTCGAGCGGGAAGCCGTGGGTATCGTAGAGGCGGAAGGCAAGCGAGCCGGGAACTTCGGTCGCTCCGGCACGCTGGAGGTCATCCAGCTCTTTGGCGAGAAGCTGCATGCCGGTGTGCAGCGTCTGACGGAACTTGATCTCCTCGGCGCTCAGCACGTCGAGGATCTGCTCGCGGCGCTCGGCCAACTCGGCGTAGTGGCCCTTCATCAGGTCAATGACGGTGTCGGCCGCCTGCACCAGGAACGGCTCCTCCAGGCCGAGCAGCTTGCCGTGGCGCACCGCGCGCCGCAGCACGCGGCGGAAGATGTAGCCGCGCCCTGAGGCGTCGGGGATCACCCCGTCGGCGGCCAGGAACACCAGCGCGCGGCCGTGGTCGGCGATCACGCGCAGCGAGCGGTCGTGCAGTGGATTGCGGCCGTAGCGCGTGCCGGCGATGGTCGCGAATTTGTCAATGATCGGGCGGAAGAGATCGGTGTCGAAGACGGATTGCTTGCCCTGGAGCACCATGCTCAGGCGCTCCAGGCCCATGCCAGTGTCAATGTTCTTCTTCTTCAACGGTGTACGGCGGCCCTCGGTATCCTGGAAGTACTGCATGAAGACCAGATTCCACACTTCGAGGTAGCGCTCGCAGCGGTCGCAGCCGGGACCGCAGTCGTCCTCGCCGCAGCCGAACTCGGAGCCGCGGTCGTAATAGATCTCGGAGTCCGGCCCGCACGGACCTGACGCGCCCGGAGGGCCCCACCAGTTGTCGCTCAGGCGCGTGATGCCCTCGGCGGGGATGCCGGCGATCTCCTGCCAGTAGCCGGCGGATTCGTCGTCGTCGGGGTGGACAGTGGGGTAGAGCCGGTCAGCCGGCAGCCCGTAGCCTTTGGTCAGCAGCTCCCAGGCGAAGGCGATCGCGTCGCGCTTGAAATAGTCGCCGACCGAGAAGTTGCCGAGCATCTCGAAGAACGTGAGATGCGAAGCATCGCCCACCTCGTCAATGTCGGTGGTGCGGAAGCACTTCTGCACCGACGTGAGCCGCCTGGCCGGCGGCTGCGTCTGTCCGAGAAAGAAGGGGATCATCTGCTGCATGCCGGCGGTGGTCAGCAGCACGGTCGGGTCGTCCCGCGGGATCAGCGACGAGCTGGGCATCGGGTGATGGCCGCGTGCCTCGAAGAAGCGCACGAACGCCGCGCGCGCCTCGGCGCCGCTCATGCGACGCTGCCCTTCTTTGCGGGCGGTGTTGGCCGGCTGGCCGGCGGAGGTCCTGCCGCTGGCATTCGAGAGACGTTTCGCAGGCATGTGTGTGGCCCTCATGACATGGTTAGCAACGCGAGAAACTATCTATGCGGCGACGGGCAAATCATGACTTGTCCCCACCACCACCGTGCGGGGGACAGCGGAAGACAACGGCAATCTGCCGATGCCTCCGCGTGTCGAGTGCCCTTGGGTCCGCTGTTCAGTGCGCTAGGGTAGCATTATATCAGGCGGCGAGGGCATAGCAAGGCGGCGGCCATTGGGCCCACCTATCGCGACGCTTGCGTTTCGCGCTCTGAGCGCTACGTGATTGTGCCTCCGGTTCTGATTGAATATTGGCTAAAACCACCAGATTCAGATAGAGCACTTGAGTTTGCCTTCGCCGCGTTCCAGGCAAGGCAAGGGACCCAACCTCGCATCTATCAAGATAAGAGGCGCCTTGCATAATCCTCACTACGACCTTCCGTTGCGATAGTTGTACGCAAGCCGAGCGGAAAGTCTTGGAACCGCTCTTTGTCTCCCCATTCCGAGTTACCCGCCCCCAATTTGCTATCTGTCGCTGCCTTGAAAGTTGACCCGACGTAGCTACCGAGTTGCGGCTAAGAATGTAAGCGGGTAGACTGAACTCGAAGGGAGTGGGCACAACTCACGGGGAGG
>DASVAA010000122.1:0-6920 GCA_036376595.1 Ktedonobacterales bacterium | reverse complement strand
CTCGCGCGGCGCCTGCGCACCGCGCCGCTGGATGCTGTGCCACCACGCAGCGCGTTTCCTTCGCTCTCGGTGCTCGTGCCGCTCAAGGGCGCCGACGACGCAACTGAGGCGCACCTCTCCTCGCTCGTCGCGTCGATTCTGCCGTGCGAAGTCGAGTACCTCTTCGCGGTGGAATCCAGCAACGATCCCGCCTTCGCCGTCTGCGAGCGCGTGCGGCTGGCGCACCCCGAACTGCGGGTGCGCATCGTGCTCAGCGGACCGGCCAAAGGCCGCATGGGCAAGCAACACAACCTTGCCGCCGCCGCCAAAGCCGCCCGCTACGGCATCATCGCCTGCGTGGACGGCGATGTGCGGGTCGCGCCGGGTACACTCGCCGTCGGGATGAGTCATCTCGCTCGCCCCGACGCTGGCGCGGTCTACTTTCTGTCGGTCTATCACGGCCCAGGTCCGGCCGGCGGGACGCTGGTCGCGCTCTACGCCAACTACTCGTTCTGCGCCAACTTCGGCGCGCTGGCCCTCACTACGCGCCAACCGGCGATCATCGGCGCGCTGTGGCTGCTGCGCCGCGAGACGCTCGATCAGCTCGGCGGATTCGACCAGTTTACCACCACCGCCAGCGACGACGCGGCCATCGGGCAGGCGATCGCGGCGCTGGGGCTGCGCTGCATGCTCGTCCCCTACACCGTCACGATCCCCTATGAGCGGCTCGATCTGCGCGGCGGCCTGCGTCACCTCGCCAAGTGGATCGCGATGCTGCGCGCCGAGGGACTGCCGGCCTACGCGCTGATCGCCGTGACGTGGCACCCGCTGCTGTGGTCGGTCGTGGCGCTGCTGGTCGGGCTGCTTGCGGGCGGCGCCGGCACGCTGCCGCTGAGCCTGGCACTGGCGGTCGTGGCGGCGCTGGCCCGGGTGGGCGGGGCTGCGCTGCTCAACGCGCGCAGTTACGGCCTGCCCCCGTGGCGATTGGCGCCGTGGCTGATCCCCTACGAGCTGCTGGCAGTGCCGCTGCTCTTTGGCGCGGGCCTCTTCCGCCGCACGATCGTCTGGCGCGGCCGGCGCTATCGCGTCGGCCGCCACGGCGCGATCCAGGGCGTCAGCGAGCTGGGATAGCGGTCGCACGCATATACATCCCGCGTGCGCATCACCCCGTGCCCGCACCTCCTTGTGCCCTCCATGCTCACCGTGCTCACCGTGCTCTCCTTCGCGTCCTTCGCGCTTGCTTCGCGGGCTTCGCGTTCTCCGTTCCCTGTTCTCCGTTCCTGCATCCCTCCTACAATCCCAGGCGGCGTGGATAGACCGGCTGGCGGCGCGGTGGTGGCACAGGGCGCGCGCTCTTATGCAGCGGCGAGGTATCGAAGCCCGCGAGCAGGTCGGCCGGCGAGTCGTAGATGCGCACCGCTCCAGTCAGGTCGCGGTCGCCGTAGCCGCCGCAGCGCAGCGCGATCGTGCGTATCCCGGCGCGGGCACCCGCCTCGATGTCGTAGGGCGTGTCGGCCAGCAGCATCCCCGCCTGTGGCAGCAGCCCAATCTTGCAGCGCGCCAACTCAACGAGGTCCAGCAGCGGCGGCGAGTGCTCCAAATCTGCGGCGGTGAAGCGCTCGTCGAGCAGGTCCTCTACGCCTGCCGCGCGCAGCAGCACCTCGACCTCGTGCGGCTCGGCGTCGCTGGCCACCACCAGCCGCAGCCCTTCCGCGCGCATGCGCTCTACCAGCGCCCGCGCACCCGGCGTCGGTCGCAGCCCCTGCGCGTGGCGCTGCACGAACAGCTCGCCCACGCGCCGCAACAGGCGTTGTCCCTCAGAGGAACGTCCCGAGATGCCGGGTGCGACCGCTTGCAGCAGGCGGTCGCCGCCAACGCCAATCAGCGGGCGGATACGCTCGAATGGCACGGGCCATCCTCTCTCGGTCAGCGCCTCGGCCCAGGCCCGCGCCCGCGCGTCGTTGCTTTCCACCAGCGTCCCGCCGACATCCAGAATGACACCATGGATTGCCATAGCCGGCCTCCTCGCGTCCCATTCCCGACATCGTGCGCCTGTCGTTCCCGCCGGCCGGGGTCGCGCACACACCCGCGTAGACCCCTACCGACGAAGCGGCGTCACGTAAGTCAAGAGACGGAGCAGCACAATCTGCGCCAGACGCACATTATGACGAGCCAAGACGGGCGGCTCTAGTCCCCGGACGCGCCTGATGCCTCTTGCTGGCGGTAGACCTGTGGCTCCGGCAGCGTCTTGCTGGCATGCTCCAGGTCCTCGCGCGTCAGTGCCTCGTTGATCGCGGTCGCCGCCAGCGCGCCCTCGGCAGCCGAGACGACGCGCGCTTCGAGGCGTCGCCCGCCACGTACACCCCCGGCACGCAGGTGGCCTCGTGCTCGTTGGTCTCGACGCCGCCCTGCGCCGTAAACTGGCAGCCAAGCTGCGTAGCGAAGGGCGACCGCTGGCGCTGGCGCATGCTGAAGAACATCGCCTGCCGCGGCAGCGGCGCGCCGGTGTCGAAGACGATGCGCTCCAACTGGCCGCCGGTGCCCTCCAGCCGCAGGATATGCTCCTCGCGCACGGGGATGCCGTAGCGTCGCAGCCGGTCGCGGTCCTCGTCGGCCAGCGCGCCGGGACCATCGGTCAGCAGCGCCAGGTCGCGGCTCCAGACGGTCATCTCGAGCGTGAAGGCGGCGGCGTCGTAGCCCTGGCTGTAGATCGCGATCGCCTGCTCCTGCACCTCATAGCCGTCGCAGTAGGGGCAGTGGAAGACGCTCGTGCCGTAGAAGCGCTCGATGCCCTCGATCTGCGGCACCTCGTCCACCACGCCGGTCGCCAGCAGCAGCTTGCGCGCCGCCAGCCGCGCGCCGTCGTCCAGCGCTACCCAGAAGCCGCTGCTGTCCTCCGCGTTCTCTGCACCCGCCGCCGTGCCCACAGCCGAGACTGTTGCGTGGCGCAGCGCGACGCTGGGGTAGCGCGCGAGCTGCTGGCGGGCGATCTCGCGAAACTGCGCTGGCGGGATGCCATCGCGCGAGAGGTAGCCCCACATGTTCCGCGCCGCGGCATTGCGGTACTCGCCGTTGTCGAGCACGAGCACGCGCCGCAGGCAGCGCCCCAACACGGTCGCCGCGCTCAGCCCCGCTGGTCCCCCGCCGACGATGATCGTGTCGTAGGTCTGCCGCTCGTCCACGCGCCCGCGTCCTTTCGCATCCTAGCCGCTCGCCGCGTATCGATCCCTCGCCACATTCAGCGCCGACCTCACGACGCGCACATTCCCTGCCAGCGCCCGTGGTTCGCTGACGCATCTATCAACGCACGAGCACGCGGTAGAGCTGGGCGCCCATGTCGGCGCTGCCGCTCATCACGCCCAGCCACACGTAGGTCGTGCCCGCGGGACCGGCGCTGATCGCGCTGCTCCAGCAGAGCGCGCCGCAGTCGGTCGGCCACGCCGCGGCGAGCGGCGTGGGGAATTGCTCCCAGTGCGCTACGCGCGCATCCCAGACCCACAGCCACTGCTGGCTCAGATCCGGCTCCTGTTGCGGGGCGGTTGGCGCGCTCTGCGGCGGCACGTCACTCGTCGGGCCAACCCCGAGGGTGTAGAAGCGGCCCGCGGCGTCTACGCCCAGCGCCTGCGTCATGCCGGTGCGCTGCTCCGTCGCGCCTCGCACGGGCAGCGGCGGTAGGTGCGTCCACGTACGTCCATCGCCGCTCTCATAGGCCGCGAGGTGGAAGTACTGCGGGGGGATCTGCTCGCCTTGCAGCGCATAGAACGGGTGCGTAGCATTGGCACTGTTTAGGCCGGGAGTTGGCGCTGGGAACACGAAGGTGCCGACGTTGGGGGGCAGCGCGCCGAGCCGCTGCCAATGCGTGCCGCCGTCGTGGGTAATCCACAGCGCGTGGTCAGGATCGCTGGGCGTAGGGACCGTGCTGGCGATGAAGGTATCACCCGTGCCGACCTCCCACGTCATGAAGAGCGTCTGGGCGCCGAAGGGCGTATCGAGACGCTGCCAGGTCTGCCCGCCGTCGGTCGTGCGCTGCCACGCGCTGAGCTGCACGCCGCCGTTGCCGGGGTCGCCGGTCACCCAGAACGCGTCCATGTACACTGCATCGCTCGTCACCGTCAGCAAGCATCCCTCACTGACTACGCCTGCCGGGGATGCTGGCTGGTAGGGGACGTTGCGCCAGCGCGTGCCGCCATCGTCACTCAGATAGATGGTGTCGTTGTCGCAGGCCTGGCGCGCGTTGCCGGCGCCCTCGACCAGCACGCCCACGCGGTCCGGGTCGCCGCGCGCAAGGGTGATCTGGCAGCCGGCGCCGTTGAGCGTTGGCAGGTCAAGCGTGCTCCAGTGGCGGCCGGCGTCGTGCGTCGCCCAGACGCTGAGTGTGCCGGCAATCAACTGGCCGCCCGTATCAGGGATCCCCTCGGCGAAGCAGGCGTAGATCGTCGCCGGATCGGCCGGCGAGACGGCGTAATTGCCCTCCAGCGCGCGCGACACCGGCAGCGCGATCGGCTGCCACGCGCCGCCGGGCAGCGTGATCGGCGGCCTGGCGGTGACGACCTGCGTTGGCGCCGCCGGCAGGTAGCCCCCGCGTAGCGGCGCGAGAACCTGGACGACCACGACCAGCACGGCGACCACCGCAGCCATCGCGCCTACCGCGAGCAGACCGCCCTCCCGCCCACGCGCCAGACGCCGCGGCAGAGCCGGTCGCCGCCGGCCCTCACGTGGCCCATCGAGCGGCTCGCGGACGAACGTCACCGTCGCGCCGTCTTGCTCGTCGTCCTCAACCGCGACAGCGCCTGGCTCCATGCGCGCCGGCACCTCCGCGCCGCGCAGCACACCCATCATGCGCGCGGCGAAGCGCTCCTCGGCGGGCAGTGTCGCGCGCCAGGCGTCCGCATCCGCGGCCAGCAGCGCATCGAGCGCGTCGTCGTAGGGCGCTATGCCCCCATTTGCGGCCAGCTCGCGCAACTCGCTATCGTGCGGCGCGGGATCGTGCTTGTTCATCGTCGTGGGCTGCCTCTCTCACGCGCCGTTATCGAGTCGTCGCCGGGCGGCTCCAGCGCACGGCGCAGCAGCAGACGCGCGCGGCGCAGATGTGAGCGCACCGTCGAGGGCGGCAGCGCCATGATCGCCCCGATCTCGGTGGCATCCAGGCCGGCGTAGTAGCGCAGCACCACCGCCAGCCGCAGCGTGGCCTCCAGCCCGTTGATCGCCGCGCGCAGGTCGAGTCGCGCCGCATGCGTGACCCCGCCGAGACTATCGTCCACCGGCAGCGTCGCGTCGAGCGCCGCGGGATCGCCTTCGAGCGGCTGCGTGCGGCGCCGATCCGAGCCAAAGCGCCCGCGCTGCCAGTCGGCACAGACATTGGCGGTCGTGCGCAGCAGCCACGCGCGCAGCGCGGCCCAGTCGCGCAGTTCCGCGAAGGCCAGCATGCCGCGCAGCAGCGCCTCCTGCGCAGCGTCCTCGGCGTCCGCCACGCCCACAAGCGCTGCGGCCGTGCGCAGCATCACGCCCATGTGCGGCCGCGCCAGCTCGGCAAACTCGTCGCGCTGGCGGCGGGTGATCGCCCCCGCGTCGGGGAGCGTCTGCGCGTCCGCTCCTCTGCCGCTGCCGGCCGCATCCGAGGCTCGCCGGTGTGCCATCGCCGCCCCTTCCGCTTCGGCACCGCCGCTCGCATCGTCCATGTATCAGACGGGGTGAGGCGCCCAGAGTGTTGAGCGTGTTCGCGGGCACAAGGTATTCAGCGGCGGATGCTACGTCACATCGCGGCGCTCGCCCGCGCACGCTGCTCCACCGGCGCCAGCGCTGCCGGCGGCGGCCCGCGCCCATAGCAGGATGCCCTCTCGCGGCTCTCAACCCATGATAGACCCACGCTGCTGAAAGCGAACAATAGCGCGTTCACAACCGCTTGACCCCCGTGCCGCACCATGCTATCCTTGTGCGCACGAAACCGGCCGTTCGCCTTGCGTGTCACCTGACGATCGCCGTGGAGATCCGGGAGAAGGAGGCATGGCTGTGCCGCCGGCCTCGCGCCCGCTGCCGCCGCTGCCAACGTCGCTGCCGCCGCTGTTGCCGCCCGCAGGGCGTCCGCGCCTGCGCCTGGCGCTGCTCGGCGGCCTTGGGATTGTCTATGCGGGCTACGCCTGGCTCGCGCACGGGCGCGACCTTCCCGTCATGTGCCCCTATCGGCGGCTCACCGGCCATCGCTGCCCGCTCTGCGGTGCCACGACGGCGCTCGGCCACCTGCTGCACGGCGCGCCGCGCGCCGCGTTCCGCGCGCATCCATTGGCTCCGCCGGCCGCACTCGTCGCGCTCATCTGGTACCTCTATTCAGCATTCGCCGCCGCGCCTCAGATGCGCCGGCGCAGAAGGGAAGATGCCGCATGGCTACCGCGAGCATGGCGCTCCAGGTCAACACGACGCAAGAGATGGAGTCCATGATTCAGGGCTACATCGCCCAGGGTTTCAACATCGCCAACCGGACGCCTACCAGTGTCACACTCATCAAGCGCAAGGAATTTTCCGTGCTGTGGGCCGTGATTGGCTTCCTCGTCTGCCTGCTGCCCCTACTGATCTACCTCATCGTCTACGCCGCGCAATCCGACCAGATGGTGACGATCACGCTGGCCGGCGCGCAGCCCGCCGCCGGCTACGGCACACCGGCGATTGCCTCGCCTGCTGCCGCCGTCAGCAATCCCGGCTATGGCGTCTCGCAGCCCATGGCCAGCAATCCCGGCTATGGCGTCTCGCAGCCAGCCGCTGCGGCCGCTGCGAGCAATCCCGGCTACCAGCTCTCGCCGGATGGGCAGTATTTCTGGGACGGCCAGCAATGGCGCCCGATCGCCCAGTTCCCGGCGCAAACCGGACCTTTGCCCGGCCAGACCAGCCCGCTCGCCGGCCAGTCGGGACCGCTCTACGGACAATCCGGCCCGCTGCCCGATCAATCG
>DASVAA010000121.1:0-36449 GCA_036376595.1 Ktedonobacterales bacterium | reverse complement strand
GTTGACGGCCGGCTGCGGGTTGGGCAGGTCGGCGGCCAGCGGCGGCGCTGCGCCCTCCCAGTCGCCAAAGAGCGCGCCCACCTGTTCGAGCACATGGTCCCACTGGAAGTGGCCCGCGATCGCGATCAGACTGCCGGCGGGACGGTAGCGAGCGTGCCAGAGCGCGCGCAGGTCGTCGGCGGCCAAGCTGTCGACGGTCTCTTTGGTCCCCAGGCCGCGCCGGGCGAGGGTGGTGCCGGCGTAGAACTTCTCGCGCACGAGGTCGAAGATGCGGCGCATCGGCTCGTCGTCGCGGCGGCGGATTTCCTGGAGCTGCACGCTGCGCATCTGCTCGAACTCGTCGGCGGGGAAGGTGGGGTTGCGCACCACATCGGCCATCAGCTCCAGCGCGCGGTCGAGCCGCGTGCCGACGATCTGCGCCGAGTAGCGCGCGAACTCGTTGCCCGTCTCGCCGCCCTTGCGCGCGCCGATCTGCTCGAAGTCCTCGGTGAGCTGGCGCACGTTGCGCGTGGTGGTGCCCTGGAACACCATGTCCGAGAGCAGGTGCGTCAGCCCCAGCTTCGCGTCCGGCTCGGCCTTATTGCCCGCGGCGAGCTGGATGCCGAAGGTGACGGAGGCCAAGCTGGGCATGAGCTGCCCAGCGACCTGGAGGCCGTTGGGGAAGGTGTGGAAGAAGTAGTTGGGGGCGAGCGGTGTGGTCGGGCCACTGGGGCTATCAGGCGTATTGGGCGTGTTGGCGGGCGTGGTCATCTGGGCGCAATCCTTCCGGTGGGGCGCGGAGCGATGCGCGCCCGCGACACTATTCATCTTGCCGCGCCGCGTCAACGCCTCACTTCTTCCGATGCGCCGTCGTCCCAGTGCTGCGCGTGATCGGCACCGGCGCCTTGGGGTCGGAGGACGCCGCGGGCAGCGAGGGATACACACTGCCCTCGGGGATTGACTGCGCGAACAGCGCCTCGAACTCCGCACCCTCCAGCGTCTCGGTCTGGATCAGCCGCTCGCTGATCAGGATCAGCCGCTCGCGATGCGCGCTCAGTGTCCGCTCGGCGGTCTGGTAGGCCCGGCGCACAATGGCACGCACCTCCTCGTCTATCTCGCGCGCGGTCTGCTCGCTGTAGTCGCGGTCTTGGCCCAGCTCGCGCCCCAGGAACACCATCTCGTCCTTCTTGCCCAGCGCCACGGGACCCAGCACCTCGCTCATGCCGTACTCCGTCACCATCTTGCGCGCCATCTGCGTCACGCGCTCGATGTCGTTGGAGGCGCCGGTCGTCACGTCGCCGAAGATCAGCCGCTCGGCCGCGTGGCCGCCCAGCGCGAACGCCAGGAAATCCTCGAACTGCGCCCTGCTCCACAGCGAGCGCTCCTCGGTGGGCAGCAGCCGCGTGTAGCCCCCCATCGGCCCACGCGCCACGATCGAGACCTTGTGGACTGGGTCGCAGTTGGGCAGTGCGTGCGCCACCAGCGCATGGCCCACCTCGTGGTAGGCCGTGACGGCCTTCTCGCGCTCGCTGATGATGCGGCTCTTGCGCTCCGGGCCGGCCGCCACGCGGTCGATCGCCTCCTCCAGCTCGTGCATGCCGATGCTCTTGTGCCCCTCGCGTGCCGCCAGGATCGCCGCCTCGTTGAGCAGGTTGGCGAGGTCCGCGCCCGAGAAACCCGCCGTCTGCCGCGCCAGCGTCTCCAGCGTGACGCCCTCGTCCAGCGGCTTGCCACGCACATGCACGCTCAGGATCGCGCCGCGCCCCCGCACGTCGGGCTTGTCGAGGATCACCTGGCGGTCGAAGCGGCCGGGGCGCAGCAGCGCGGGGTCCAGCACGTCGGGACGATTGGTGGCGGCCATCACGATCACGCCGCTATTGGAATCGAAGCCGTCCATCTCGACCAGCATCTGGTTGAGCGTCTGCTCGCGCTCGTCGTGCGAGCCGCCCAGGCCCGCGCCGCGCTGGCGCCCCACGGCGTCGATCTCGTCCACGAAGACGATGCACGGCGCGTTGCGCTTGGCCTGCTCGAAGAGGTCGCGCACGCGGCTGGCGCCCACGCCGACGAACATCTCGACGAACTCCGAGCCACTGATGCTGAAGAACGCGACCTTCGCCTCGCCGGCCACCGCGCGCGCCACCAGCGTCTTGCCGGTGCCAGGCGGTCCCACCAGCAGCACGCCCTTGGGCACGCGCGCCCCCAAGGCCGCGAACTTATCGGGGTACTTGAGGAACTCAACGACCTCTTGCAGCTCCAGCTTGGCCTCATCCACGCCGGCCACATCGTCGAAGGTGATGGCCGGCTTGTTACTGAGGAACATCCGCGCGCGGCTCTTGCCGAACGAGAGCGCCTGATTGTTCGTGCCCTGCGCCTGGCGCAGCATAAAGACGAATACGCCAAGGATCAGCGCCACCAAGAGCAGCGAGGGCAGCAGGCTGCCCAGGTAGGCCGACATCCCTGGCGGCGAGTAGTCATAGCGCAGGACGCTGGGGTCGGCGTAATCAATGTTGTAGTCACGCTTGAGGTCACTCACCTGAAACGACGGGCTGACCGAAGCCTGCTCGCTCGACGACGGGCCGCGCTGGAGTGTGAGCGTATCGCTACTTAGGGTGAGGGTGTCTATCTGGTGGTGCGCGATATCGGTGCGCAGATCGGCGAGCAGCGTTGACTGATCCACGTTGCGCGGCTGGTCGTGCTGGTGGATGCCGTAGAGCAAGAAGATGACGGCCAGCACGCCGACGATCAGCAGCACAACGCCGCTACGCGAGCGCAGAGGATTCGTCATCGGTAGCTCCCTCCGTTGTCGCCGCCGTCTTAGCCGCGGCCGCGCTCCGGCCCTCCACCGCCATGCTCCCGCCCGGTCCGCCATCCACCGTCCAGGCGTGGCTCGCTCGCGGGAACCAGCAGAGTATAGCATAGCCGCTGGAGGGCGCGGGATGCGTGGAGAAGCGAGGGACAATCGGGTGCAGACGGTCCTGCCGGGATCACGCGCCGAAAGCAAATGAGCCGAGCAGCGGATCGAAGACCAGGTTCTGCGTCGCCCCAAAGTTGGCGACGGGACTGGTGCATGTAATGGCGTAGAGCTCGCCGCCGTGCAGCGTCACCAGCAGCAGCGTCTCGCGCACCGCGCCGTCGGGTCCCGTCACCTGCCCCTCGCGTTGCTGCCACGTCGTGCCCGCGATCTGGCGCGCCGGCAGGGGATCGAGCGGTTTCGCGCCTCCTTGCTGGCGGGCGAGCTGGTCGGCATAGGCGGCGGCGGTGGCGCCCGCGGGGACGCCGCTCGCGCCGGGCGTGACCACCGCGACCGTCACACTGCTTGTCCCGCCGCTATCGGTCAGCGAGACCCCATCAGCCGTGGGTGTCGCGCTCCACAGCGCCGGCCGCAGGAAGTGGAAGCGTCCAGTGGGATCGCTATACGTCGCCTGCTGCGCCACGGGCGGCGGGGTGGTGGTGGTGCCGTGCCGCGCATAGAGCGCGCCTCCCGCGGCGGCGAGCACCAGCGCAGCAGCAATCACGACCACCAGCCAGACCCGGCGCCCACGGCGTCCACGCCCTGGCGCGGCTGTAGTGGTAGTGGCGAGGCCTGCCTCACCCGCCGTGGGACGCCGCGCGGCGGACGAGCCGACGGTGATGCGCGCGGGGTCCACCTCAGGCGGAGTTCTCACCGCCTGGCCGGGCGGGACAGGTCCCGCCCCTACACCTACACCTTGCGGGGAGAGAGAAGCATCCGCGGCGGCTGAAGCAGCGTCCAGAGACTCGGCATGCTCTACGGCAGCCTGTCTGTTCGTGCGGACAATCTTGACCGGCGCGGTGTCGCCCTCGGTCTCGCCGATCGGCGCGCCGCATGTATAGCACACCGTGTCGTCCGGCTCGTACGGCGCGCCACAGCGCAGGCAGGTCCCGCCAGCGTTCACCCGCACCGCCTCCACTTCCTGCTTCCCGTAGCTCATTGTCCCGGCTCATGCCACGGCGTCGAAGATACCACCCCGCGCCGCGCCGACCCCGCCGCGCCTATGATAATACACCGCGTGTGTACCATGCCGCACGCCTACGCGCAACCCGCGACGACCCAGCAGCGTAGAGATGCACGAACGCGGATGCGGGCGCTTGCTGTGGATGGGCCAAGCCACACGCTCCCGCGGGCATCGCCAGTCCTGACCGGCCAAGGTGCGGACGACCACGAGGGCAGCAGTATGCGAGCGGACGGGCACGCCGAACGACGGCAATGGACCTCCGGGCGGCGGACGTGGATGCCAAGCCCGCTGCTGGCCGGTGCGCTGGCGGCGACGCTGATCGTGCTGCTGGGCTGCGACGGCAACCTGACGATCGCCACCGGCGGCACCTCCGCCTCGGCCACAACGGGTCCGCACGCCATCTGGCAGGTCGGCGTACAGGCGCCCCCGGCCGACGCCCACGCCACCGCGCTGCGCGTGCGTATGCAGACCCATCTGCCGCAGAAGGTCGCTTCCAGCACCACCAACTACTTCTGGATCGGCTCGTACCTGAGCGACGGCAGCTTCATTCAGATTGGTTATTACGTGCCCTGGTACCAGAGCGACCAGGCCGGCTGGTTCTACTGCGCCTTCGCCGATCCACAGAGCAGCGGCGACTGCCACGACGCCGCACTGGGCACGGTGGACGGCGGCGACTCGTGGCACAGCTACGGCCTCGAAGCCGCGGTTGACGCCAGCGGCACGCCAGGCTGGGTGGCCACCTTCGACGATCAGCGGATCGGCACCATCGCCTGGCCCGCGCAGGATACCGGCTCCCACGCGCCCACGATCTTCGCCGAGTCGTCGGGCAACGATCCCCGCAGCACCCCCGGCGGCGACCTCGGCCCGGTGGACTTCAGCCAGTTTGCCGTCCAGCTCAGCGGCCGGCGTGATGAGCAGACGATCACCGTTGGCCTGCCCTCCTACAACGCGGCCAACGTCTGCCCGCCGTTCGGCATCCGCGCCGACGGCCACGGCGGCGTGATGCTGGGCAGCGGCCTCGACTGCCCCGCCGCGCTCGACGTGGTGAGTTGGGGCTGACGGCTCGCATTGCACCGCCCACCCGCGCTCGATCCCCAACCCGCGCAGGCGGGTTTCGTGGCCCGCAGGCCCCCTAGGCGCGGTTTCAACCGCCGGCTCGCCCGCGGCCAAACGTCCCTCGCTTCTTGACAGATGAGCGTTTCTGGGGCATGCTAACGTGGTTAGGGTGGCTGTGGCAGGCTGCTGCGACGGCCGCATTGCCATCCAGAAATCCGTTCTCATTGCTGTCCATTCTGACCCCAGCGCGGGGCGAGAAGAGAAGTGCCATGTGTGCTTAACCAGGGCGTTCGCCGCCAGTCGCGGGTGAGCTAACAATCCCCGCCAGACTGTGCCACGACCGCATCTACTGGCCCAGACACAAGTCTCTGCGCCGCGTTGGGCTGGCTCTCTCCCACCCAGGAGAGGCCGGCCTACGTTTTTGTCGAGGGGTCTGATCACGTACGAAGGAGAGGTCCACGTATGCCTGATACGACATCTCGACTCCCCGGCGCCAGGACTCCCAGCTCGGCCGGCGCCTCCCGGCCGCAGCCCGCGCCCAGCACCGCCGGCCGGCTCGGCCCCGGCACCACCGTCCGCCCCGCCGGAGGACCCAACGGCAACGGCGGCGTCCGCCCAATGGCCCCACGTCCCGGCGGTGGTGGCCCACGACCTGGCGGCGCTCCCGGCGCGCCCCGGCCAGGAGGCCAGCGTCCCGGCGGTGGCCCTCGACCCGGTGGCGGCGGTGGCCGCCCAGGACAACATCGCGGCGGCCCGCGGGGCCATGGACACGGACACGGCCCGCACGCCAACGGCGCTGGCCCACGCACGGCGGTCGCCGTCCGCCCGACTGGTCCCGTTGAGATTCCGGCGCAAGTAATGGTCAAGGACCTCGCCGACCTGCTGCAAGCCTCGGTCAACGAGATCATTCGCACGCTGATCACCAACGGCGTCTTCGCCTCGATCAACCAGGTGGTGAACTACGACGCCGCGGCCAAGGTGGCTGAGGCGCTTGGCATGGAGCCGCACGAGGCGCAGGTGCAGCAGACCTCCGCCGCAGCCAAGCGGCCCGAAGCGGCGCAGATCGGCGCGCGAGCGAGCGAGCCGGGGCGCGTGTCGCGTCCGCCGGTGGTCACGGTGATGGGCCACGTAGACCACGGCAAGACCTCGCTGCTCGACGCGATCCGCAATACGCGCGTGGCGGCCGGCGAGGCCGGCGGCATCACGCAGCACATCGGCGCCTATCAGGCCGAGGTCAACGGGCGCAAGATCACCTTCCTCGATACGCCGGGTCACGAGGCGTTCACGCAGATGCGCGCCCGCGGCGCCCAGGCGACCGACATCGCGATCATCGTGGTGGCGGCCGACGACGGCGTGATGCCTCAGACGCAGGAGGCGATCGACCACGCGCGCGCCGCCAAGGTGCCGATCGTCGTCGCCATCAACAAGATCGACAAGCCCGGCGCCAACCCCGACAAGGTGAAGCAGCAGCTCGCCGACGCCGGTGTGGTAATCGAGGAGTATGGCGGCGACGTGATTAGCGTGGCGGTCTCAGCCAAGAAGGGCACCGGCATCAACGATCTGCTCGAAATGCTGCTGTTGGTGGCCGACATCGAGGACCTCAAGGCGAATCCGACCCGCAAGGCGCAGGGCATTATCATCGAGGCGCGGCTGGACAGGTCGCGCGGCGTGACGGCCACAGTGCTGATCCAGGAAGGCTCGCTCAAGCTGGGCGACACCATCGTCGTCGGCACGGTCTACGGCAAGGTGCGCGCGATGTTCGACGACACCGGCAAGCCGATCAAGAAGGCCACGCCGAGCATGCCGGTCAGCATCCTGGGCCTCTCTGAGGTCCCCGAGGCTGGCGATCTGCTGCAAGAGGTCGAGAACGAGAAGGCTGCCCGCGAGCTGGCGCAGCAGCGCCGCAACCAGGCGCAGGCCGCGCAGAGCCAGGTGACGCTCGACACGCTCTACATGCAGATGCAGGAGGGCAAGGTCAAGGAGCTGAACCTGCTCGTCAAGGCCGACGTGCAAGGCTCGCTAGAGGCGCTGCGCCACGCCCTCTCGCGCGCCGGCACCGAGACGCTCAAGGTGCGCCTGATCCACGACGCGGTGGGCAACGTCAGCGAGAACGACGTCCATCTGGCCTCTGCCTCGAAGGCCGTGATCATCGCCTTCAACGTCGGCGTGGACGGCGCGGCGCAGCGCATCGCCTCCAACGACGGCGTAGACATCCGCTCCTACGACGTGATCTATAAGTTGGTGGACGACATCGAAGCGGCGCTGCAAGGTCTGCTGGAGCCGGTCTACAAGGAGCAGGTGGACGGCCACGCCGAGGTGCTGCAGATCTTCAAGGCGGGCAAGCGCATCATCGCCGGCTGCCGCGTGACCGACGGCAAGATCGTCCGCTCGGCCCAGGTGCGGGTGCAGCGCGACGGCAAGGAGGTCTACAACGGCCTCGTCGAGTCGCTGCGGCGCGGCAAAGAGGACGCACGCGAGGTGCTGGCGGGCTACGAATGCGGCATCCTGCTGGAGGACTACAACGACCTCCAGTCGGGTGACCACATCGAGACGTACAGCATGGTGCGCGTGTAGGTCCATCTGGGGGTATGCTATGAGCACGACGGGCAGCGGCCCATCGTGCTCCGCCGGCGCTGCGCCGCCCAGCGGTGCGGCGCCGTTTGCGTCCGATTGGACTACTCGGAGGTGGACTATGGCCAAGAGATGGCGTCAGGATCAGCTCGGCGAGGTGATCGCCCAGGAGCTGAGCGACCTGATCCGCACGCGCTTGAAGGACCCGCGTGTCGGCTTCGCCAGCATCACTGATGTCGAGGTATCCCACGATATCCGCCATGCCAAAGTGTTTGTCAGCGTGATGGGCAGCGACCAGGAGCAGCACGCCACGCTGGCCGCACTGGAGCACGCGAACGGCTTTCTGCGCCACGAGCTGGCGCAGCGCCTGACGATCCGCCACACCCCTGAGCTGATCTTCCGCCTGGATACGTCCATCGAGCGCGGCACCCACGTGCTCAGCCTGATCAACCAGGTTGGCGCGGGCGCTGCCGCGGGCACGGCCCCAGCCAGCGGCGCTGGTGCTATAGCAGGCGGCGAGCCGGAGCACCCCAAGGAGCCGACGCACAAGTAGAGCGAGGTGACCTGAGCGGCGGCCGGTATCTGCGATCCCGCGGATGCCGGCCGCTTTTGTATTGGTGCGCGGGTATCCAGGCGGGGAAGCGAGGGGGCCGGCGTATGAATCCGCGCCGAAGGGCCTCACGGCCACGCAGGCGGCCTTCGTGGCCGTGAGCCATCAGGTTGTAGTTGTAGAGGCGAGACCTGTCTCGCCCGGCGCCATCCTGCGGATCGGTTGGCTGGGCACGGTTCGACACGCCGCTGGTGGGGTATGATGAAGGAGCCAGGGTGGTCTCGCGTGCCGACCATCATGCGCGCCCACGGCTCCCATTGAGCCAGGAGAACCAGGATGAAGACGGAAGATCTCCGGGCCTTGCAGGCCCCGCTGAAGCAGCACTACCGCGAAAAGCCGGGTGCCGCCTTGATCACGCTCAAGGCCCAGGGCAGGCTTGGCGAGGGCATCACCTGCAAGGTGCAAACCGGGAAGGCACTTGCCGAGGCGGGCCAGCACCCTGCCACCGGCGGCGATGGCCTGAGCGTCTGCTCCGGCGACATGCTGCTGGAGGCGCTAGTGGCTTGCGCCGGCGTCACGCTCTCCTCCGTGGCGACCGCGCTGGGCATCGAGCTGCGCGAGAGCATCGTCCGCGCGGAAGGCGTGCTGGACTTTCGCGGTACGCTGGGCGTCAGCAAGGACGTCCCGGTGGGATTCCAGCATATCGAGCTGGCTTTCGATCTGGATACCGACGCTACTGAGGAGCAGCTCGCGACCCTGATTCGCCTGACGGAGCGCTACTGCGTCGTCTATCAGACGCTGCGGCACGCCCCGCAGATCGAGGTGACACATCGGCGCGAGCCAGCCGCCATGCCGTGAATCACGGACCTAGCGCGTGCTATATTGCCGGCTAGAACGCAGTGGTGGGAACGTTGAGGTCACTCACCAGCGGAGACATCGAAAGGCTTTCCATAATGAGCCAAAAAGCCCCTGAGCGCACGCTGACCGAGGAGGTCGCGGAGTTCCTGGCGCGTGGCCCATCGGCCCACGAGATCGCCAACTATCGCATCTCTGAGTCAGCGCAGGAGCGCGTGCGTGTGCTGATGGAGAAGAACGAGGACGGCACGCTCACCGCCGCCGAAACCGCCGAACTAGATGAGATCACTGTCCTCGACCAACTCTTCACGCTCATTCGCGCGCGACAGGTATCGCAGTCGCAGACAGATTCCGAGAACGGACATTGAGTAGGGCGCATGAGCGAGCGAGTGAGCAAAGCTCTACGCGCCCAAGTGCGTTGGCGCGCCGGGACCTGCTGCGAATACTGCGGCATGCCGGACGACGTGGCGCTCGTGGCCCACGAGCCGGATCACATTATCGCCGTTCAGCATGGAGGCGTCACGTCACTCGACAATCTCGCCTACACCTGCCATCAGTGCAATCGCAACAAGGGTCCGAACCTGGCTTCGGTCGATCCCGACACGGGAGAGCGTACCTTCCTTTTCCATCCTCGCACCGACAGATGGCAAGATCACTTTCGCTTCGATGGACCCCGAGTCATCGCGCTCACCGCGACTGGTCGTGCTACGGGAGCGCTCCTGCGCTTCAACGATCCTCGGCGTGTTGCTGCCCGTGAAGAACTCATGCAGAGGGGACATTATCCCTTCGCTGCTCGCATGGCAGAAAGTTGAGCAAGCGGAAGGATTTCCATGCGGCAATGTCTCCCAGAGTCAGTAATGAGCAGGACACATTAAGGAAGGGACTGATACATGGCTGGTCGCACGGACGAGATCGAGCGCGCCGCGCGCGAACAGGCGGCGCACGCCGCGCAGCAGCAAGAGGCGCTGGCGCACCTGCTGGCGGCGCAGATTGACCCCACGCTGGCGCGCGAAGGCTGGCACCTGATCGAGCTGGCCGCGCGCATCCTGATCGTGGCACACGAGCACCCCGATCCCGACGCCCTCGGCTCGGCGCTGGGGCTGGCGCAGGCGCTCGCGCCGCTCGGCAAGGATCGCACCGTCGCCTGCGCCGATCCCGTCCCCACTGGCTACTCTTTCTTGCCGGGGCGCGAGGCGGTGGTCACGGAGCTGCCCACTACCGATTACGACCTCGTGATCGCGCTCGACGCTGGCGAGCTGAGCCGCTATGGCCGCCTCTACTTCGAGCACCAGGCGTTCTTCGACGCGGCGACGATCCTCAACATTGACCACCACGTCACCTCGCACGGCTGTGGGCTGGTCAACATCATCGATCCGGCATCCGCGGCCACCGCCGAGCTGCTGACGCTCTTCCTGCTCAACCGCGGTGCGTCGATCCCGCCGGATGCCGCCAAGAATCTGCTCGCCGGTATCATCACCGATACGCGCGCCTTTGAGTTCGATGCCACCACCGCGCGCACGCTCGCCGCCGGGGCCTATCTCGTCGGCCTGGGCGCCGTGCCTGAGGCGATCATCAAGCCGATGTATCGCATGAAGCCGCTGGCGAAGGCCCGCCTGTGGGCGCGGGTGCTGGACCGCACGCTGCGTGAAGCCGCTGGTGGGCGCATCGTCTGGGCCACGATTCGACCCGACGATCTGGCCGGCCTCGGCGCGACCCCCGACATGGACGACGGCCTCTCCACCTACCTGTTGGATATGGACGGCGTCGCCTTCGCGGCGGTGCTCAAGGAGCAGTCCAGCGGCGAGACCAAGGCCAGCATCCGCTCCACCGCACCCTACGACGCCGCCTGGGTGGCGCGGCACTTTGGCGGCGGGGGACATGTCCGGGCCGCTGGCTGCACCCTGCGCATGGACGCCGAAACCGCGGCTGCCGCGCTGGTGCCGGTGATGGAGCGCGCGCTGGCCGAGCAAGCATGAGCACCTTTATGCTCGATCTGGCAGCTTGCTCTCCACGAACAGCACGTAGTCCAGGTCGGGCACCTCGACACCGCGCTGGCCCAGCACGCTGAAGACCTGCGCGCGGTGTTGCGCGGAGTGGCTCAGCACCTGCAGCAGCCCGTCGTGCTTCGTCAGCGCGAAATCAAACCACGGCACGTGCAGCGGCTGACCGTAGTAGGCGTCGTCGGCGTTCGCCAGCAGCGCGATGTATCCCTGGCCGACGTGCGCCAGCGTCTCGGCAAACCAGGTCAGGTCGTGCGCGAAAAACTCGTCGCGCGCTTCTTGACTGGCAGGCAGCGGCTGGTCTCGCAGCATGAGAAAGTAGACCATCTCGACCTGAGCCATGTGCTTGAGCGTCTCGGTGATGCTGCCGAAGGTGCCGGGCGCGTTCTCGTCCAGCCGCGCCTGATCCACGTCACGACAGACGGCAAATACCTTCTCGTTCGCCCAGGCATTGTAGGCGTACAGGTCCGAGAGCGTGCGCATGCGAATGTGCCTCCTCATCAGTCGCTTGTGTTCTCTGCGCATCCCTCGCCTCTGCAGAGGAGAGGGGTCGGGAGTGAGGATCCTACCGGCGGTCGAACTGGCGCTGCAGCGCCGCCAGGCTCAGATGCACCATCGTCGGGCGGCCGTGGCAGCAGCTCTGGTGCGCGCCCGCACCTTCAAGCTGGCGGATCAGCTCGCGCTGCTCCTCCGGCGCCAGCGTCTGCCCGGCCTTGATCGCCGCCTTGCAGGCGACGTTGGCCAGCGCGTGTTCCTCCCACGTCTCGCCGTGGCTGGCGGCTTCGGCATCCGCGCCGCAGAGCGAGAGCAGCAGTTCGCGCACGTCCTGCGCTTGTTGTCCGGTAGCCAGCGCCGCCGGCACCGCGCGCACCAGCACCGCCGCCTCGCCAAACGGCTCGATCACAAAGCCGATGGAGGCCAGGCGCTCGGCGTGGTCGTCCACTGCCTCGCGCTCGGTCGCGCTCAGCTCCACCGGCAGCGGATCGAGCAGCAGTTGCGAGGCGACCGCCCGCGCGCGCCACTCGGCCACCATGCGCTCCAGCAGGATGCGCTCGTGGGCGGCGTGCTGGTCCACCAGATACATGCCGTCGGGCCCCTCGGTGATCAGGTAGCTCTGCGAGACCTGCCCCAGCACCCGCAGCACCGGCAGCTTACGCCCACCGACCGGCGCCTCCGGGTCCGTCCCCGGCATGGCAAAGCCCGACGGCATTGGCGCACCCGACGTGGCACCCCCGGTGGCGTCCCATAGCGCGGATTGATCGGGGGCATCCGCGTCCGCGTCCGGCGCGCCAGCGGCAGGCGCGCCCCATTGCGGCACGGCGAAGGCGTGCGGCGACACGTCGGGCGTCTCGGCAGTGGCGATCACCGCGGCGCGGACCGCACGCTGCACAGCGGCGTAGACCTGCCGCTCGCGCAGGAACTTGATCTCGGTCTTGGCCGGGTGGATGTTGACGTCGAGCAGTGAGGGGTCGAGTGCGACGTTGAGCACGGCGATGGGGTGGCGGCCGGCGAGCAGCAGCGAATGGTACGCCTCCTCGACGGCGTAGGTCAGCGCGCGGCTCTGCACCCAGCGCCGGTTGACGAAGAACGAGAGGTACTGGCGCGTCGCCTTGTAGCAGCCTGGCCGCGAGACGTAGCCCCACACGCGCGGCGGGTCGTCGGGCGCTGGTGTGCCGCTGGGCGCGACAGCATCGGCCAGCGGCACCATCTGCTCGGCCACCGAAAGGCCGTAGACCGCGACCAGCGCGCTATGCAACCCGCCGTCGCCTGGCGTGGCGAAGACCGGGCGCCCCTCGCTGGCGACGCCGAAGCGCACCTCGGGATAGGCCAGCGCGTACTGCTCGACCAGGTGCAGCGCGTGGCCCGTCTCGGTCGCGCGCGTTTTCAGGAACTTGAGCCGCGCCGGCACTGACGCGAAGAGATCACGCACCGTCACGCTGGTGCCGATCGGCGCGCCCGCCGGCGTCACCTCACCGATTCTTCCATCCGCGGCGATGACCTGCGCTCCGGCCTGAGCATCAGCGGTGCGGCTCAGCAACGTCACGCGCGCTACGGAGGCGATGCTGGCGAGCGCCTCGCCGCGGAAGCCCAGCGTGCTGATACGCTCCAGGTCGGCAAGCGCAGCAAGCTTGCTGGTAGCGTGGCGCGCGAAGGCCAGCGGCAGCTCCTCCGCCGCGATGCCGCGGCCGTCGTCCACCACGCGCAGCAACTCGACACCGCCGCCCGTCAGCTCGACGCGAATGCTGCGCGCGCCGGCGTCCAGCGCGTTCTCGATCAGCTCCTTGACCACCGACGCGGGCCGCTCGACCACCTCGCCGGCGGCGATCTTGGCGGCGACCTCGGGCGCGAGCTGGCGAATGGGCATCGGTGGCAAACTCCTCGGCGCGATCCAACGCATGCCACAGCTGGTAGGCGCACGGGCACGCGGCACCAGCGGGCGAACACTGTGCGCCCCACTGCGATTGTATTCTATCGCATCCCGCCCGTGCCGGAATGGCACGCGATACGCGGTACGAGGTACGCAACATGCGCGACGGACACGCGACGCGAGAACACTCTGGAATGGAGCAATCTGAATGGCTAACGATCGGGGCCAAAAAGCGGAACGCGGCCAGCAAGAGCAGGCGTTGGAGCAGGCAGACGCTCGACCGGGCGAGCGGGCGGGTCAGAATCCGTTCCTGCGCAAGATGCGGCAGGTCGAGCGCCAGGGCGTGCCCGAGGAGGGCGCGGTCAATCCCGGCCCGCCGCCCAGGCCGGTGCGCTCCGGCGAGTTCCACACCGGCCCAATCCCGCCGGAGGGCCACGGAGAGGAGTAGTAAGCATGACCCAGCATCAGGATCAGCAGAATCAGCAGCAGAGAGGGCAAGAGCAGGGGCAAGAGCAGGGGCAAGAGCAGGGGCAAGAGCACCGCGAGGAGCAACAGCCGCGGCACGATTCCGGCGCGCTCGAACGCTTCGAGGTCGGCAACCAGGTGTGGGAAACCGACGCCGAGCGCGAGCAGCCGGGGCTGGGCGAGCGGATTGCCGAGGGAGAGGTCGCGCCGCCGCGCCACGACGCGACGATCTGGGCTTACCCTGACCGGGAGAGCGGCAAGAACCAAAATGAGGCCGGCCACGGCGCCGGCACGCCGGATGAGCAGCGCCACGCCGAAGCCGAGCAGGCGCGCGAGCCGGCGGGCCAGCGCGGCGAGAGCAGTCCCCCGGCGCAGGAGCTGGGCAACCCCGGCACAACCGGCAATGATCTCGACATTGTCGGCGGCCAGCCAGTATAACATGCCACCCATGCGGCCCCACCTCGGCCCCACCTCGGCAGCTCCCCGTCAGCCCGCACTGTAGAGGCGACGCGGGCGTCGCCTCTGCGCCTATCCCCCCGCCTTGTAGGCGTAGGGGCGAGCCATGGCTCGCCCGGCCGGTGGGTGAGGATCCTTCATCACATTCGGCATGCAATATGCGGCCCATCGGCGCGCCGTGTCGCCGCGACCGCCGCCCTGGCGGCCGATTTCGAGCACGGTATCTCGCGCCCGTGGCCGTGCGGCCGCGGACAGGAAGGATGGCACAGCCATGTCGGACCCGAACGCGGGACAGGGACCAATGGACCCCAACACGGTCGGAGGGATGCAAGACCCCAACGCTACGCAGGGACAGAATGATCCCAACACGGAGGCCGCCAGCGCGACACCGGATCAGAGCGGCGCACAGGCAGGTCAGGGCGGAGGCTTCGGCTCCGACCAGATCGACGCCGCCAAGCAGCAGGCCCAACAGCAGGTGGACAACACCATCGGCCAGTTCGCCAGCAAGATTCCCGGCGGCGATCAGTTCGCCCAGCAGGCCGAGCAGCAGGCCAACAGCGCCATTGACAACCTAGCCCAGCAGGCTCAGCAGCAGGCTGGTAATGTCGCGGAGAACCTCGGCCAGCAGGCCCAAGGTGGCCTGGGAGACAAGCTCGGCGGCATGTTCGGTGGCGGGCAGGGCGGCGATCAGTAATCCACCACCGCACCGTCCATTCACTCAGCGGGCCGGCTGCCGCATTGCGCGGCGCCGGCTCGTCCTGTGTCCACCAGACCACGGCACGCCTCCTGCGTCGGAGCATCCATGGCGGACAAAAGTGAGAAGTCGCCCGCGTCCCGCCAATCACGAAGGAGCGTGCAGCATGGCGAATCCCGCCTCATACAACGTCGGCCAGCCCGACCAGATCGACACCTCGCCACCTGAGCAGCGCACGTCCGGTGGCTTCGGCAACAGCGAGCAGGCCATTGACTACGAGGAGCTGGGTGCCGGAGAGCGCGCGGCTCTTACGCCCGAGAATCAGACGCCGAGCGAGTTGGACCAGAACGCGGCCGAGCGCGCGCCGCGCACCGCGACCACCGAATCCGACCGCGGGGCGAGCGTGGCTCCGCCCCCGTACGCACCTGCGCCGGAGTCTGGCGAGCTAGCAGGGCAGCGGGGCGAGTTTGGCATCGGCGCGCCGGATGTGCCACTAGGCCTCTCGCCGGTTGAGCAGGCGCGCTACCGGGCGCTGCGCCAGATCTACGACGCGATCGACGCTTTCGCCGGCAGCATTCCCGGCGCCATGCGCTACACCCAGCGCGCCAAGGATACGGCGACCAGAGCCATCGATCAGCTCCAGCGCGAGGCGTTCGGCGGTGCCAACGGATGATGGCCGCTGTGTGATGAGCGCGCGACGAGCATAGGAGAGCGGTAGCATGGAGAATCCGGGCAATCAGGGCAGCCAACAGGATCAGCAGCCTGACCAGCACGGCAGCAGCGGCCGGGGTGAGGGCTTCGATTCCGGCCTGGAGGCGTACGCCCACAGCGCCGACCAGAGCATGGGCTATCTCGAAACCGAGCAGCAGGGCCAGACCGAGGACTACGGCGACGAGCCGTACGGCGCCTATGAACGCGGCGGTGTGATGAATGCCGGCAATGACCGCTACACGCCGCCCGATAGTTCCGAGCAGACACGCTTGCCCGACCTCACCGGCCAACCCGGCGCGGGTCCTTGGGCGACTGAGCCGCCTAGCTCGGAGCCACCGGGTGCCAACGAGCAGGCGATCTCTGCCGAGTACGCCGCGTGGCATCCGCCCGCTGTCTCCGCACCTGGAGTGTCCGCGAATCCAGGGCAGCCGACCGCGGATACGCTGCGCATGCGCGAGCTGCGGCAGACCATCGAGATGCGGCACGTGCCCACCAACCCAAGCATCCACCCCGGCGCGCCGATCCCGCCGGAGGTGGCCGAGCAGCAGGGCCAGCCGCCGCAGCCCGGCATCTACGCCGGCGAGCGCCAGATCACGGGCGATGCGACAGCCACATCAGGAGGGCGACACGACATCCGTAGCGGCGAGGCCCGCCTCGCCTCCGCGGAGCAGAGCGGCGACACCGGGCAGGCCAATCCCGCGCCGATGCCTCAGGTAGATACCGATGCTCCCACCACCGAGCAGGCCAACCGCGAGCACGGCGCGCCGCTCGGCCTTGTCCCGGATACCGGCCACAACGCCGATGGCGGCGATGGCGGTGACGAGACGGCAGGAGCATCCGGTGGACAGACAACGTCTTCCGGGCAGCCGGCGGTGGTCGGCGAGGGTCAGCCGGAAGTCGCCTCACGTCAGGTGCCGATCTCTGGCAAAACCGCCGAGCAGGGGCAGGCGCAGCCGCCGCGGATTCAGCCGACGCCTCCCGGCGGCAACACGGCCGCCGAGCGGGTGCTCCAGCGCGACACCCAGGAGCTTCAGCGACAGCAACAACAGCAGCAGGGTGCGCAGGCGGGAGGACAGGGACAATCCGGTGCGCGCAAGCAGCCCGCCGGCACGGTGATCCCCACCGACAAGCACGCCGAGGCGATGCTCGACGCTCGCACCCGCATCCACGATGCTATAGACCAACTCGCCAGCCAGATTCCCTATGGCGAGGAGTTCGCTCAGCAGGCCAAAGAGACGACCGATACCGCGCTCGACACCATGGAAGCCCAAGCGCTGCAGCGCGCGGCTGAGCTGAGCCGTGACGTGACCGCGACGCCCTGAAGGAGCACCACGTGGCCTGGCGCGGGCAGCCGGGCGTGCCAAACAACAGGCCGCGCCCAGGACATGACGAGGCGTCCGGGTCATCTCACTCACCCGGACGCCTGCAAGGGGCGCGCACGTCGCGCGCGATCGCGATAATCGCGGTTCGTCTACCAGGAGCCGCTGCTGTAGCCGCCGCTACGCGACGGGCTGGGGCCGATCTTCTGGAAGCAGTCGCTGCAATAGACGGGCTTGTCGCCGCGCGGCTGGAAGGGCACGCGCGCCTCGCCGCCGCATGCCGAGCAGGTGGCAATGTACATCTGCCGCGGCGCTCGGTCGCCCATACCGCCGCCCATGCCGGCCTTGCGCGCCGCACGGCAATCCGGGCAGCGCGATGGCTGGTGGGTCAGCCCCTTGCTCGCGTAGAAGTCTTGCTCGCCTGCCGTGAATACGAAGTCTTGCCCGCAATCACGGCACCGAAGAGTCAGATCGGTGGCCAAACTGGAACCTCATTTCCGGCTGCGCCGCGCCTCATCCGCGATGCAGCCCTCGCCGCGCACCATGTGGTCCGCGGCTCCGATACCCGAAGAGGGAATGAACGCTGTGGGGAGAGCTGAGGGGGTATCGTCCCGGCTGGCGAGGACGACATGGAACCCGGGCAGGCCACCGACGAGCGTTTAGGGGGACGTCCGCGCTGTCCCCGCTCGCGCGCGGAGGGCACTATCCCGGCCGCCTCGTCGGGGCCAAACCGGGTCGCGCCTTCGCGAGAGCGAGTATAACATGCCACTTTGGCGAATACAACCCTGATCGCTCAGGTTTTCCGCCCTACGTGGCCGGTGATGAACAGGCCACGCGCCGGCAAGGGGTCGCACCGATGCGGTAGAATGACGGCGACAGTCCGCGCGGGTGCCGCGTGGGACACTGGCGCCGCAAGCCGCGCCACACTTCAGCCCGAAAGGCCGCGCATGAGCGATGCACAGCCCCTCGACCCGCAATCCCCAGCGCCCAAGCCAGCCGCGCACGCCGTGCCCGACCTGCTGAGCGGCTACTCGCGCGCCGACCTGCACATGCACACCAACCTGGGCGATGGCTTTGCCAGCCCACGCCGGGTGCTCGAAGTCGCGCGGGCGCGCGGCCTGAAGGTGATCGCCGTTACCGACCACGACCACATGGAAGGCGCCAAGCGCGTGCAGGACCTGATCGAGCGCGAGGGCTGGCCAGTCGAGATGATCTGGGGCAGTGAGGTGACGTGCCGCGCCGACAAGTTTGTCTGCCACTTCCTCGGTCTCTTCATGAAGCGCCCGGTCAAGTTCCTCTGCCACATTGAGGACGCCATTGACGAGATCAAGAGCCAGGGCGGCCTCTGCGTGATCCCCCACCCGATGGGCAAGCTGGTGCCGAGCTTGAGCGAGCGCAAGATCGAGGAGCTGCTGAGCAAGGGCTACGCACTGGACGCCATCGAGCTGTATAACCCCTCGCCGGCCAACGCCAGTGTGCGCGAGCGCGTGCGCGAGCTGAACAAGCGCTGGGGCCTGGCGGCCACCGGCGGCAGCGACGCGCACTTCTGGGAGCACATCGGCGCGGCCTACACGCTCTTCCCCGGTGAGACGGCGGCCGACCTACGCGCGGCGATCGAGGGCCATACCTCGCGCGATGGGGGCCAGGAGCGCAAGCCGCCGAAGGTGCCGCCAACCAAGATTGCCGCGCAGCTCGCCTGGGGGCAGATTGACGCGCCCCGCAAGCTGATCCGCAACGTCTTCCACGAGCCGGCCTGCGCGCCGGGAGCATGAGCGCACTAGCCCTCAATAGGCTCGAACTCCGTGAGCGTGTGCTCGCCGAACTTTGGGCCGGGCTGGATCGCGATTGGCCCGAAGAGCGCCTCCTGGGTGACGACCAGCCGCTGCTGATGCCACATCTCCAGCACCGCCAGGAAGGTGACGACCACGGCGAAGCGCGAATCGGCGCCGCGCAGCGCGTCTTCGAGCAGCACGCGGCCGCGCATGCGCAACAGTTCCTCCACCTCGGCCATCTTCTGCGCCACGGTCACCAGCGGGCGTGGCAGCTCCTCCGGCTCCGCGAGGCGCTTCTCGGCCAGCACGCGGCGGAAGACCAGCGAGAGCGCCTGGGCGCTCAGCCCCACCAGCCGCGGCGGCGCCCAGGCCAGCATCGCCTCGGGGTCTACCAGCCGGCCTGCCCGCGCGAACGACTGCAGCCCCGCCAGCTCGCGGGCCTTGAGCGCGCGGGCCACCTCACGCGCCAGGCGGTACTCGATGAGGTGGCGGCGTAGCTGCTCGGCGTCGTCCAGCGGGTCGGACTCGTCGTCGTCCGCGCGCGTCTGGCGCGGCAGCAAACTGCGCGACTTGATCAGCAGCAGGCGCGAGGCCATCACCACGAATTCCGCCATGCGTGGCAGCGGCGGCTCGTCCCAGCGGCGGATGTACTGCACGAACTGGTCGGTGACGGCCACCAGCGAGATGGTCGTGATTTCGAGCTGGTTCTTCTCGATCAGGTGCAGCAGCAGGTCCAGCGGCCCATCGAAGCCCGGCAGGTGCATCGTGAAGGGCAGCGACGGCTGCGCGAGCACGGCATCGCGCGCGGTGGCGTCTGCCACCGCGCCGGGAGCCAGTGTCGCATCGCCGCTCGCCGCCATAGGTGCTCCTCGTGTGGGGTGCAGTCGCCTCTACCGCACGCCGCTTGCCACATCAAGCGATCCTACGCACAGGCGCGTACCGTAGTACAAGGCGCTGCCAGATGGGCTAGGTCGCATCCGCAATTGATCCCATTTCACACGGCCACGATCCGCGCGGGACAGCCCTCGGCGGCCTCAGGACCCGCGAAGCTGCGCGTTCAGGAAGGCGAGGGTTCGCTCCCACGCCAGGGTCGCGGCGGCAGCATCGTAGGCATCTGGGCGATTGGACTCGAAGAACCAGTGTGTGGTCCCCGGATAGGTATAGAACGTGGCCGGTCTGGCCGCAGCCTGGAGCTCCCGCTCCATCTCCGCAACCGATTCCGCCGGCTCGAAGGGGTCATTCTCCGCGAAGTGGAAGAGGTAGGAGGCTTGCGCAGCACCATAATCCAGACCAGGGTATGTGGTGTAAAAGATCACGACAGCGGCGATCTCCTCGGGCAGCTCGACGGATGCATCGAGCGCGTAGGCGCCGCCAAGCGAGAAGCCGACGACGGCGAGCTTGCCGTGGCTGGCTCCGGTGCTGCTCGACTCGTGAGGTCCAGGGTGGCGCAGGAACCGCACCGCCCCCGCGATGTCGCCGCGCACCCGTTCCTGTTCCGCATCCAGCACCGAGGCCAACGCTTCGGCCTCCTCGACCGTTGTAGCCGTCTTGCCCTGGTAGAGGTCGGGCGCGAGCGCCACGAAGCCTGCCTCGGCGAGCCGGTCGCAGACCTGGCGAAACGGCTCCGTCAGCCCCCACCACGCATGCAGCACGACGACCCCTGGTGCCGCCGCCCCCGTACCCGTCGCGGTGTCTGGCATCGCCAGATAGCCCCGCGCGGGCGTTCCCGCGGTGTCGAAGTCGATCATCTGGCCTGTCATGATGTCCTCCTGTCGTCCCGATCGCAAAGATGGCGACGCGCATACGTCACGTGCCTCTTCCCACGCGCGCATTCTCAATCGGAACGCACCGTGACACCGCGGCCACCAGTCCGCGCATGCGCGGCCGGGCGTGCCGCCGCACTCGCGTGTAGGTGCCGGGAGCGGAGCCAACGTGGAGACTATCGGCCGGCATGCTGGCGCATCACCAGTCCCGACTGCCGCAGCAGAAGCTGATACGCCTCTTCTAGCTCTGGCTCGTAGTCAAACGGCTGTTCGTAGACGATCTCGTGGATGCCGGCCTGCACCGCCTCCTTGAGGCAGCCGAAGCAGGGGCGCAGCGTCACGTAGAGCCGCGCGCCCTCGGTGGCCGTGCCCTGTCGCGCGGCGAGCGCGATGGCGTTCTGCTCGGCATGCACGCACAGGCACCAATCGTAGCCCGCCTGGCGCGGCAAGTCCGAGGCGCAGCGTGCGCAGCCGCCTTCGTCGCAGTTCTGGACGCCGAAGGGCGTGCCATTGTAGCCCGTGCTGACGATGCGCTTGTCAGCGACGATAATCGCGCCGACCTGGCGCCGCAGACAGTTCGAGCGGCTGGCAACCACGCGCGCGATGCTGATGAAGTAATCGTCCCACGACGGACGCTCTTTGGTGCTCATCTGTGCGATCCTCCGCAACGTCGCCTAGCGCGCCGGCGCGACCGATTGCGCCCACTGCCGCCAGCTCGCGCCCCAGAATGGCCCGGCGCCCTCGATGGTCTCCTCCGCCTCGACGCCGTACCCGCGCCGGCGCAGCGCCTCGGCGGTCAGCAGCGCCACCCACTGTTGGTAGGCCAGCGGCAGCTCGGCCGCGTCGCGCTGGAGCGCCAGCAGATCGGAGGCCGCGCCGCGCTCGGTCAGCCCCAGCGCGATATCCACCAGCGGCACCCAGATCGCCTCCCACCGTTCGTATGGTCCGACGCGCAGGT
The DNA here is from genome assembly GCA_036376595.1 of Ktedonobacterales bacterium. Taxonomy (GTDB): domain Bacteria; phylum Chloroflexota; class Ktedonobacteria; order Ktedonobacterales; family JADMIN01; genus SMAG-U1939. Next base: position 14,958 of record DASVAA010000121.1, on the reverse strand, counting down.
CGGCGGTGTTGTGCGGCGTCTCCTCTACGTCGCCGGTCGCGATGGCCCCCAGCTCCTGCCAGTGGCGCTCGTAGACGTGGAGCGAATCGCTGACGTGGTTATACGTCCCCACATCCGCGCCGAGCCAGCCGGCGACGATCTCCTGAAGTGTGGTCCACTGGATAAAGTTGTAGGGCGTGCCCCAGATCAGGTCGTTGGAGCGCATCACCTGGAGCCATTCGAGCCGGCCGTCGCGCAGCAGCAGGTGGCTCACGACGTTGCAGGGCACGTCACGCGAGCGCGGCTCTGGATTGGGCAGGTCGAGCGCGTGGTCCCAGATCTGGAGCACGACCTGCCGGCTGTGCGGCGTGTGGTGCAGCACCTCGTACGCCTGGCGGAGCTGGTCTTCGCGCTGCTCATCAGTCTGGGAACGCGGGTGGCGCAGCCGCTGCGCCGCGCGCGCGCGCAGTCGCGGCCGGCTGCCCAGGCGGTAGCCATAGGCGCCGTGGAAGACCGTCGCGTCGTCGTCGGTGAAGCGCACCATGCGCGGGTTCCAGAAACGCAAGAAGTCCACGTCGTTGGCGCCGGAGAGGATCCAGATCACCTCGGCGACAGCGAAAGCGGGGTTGATCGGCCGCCCGAAGACCACGCGCTGGCGCGGATCGGCGATGGTAAAGGCCGCATGGAGGATTTCGCGCGTCGCCTGGTCGCGGCTCTCCTGCACCGCCTCGACCCGCCGCAGCCGATCGACCGCCTGGCGCCAGACGGCATCCGCCGTGGTCCCCTCGAAGGTGATCATGGCGCCTCCCCCGGTAAAGGCAACGCGAGGACAAGCTGAATGGCGGGCGGCTGGAGCGCGCGCGCCTGCTCTAGCCGGAACTTGCGCCGCCCGCGCCCGGTTCCCTCGCCGATTTTGACAAACTTATGGTATTCGCAGAGGCAGTTCTGGATATTGGCGAGCGACAGCTCTCGCTCGTTTCCGTGCGCGTCGGTCAGAAACGGAAAATCCAGCCCCAGCCGATCGAACTCCTCGCGCTGGTGCGTGCGAAGCCAGCGCATGACGGCCAGGTGCTCGGCACGTAGACCAGGTTGCAGCAGCATGCCGATGCCGCGCTGTGCGCCGGGTCCGGCCGCGGCCCAGTCGTCGTGCGAGAAGGGCAGCAACGGCTTGCCGCCGTAGACCTCCAGCGGATAGAGCAGGTCCACGAGCACCTGATACGCCAGGAAGTTGCCGAAGCCATGCGCCGAGGCGAGAATTTCATAGACCCGCGACGGATGGGGAGCGGTCTCGATGCGCGCGTAAAATTCCGCGAAGTCGGCGTGCAACAGTGCGAACAGGCGCGTCACGTTCTCGATCTTGTCGCGCGAGCCCATCGAGGCGTAGGCGCTGACCATGTAGGCGGCGGTGAACGGCGGCTTGTCCTCCTCGTCGCGCAGGTGCTTGAGTCCTCGTTCGAGCCGCACCGGGTCGAAGGTTGCCAGCGACTGGAAGCCGATCGCGGCGTGGGTCTCAGCGCGCCCGATCAGCCGGTAGAGCATGACGTTGAAGACCTTGTCGGGCCGGGGTGCGTCGCGCTCCAGCACCTGCCCGATGACGTACTGCGTGCCGGGATCCAGCTCGCGGTACATGTTGGTGAAGCGCTCCTGACGCAGGATGGGGTTGTCGGTCCACGGGGGCGGGAGTTGCCGCGCGACGCGGCGATACCAGACGCTCTGGCGCTCGCAGACGAACCACCAGAAGAGGTCGAGGCGGTTGGAACGAAAGTCGTCGCGCGTCAGAGCGCGCGTGAGGTCGTGGGCGGTGTCCATGTGTGGCATATGCTCACCCCACTCCCTGAGTGGCGCCGGAGCGCGCGGCGAGCGGCTGGCGCGGCAGGTGGAGCACGTCGAGCAGGCGATACCATGTCTCCTCCACGGACCCCTCATTCTCCAGCTCGATGACCTCGACGCCCTGCTCCCGCTCGAAGTCCATGACCTCATGGTAATGCGCGGCAAGCTGCGCGTGCGCCTCGGGGGCGATCTCCTTGGCCTTCAAGCTCACTCCGCGCGAAACATAGACGGCGACCGGCTGGGGGAGATCGCGCCAGAACGCGCGCTCGGCGTTGACCATCGGCCAGACCTTCTCCGGCGGCAGGGTCATGCGGCTGTAAGCGTAGGTGCTCCACCAGTAGCGGTCAAGCAGCACCACGCCGCCCGCACGCAGCGTCGGGGCGATGCGGCGCTGGATCTGGTCCACGTGGGCGGCGACGTGCAGCAGTTGGAGCGCGGCCGGCGACACCTGCTCCAGTTGCGGCCCTTCGCTGGTTGTCTGGCCGTGGTGAAAGCGGTAGACCCACTCGCCGAGCGTGCCGGGAACCGAGCCGGGGAAGACATCGGCGTACAGGGGGACCTCCGGGTACTGGACTCGGAAGTACTCGGCCAGCGCCCGGTGCAGCGTCGTCTTGCCCGCTCCGTCCACGCCCTCGAAGACGATCAGGCGTGGTCCCGTCGCGGCGCCTTCGCTCTGCATCACCGGTATCCCGTCACTTTCAGTCACGCACCGTAGCGGTCGCGCCCGCATGCTGCGTAGCAGCGTAGCGCCCACTCGCCCGCCGGCCAAGCCCGTCACCCAAGATGGCTGGCGGTGCTCCCGAGCACGTGGCTTGCTCGGACGGGCAGCGGTACTTTCAGACACATGTTCTAGCCGTATTTTACCCCGGTTTCCGCGCTCGTGACAAGCATCCAGCACGTCCGTGACCACCGGCCGATTGCCATGGATGGTACAATGCGCAGACCCGCATTCCATCGCGGGCTACACGCCGAGGCTGGTAGGCGATGCTCGCCGACGACATCTCGCTTGACCGCACGACCATCGAAGCTGCGCTCGCGCAGGTGCGCGCGCTGCTGCGCCGGGCCTACACGCAGCCCGATGCCTTCCACGGGCCGCAGCATGCCGAGGAGGTGCTGCGGCTGGCAGAGGAGATCGCACGGCGCATGCCGGGCGAACTGCGACCAGCCGAATGTCTGATCGTCTCCGCCGCCGCGCTGCTCCACGACGTCGGCTATACCGCCTATCAGCCGGATTGGGCGCCGAACCGCAGCGAGCACGTCGCCGCCAGCATCGCCTTCGCCCAGCGCCAGCTCACGGAGATCGCTCCATTCGCCGCGCACCCACCTCTGATCGCCGCCGTCAGCTTTCTGATCGGCTACCATGACGACACGAGCTACAAGTTCCCCAGCTTCGTCTGGGATGGCCGCGTCGGCAGCATTGACCTGGGATGGTACGCCGCCCAGCTCGCCGCCTTCGAGGTGTCCCTGTCAGCTCCGCAGCGCGAGCGGCTGCGCCTGCTGCTCGCCATCCTGCGCGAAGCGGATGCCCTCACGGCCGCCGGGGAAGCGGGCGCAGCGCGCAGCTTCCAGTACGCTATCCATCGGGGTCTGCCCATCTTCGCGCGCGGCAATCCGCTCAACGCCTGGTGCTGGGAGGAGAGCGCCGCCGGCAATACGCGCCTGGCTGCCAAGCGCGCGCTGATCGACGCCTTCACACCAGAGGGCAGGCGAACCGCCTGGGAGAGCTACCGCGCCACCGAAGCCTACCTCCGGGGCATCTGCACCGAGCATGGCATGCCCTACGTGCCGGAGACGATTGTGGCGGTGGGAGCGGACGATCCGTCGGCCATCAGCGCAGCCGCGGGCATGGAGGCAGCGCTGGAGCTGATCTCGTATGCCGGATGGGGTGCGCGCGAACGCGCCATCCGTGATGCGGCCTTCGCGGATTCCCCAGCGGCGCAGCCCTCTGCCGCCGCGGGCATGACCGTGCGCCACCTGCCGCTCGACCTCCTGCCGGACGTGTTGCAAGCTGTGGATCGCGAAGGTCCGCAGACGGCGGCGCTGGTGGCGCTGCACGCGCGCCTGCTGTCGGAGTACGCGCTCAGCCTCTTCGATCTGGCCGGCGTCGTCGAGTATCGCCTGAACGGCAGTGTGATGCGCGCAATGCCGCCGATCGTCGAGCGCCATCCGGCCTCCTTGACTAGCAACAGAAATACGCTCGTCATCCGCGACGGCGCGGCGACCATCGCGCTCGCCCGCAAGCTGGGCGTGCCGGCGGTGTGGGTCGTGGATGTGGATGGGGCACTGGGCATCGGCGGGGAAACGAAAATGTCGTGAGCGCACGTTCGGCCGGAAAGTATAGCGTGAGCGGCCGCCGATCAAGGCCAGTCGCGGAGCTGTGGCGCGCGGCGCTCTCAATCGTTGACGTAGCGTCGCAGCGAGACTATAGTGGAATGCAACAAGCCAAACGGGCAGTGCGAATGCCAGGTGGCGTGAGACGTGACTAGCGTGGAGGGAGCGGCATGGGGGAGCCGGATCAGGAGCATGAAAATCAGCTCGTGGATCGCTTGTTGTGGCTCGGCATTGCGTCGTTGTTCGTGGTGGGTCTGCTCTTGGCTGTGCTGCCCGGAACGTCACTCTTCCATCTCGACAGCTTGCTCCAAAACGTGGGCTATGGCCTGCTGGGCGGCAGCCTCACGGCCGTAGTCTTCAGACTGACGACCGGCCTGTCTGACAAGTGGCAGCAAGAGCGCACGGATCAAGCGTTTGGCAGCTTGCAGAAGTACATCGCCGAACAGGAGAAGCATGTATCTGACCTCTCAAAGCTGCTCGCAACAGCCAATTCACTTGGCGTCGCGGCGCTCATTGAGAATCGCGATGCCCTTGCGTTCTCCAACATGACTTGGGCACAGCGTTTTGACTACATGCTCCAACATTGTGAGCAAGTAGATCTGCTCTGTTACGAGGATGGGCGCATCTTTACGCGTGACCGATGGTTGCAGCCAGGCCTGCCGGAACAGATTGTTTCCCGACTGAGGGCTGGCAAACTCACGCTCCGTATACTGTTGAGCACGGTAGAAAATCCCGTTCTCAACCCCATCAACGACTGGATCGGCATCGAGGAATATATGCAGCGCAACGTCAACCAGGCTGACGACTTCCTTCGACAGGCCAAGATTACAACCCAGTTTCCGGTTTTGCAGCGTCACAATGAGCTCTTGCCCTTCACGCTCATGCGCGGAGATGACGAAATGTACATCATGTACTTCTTCCCCAAAGGACACGCGAGTCCCATCATCCAAGTTGCGCCTCCGCCGCTTCATGGTGACGCGCACACCGGTGAAACTCAAAGAAACCTATTCAAGAAGTACCGCGACTACTTCGATACTCTCTGGACGAAGTACGATCCGAAGAAGCAAGCTGGCGGACATGAGTCGTCACCTTCGCGATAGCCCTCCCTGGCCAGACGTGGCATACTCTGTAGATGGTGGCGTGCGCGATCGCACTATGTTGAGCGCTGCCACGAGCGCCTGACGCGAGCGAAGCGGAAGAGTATCATGGACCGGGACGAGCTGGAGTTGGCACCTGACCTGCGGGACGACGATCAGCAGGCCGATATCACCGCCGCCACTGCCGGGATTGCCCCGAAGGAGACCCTTGCGCTCTCGCACAGTCAGGTCGAGACGTTCTCGCAGTGCCCGCGCCGCTGGTGGCTGCTCAAGCGTGCCGGCGTGCGCCGCGCGCCGAGTGAGTCGCTGATCCTGGGGCTGGCGGTGCATACGGCCATCGAGGTTGACCTGCGCGCCCGGCTCGAAGGTGAGGCGCATCCAATGGCCGCTGCCACACTCGATGCGCCCCTCGCCGCGGCCTTCGCCGCGCTCTACGCTGAGGAAGACCCCACCGGCCTGATCGCGCCAGACCGCCGCGAGCTGCTCCAGGAGCAGGGCCGCGCCGTGCTGCGGGCCTACGAGCGCATCGCGTCGCGCATGCGCCCGGTCGAGATCGAGCGCGAGTTCGCCTTTCCCCATCCTGACGATCCCTCGATCACCTTCACCGGTCGCATGGATGGCGTCACTCAGCCCGACCACGGCACACAGGAGCGCACCATCGTGGACTGGAAGGTGCCACGCCGGCCGTGGCAGCCGGGCGAGGAGGACCGCCGCATCCAGGCCGCCGCCTATCTGTGGGCCGAGGCGCGGATGGGCTGGGAGCGCAGCGCACGCTTCACCTTCGTCACCTTCCCGCCGGCCGATCCGCGCGCGTCTGAATCCAACGGCGAGGCTGGGCCACGCACCGTGGATGCGCGCCCAACCTACCGCACCCCTGGCGCCCTCAACGCCTACGCGCGGCTCGTGCGCGACACCGCCGCCCGTATCCGTGAATTGGAGCCATGGGGCGAGGAAGGCTTCCCCGCGCGCACGTCGGGCCTCTGCCCGTGGTGCGAGGTGCGCGGCGCGTGCCCCACCGGCCAGCGCTATGTGCGCACGCGCGGCCTCACCCCGCGGGTGCCCGAGCTTCCGCCGGAGCCGGCCGCCGGTTGAAACCACGCCTGGAGGGCCTGGCGGCCGCGAAGTCCGCCTGCACGGACTGGAGATTGTGGCGAAGAGCGGTCATTTCGAGAACTGCGCGGACTGGGACCAATCCCGATTGTGACGGCAGTCTCCCGCTTGACCGCTGCCCTACGCTGATGGGTACAATCCCTGATAATGCCCCGACGACGCGGCATCCCCTACAGGCAGGAGCACGCGATGGCACGCGCCCACCACGCCACCGATGGCGACGTTGTCCACGAGCAGCCCCCAGACGAGCGGCTGCTGCTCGCGGTGGACATCAGCAACACCGGCATCAAGTTCGGGCTGTATCCGCTGGCGAGCCGCGAGCTGCGCGCCCGCTGGCGCATCGCCACCAACCGCGAGAAGACCAGCGACGAGTACGCCATGCTGCTCGCCGAGCTGTGCCGCTCGGCCGGCATAGGGGTGGATGCCATCGCCGCCACCATCGTCTCCAGCGTCGTGCCGCCGCTAACCCCCGTCTTCCAGGAAATGGGCACACGCTACCTCGGCCGCGAGCCGATTGTCGTCACCCATGCGATGGACCTCGGCATCCGCCTGCTGGTGGATAATCCGCGCGAGACCGGCACTGACCGCATCATCAGCACGCTCGCCGCGCACCGGCTCTACGGCGGCCCGGCGATCGTGATCCAGTTCGGCACCGCCACCAGCTTCGATTGCGTCTCGGCCGAGGGCGACTACCTGGGCGGAGCCATCGCGCCGGGCCTGGGCATCTCGGCGGAGGCGCTGGCACGCACGGCTTCGCAGCTTTACCAGGTCGAGCTGACGCCACCGCCCGCCGCGATCGGCAAGAACACCATCCAGAACATGCAGTCGGGGATCGTCTTCGGTCACGCGGCGATGGTCGAGGGCATGGTGGCGCGGCTGCGGCGCGAGCTGCCCGGCGGCGAGCGCGCCAAGGTGATCGCGCATGGCGGACTGTCCGAGCTGGTCGCGCGAGTCACACCGAGCATCGAGACGGTGGACCCCAATCTGATCTTGAACGGCCTGCGACTGGTCTACGGCCGGCTGCACGAGCGAGAAATGAGGAACACGTGAGCGACGAGCAGCAGCATGATCAGCAGAATGATCGGCAGCAGAATCAGGGCGGACCTCACCCCTCGGCTCCCTCTCCCGCGGGGCAAGGGGGAGGCAGAGGCGACGCGGGCGTCGCCGCTACAGGTGTGGGGCAAGGGGGAGGCAGAGATGCTGTAGGGGCGTCCGGTGGACGCCTGGCATCCGAGGCGCGCCGTCCGTTGAACGTGGATGCGATCTTCGAGCTGCGCCAGCCCTCCGACGCACGCATAGCGCCGGACGGCAGCAAGGTGGCTTTCGTCGTGACCGAATGGGTGCCGGGCGAGCAACATCAGCGGTCACGCATCTGGATAGCGAGCGCTGGCGGTACGGGAGAGAGCGGACAAGGCGGCGGCGACGCGCGACCGATCAGCGACGGTCCCCACGGCGATGATTCGCCGCGCTGGTCGCCAGACAGCACGCGGATCGCCTTCCTCTCGAAGCGCGACGCCGGTGAGAAGGCGAAATTCAACGACAAGCCGCAGCTCTGGGTGATGCCGGTGGACGGCGGCGGCGCGACGCGCGTCTGCGCCATGCCCAACGGTGTGAGCGCCCCCGCCTGGTCACCCGATGGCAGCCGCATCGCCTTCCTCTCGCTCGAAGGTGAGGAGCCGGATGCCAACGGCCCCAAGATCAACGACCCGCTGCGCCACAACCGCCTGTGGATCGTCCCGCCGGACAGCGACACACCGCAGCCCGTCACGCCGCCCGATGTGACCGTCTGGCGCTACGCCTGGTCGCCCGACAGTCGCTCGATCGCCGTCTACTTCACCGAGGCGCCAGGCGAGACCGACTGGTATCGCGGCCAGATCGGCATCGTGCCGGCAGGCGGCGGCGCCGTGCGCCAGGTCACCCACCTCACCCGCCAGGCCGATGCGCCCGCGTGGTCGCGCGACGGTCAGACGCTCTACTACATCTCCGGTGAGTGGAGCGACCGCGGCATCGTCGGCGGCGAGATCTTCGCCATCCCCGCGGCGGGCGGCGAGCCGCGCAACCTGACGCCCGACGTGCCCTACAGTCCGAGCTGGGTCTTCGAGCTGCCCGATGGGCGATTGCTCTTCGCAGCGTCCGATGGCGTGAGCGGCTCGATCCGCGTGCTTGACCAGCGGAGCGGCGCGATCGCCACCGTCACGCCGGATTTCATCGCCGGCGATTTCGGGTGGCCGCGGCTCTCGGCCACCCAGGACGGCGCGCGCTTCGCCGCGACCCATGCCGATGCCGCGCACCTGCCCGACGTGTGGCTCGGCGCGTGGGTGGGCGAGGACCAGCTCGACTGGCGCCAGCTCACGCGGCTCAACCCGATCGCCGAGGAGACGCTCCAACGGGCGCCGAGCCAGCGCATCCGCTTCGAGGGCCCCGACGGCTGGGAGATCGAGGCGCTCTATACGCCGCCGCTGGAGCCAAGCCGCGGCATGCCGCCGCCACTCTTCGTCAACGTGCATGGCGGCCCATCTGGCGCCTTCCACGACGTGTGGCTCGGCCGCGTGGCCGACAACCTGACGCAGATACTCGCGGCGCGCGGCTTCGCCGTGCTGCGTGTCAATCCGCGCGGCAGCATGGGGCGCGGCGTGACCTTCGCCGACGCGGTGCTGGGCGACATGGGCGGCAAGGACTTCGAGGACATCCAGCGCGGGATTGACCATCTGATCGAGCGTGGACTGGCCGACCCCGACCGGCTGGTGATCTACGGCTGGAGCTACGGCGGCTTCATGACGGCCTGGGCGGTGACGCAGACGCCGCGCTTCAAGGTCGCGGTGATGGGCGCGGGCGTCTGCGACTTCCACAGCTTCCACGCGCAGACCAACATCGCCGACTGGGATGCGCGCATCATCGGCGCGTGGCCTAACGAGCAGCCCCAGGCCTACCGCGACCGCTCGGCGATCACCTTCGCGGACCGCGTGCGCACGCCGACGCTGATCCTACACGGCGAGGCCGATCAGAGTGTGCCAGTGAATCAGGCCTACGCCTTCTACCGCGCGTTGCGCGAGGCCGGCGTGTCCACCGAGCTGGCGGTCTACCCGCGCGAGGGTCACGGCTTCCACGAGCGCGACCACGTGCGCGACCTCTACGACCGCATCCTGCGGTGGGTGGAGGAGCGGGTGTAACGGGGCGCGTCTCGCGGCCATGAATGGCCGGCGCACACGAGGGGCGGCATGAGATGACTCCTGGGCATTCATGCCCTTCGTCCGTGCGCCGGCCATTCATGGCCGCGGCGGCTTCGCCTCATACGCGTGGTGGACCGGCGAGGATGCGCGCTCGCAGCTCGTCGTAGCTCCAACCCAGGCCCTCCTCCAGCCACCACGTCGCCCCGGCTTCGGCGAAGGGGCGCACCGCGTCTCCCGCCGCCAGGGGATCGTGCTCCGTCTCGCCGCTCACCACCACCGCAAACGGATCGCTCGCCGTCCGCTGAGCCAGCGTGTAGGCCAGGCACTCGCTCAGGTCGGCGGGGCTGAGGGGGCGGCGCGTGTCGGCGCGGCGCGACTTGAGGCACAGGCCATCCCAGCGGGCGGCGCGGCGCAGCGGCGCGTGGTGCGGCCAGCCGGCGGCGACCCAGATCGGGATGCGCGGCGCCTGCACCGGGCGCGGCAGCAGGCGCGCGTCGCGCAGTGAGTAGTTCCGGCCAGCGAAGGAGAACGGCTCGTCACCCCACAAACCAGAGAGGATCGCCAACCCCTCGTCGAGCTTCTCCGCCCGCACCGCCGGCTCCACGTCCTCGCCAAACGCCGCGAAGTCGTCGGGCAGGTGCCCCAGGCCCACGGTGCAGATCATCCGGCCGGCGGAGAGCTGGTCGAGGTTGGCGAGCCGCCGCGCGACCAGCCACGGCCGGTGCCGCGCGAGCGGCGTCACCAGCGTGCCGAGGCGCATACGCTCGGTCGCCAGCGCGATGGCCGTCAGCGCAATCCAGGGGTCCAGCGCCGGCTGCGGCTCGGCCTGCCCGCCGCGCAGCACATCCCAGACGAAGAAGCCGTCCCAGCCCGCGCCTTCCGCCTCGGCCGCCAGCCGCGCCAGCGCACGCGCGTCGGCGTACTCGCCGGTGGTCGGCACGTCCAATCCGAATCGCATCGCACGCTCCTCACACTGGCACTCACGCCCCATCTCGCGTCGCTCACCTCGCAGGCACCTTCCCTGCCGTTCTCGCCCTGCTCTCTCGTTTCGGCAAGGGTAGCACGCGAGCGCACCCCCTCCATGAGCCGCATCCCGCGAGTGCCCGGCACCATCATCGCACGCGCTTATTCACCGCGCGGTCTCTGCGCGAGGTGCTGTTGACCGCTCAGCAATTTGCGCAATTTACAGGCGACAAGAAGGCGGTGCGCTCGCCACACGCTACAAGGACACGCCCGTTTCGGCGTCACGAGCACGAGGTGGTAGACTGCCATCACCCTTGAGGCGATGAGGCGGCGCTATGTTGTGGTATGTTCTTGAAACCTCTTGAGGGAGCGCGCGATGGAGACAACTTCCATGACGGGCGCGGAACCTTCGTGGTCTGATGCCCTTGGGCAACCTCGGCGGCAGCGACGGCAGCGAGTGTGGCCTGCCGCGCTGGCACTGCTCCTCCTCTCGCCCCTCATTGGCGAGGTGAGCTCCGGCTCGACACCGCCGCTGCTCGTCGTCCAGCCCTTCTTCCTCGTCTTCCTCCCCACGCTCTACGGCGTCTTTGCCTTGCTGACCCATGAGATCATCGCGCGCCGCCGCCTCGGCTGGGGTAACGCGCTGCTGCTCGGCGCAGCGTTTGGGGTCTTCCAGGAGGCGCTGATCGTGCAAACGTGGTTCAACTTCATGTCACCCCAGTCGCCCATCCACGGCGCCGGCGACTATGGGGTGATGTGGGGAACGAGCCTCAACTGGGCGCTTAACCTCACCCTCTACCACGCCGTCGTCAGCATCACCGTCCCGCTCATCCTGATCGCCGTCTTCTTCCCGCGTCGCGCACCACTGCCCTGGCTTGGTCCCAAACGCATCGTCCTGCTCACGGCATGGATGCTGTTGCTGTGCGGCGCGCTGGCTGTTAATGTGGCAACCACCCGGTTCGCCGGCGATGGCTACTCTGGCCCGCCGCCGATCCCCTACCTGGTTGCCGCCGCCTTCATGCTGCTGCTGATCCTGCTCGGTCTGTTCGTGCGCTTTCCCGCGCCGCGACCCCATCCCACCACACGCGCGCCACGCCTGTGGACGGTACGCTTTCTGTGTTGTGGCTCCATGACGCTCTTCTTCGCGTTCGCGGTCATCCTTCCCGCGACCGGTATTCCTGTCGGTGCCGCGATGGCGCTGATGCTCCTGCTCTTCGCCGCGGCGCTCTGGCGCGTGCGCTCGTGGTCGGCGCGCGTGGGATGGAACGAGCGCCATCTGCTCTCGGTCGCTATCGGCGTGATGCTCTGCTTCAGTTTTATCTGGGGACCCTTCGTCGAATTTGGACTCCAGTTGCCAGCGCGTACGGGCATGACCGTGGTGAACCTGCTGATCCTCGGCGCGCTGCTGCTCTTCGACCAGCGCCTCAAGCGCCGTCTCGCCCGGCAGGCGCAGGCTGACACCGAAGCCCCCGAAACCCTCATGCTTCCTGTTGGCTAGGCGTTGTGGACCGTATAACGGTCTCTGTCGGCTGTCTCCATCCAAGGAGTATGCGCCAGAGGTTAGCGAGCTCAGCCAACGATCGACACCGAGCGGCGGGCGATTCCTGCCGGGTGGTGGGCGATGACACCCACTGGGGAACAGGGATTCTCTACCACTTCTCTTGATGCGGCACTCAGCTCAATTGCCTATCGCGGCGGGTGCGCGTCGTGCGGGTGCGCATGATAGCATGGGATACAGACGCAGAGATAGTCCTCGCGGAGGGCAGGACGGAGGGCGGGACCGTGCAGAACGTGGAGCTATGGTTCGCGATCCTGGCCTTCGTGCTCACCGGCGCCGCGCTGGCCTCCGGCGTTGTCGATCGCATCCCGCTCTCGCTGCCGATCGTCTTTCTGGCGCTGGGTCTGCTGCTCGGCCCCGGCGCGCTGGGCATCATCCAGCTCACCCCGCGCAATCCGGCGCTGGTGGCGGTCGCGACCCTCAACCTGGCCTTGGTGCTCTTTCTCGATGCCGCGCGCTTTGACGTAGACGAGCTGAAGCGCGAGTGGCGCGTGCCGCTGCTCGACCTGGGGCCGGGCACCTTCCTCACCATCGCCGGGATCGCCGTCGCCGCGGCGCTGCTGTTCCACACCAACGCGCTGCAATCGATTCTCATCGGCGCCATGCTGGCCTCGACTGATCCCATCGTGCTGCGCGACGTGGTGCGCGACGAGCACATCCCACGCTCGGTGCGCCGCACGCTGACCATCGAGGCCGGCACCAATGACATCATCGTGCTGCCGATCGTGTTGATCGCGATCCAGATTGCGCTGGCCTCGCCCGGTACCGGCCTCGGCTACTGGCTCGGCTTCCTGGCGCAGCTCGTGGTGCTCAGTCCACTCGTCGGGTTGGTGGTCGGAGGTGTTGGCGCCTGGCTGATGGGCAAAGCCGACGCGCGCTACTCCATCCGCCGCGAGTTTCAGGCGCTCTACGGCATCGGACTGGTGCTCGCCGCGTATTCGGCGGCGCAGGCGGTGGGCGGCGATGGCTTTCTGGCCGCGTTCTTCGCCGGGCTGGCGGTCGCGCTCTTCGACGTCACGCTCTGCGACTGCTTCATGGACTACGGCGAAGTAACCGCCGAGATGGCGATGCTGCTGGCCTTCGTGCTCTTCGGCGCCGTGCTGGGGCCGCTCTTTGGCACGATCCCCTTCGGCCTGGCGCTGGTGTTCGCGGCGCTCGCGATCGTCGTCGTGCGCCCGGCGGCACTCACGCTCGCGCTGGGCGTGCTGCACGCGCATATGAGCCGCGACGCGCGGCTGTTCATCGCCTGGTTCGGGCCGCGCGGCCTCTCGGCGCTGCTGCTGGCCCTGCTGGCGGTCGAGGCGGGCGTGCCGCACGCGGAGGCGATTCTGGCGGTGGTCGGCGTGGTGGTGCTGGTCTCGGTGCTGGTGCATGGCATGACGGCGACGCCCGCGGCGCGCTGGTACGGCGAGCGGGTGGCGCACGCGCATGTGGTGCCGGTGGAGGAGCGCGAGAGCGGCGCGGCGGGCCTCTTCCAGGGGGAGGCCGGCACGGCGGTGCCGCGCATGACGCCGGAGGAGCTGCATGCCTGGCTGGCCGATCCGCAGCCGCCGATCGTGCTAGACGTGCGCACGCGTGGGCAGTACGCCGAGGCCGACGGGCAGATCCCGGGCAGCGTGCGCATCCCACCGGATCAGGTGCGCGAGTGGGCGGAGCGTGTGAGCGCCGAGAACCCCGCGGAGCGAGATCGCCTTGTGGTCGCCTACTGCACCTGACCCGACGAGGCCACCAGCGCCCGTGTGGCGCGGCAGCTCCGCTCGATGGGCTTCGATGCCCGCGCGCTCGCCGGCGGCTACAACGCCTGGGCGCACCTATACGACGTCGTGCCGATCGCGCCCGGCGTCTCGGCGTGAGATCGGACCAAGGGCGTATGTTGTGGTAGGCGCTGGAGGCGGGCTGAAGACCCGCGGCTAATCCCATAGAGTGGGCGGTTGCGGATACGCCAATGACTCATCCTCGCCTGGTATAAGAAGCCTATTGCTCGCCTCGCGCCTCGCAGTCAGCCACTGGCTTGGCTCCTGCCGATTCCTAGGCTCCCACTCTTCGTGCCCAACTGATACCAAGTGAGGCCGAGTTGTTCGGATAACCGCAACTGTTGGCGCACGGGGATTACCCGCGGCACTTTAGGCCGCCCGGCACGCTCGTACCAAAACGTCTGCCCTTTGGGGGTGGTATCACCCAGAGCCGCTCCTCAACATCCCCTTCGCGTGCGATACTACCTCATGCTCGCCGGGCGAGACATGTCTCGCCCCTACAGGCGGCGCTGGTGGGGTGGCCGCGAGCGAACCGTATCATACCGGAGCAGGTGATTCGCTGGGGTATGCGCATCCGGTGGCGCCTGGGGATTACCCACGGTGCTTCAGACCGCCCGGCACGCTCGTACCACAACAGATGGCCGTGATTTGGAATTACCCACATATCCTGTTGACGATAGGGCGGCGCGATGACCGAAGATCCCGCAACCGAGAGACCGGCGTATCCCCGCGCGACGTGGCGGCTGATCGTCGAGCGCGAGCCGCGGACGGCAGCCGAGAACATGGCGCTCGACGAGGCGATCGTGGACGCGGTGGCCGCGAGCGCCGTGCCGCCGACGCTGCGCTTCTACCAGTGGGCGCCGCCGGGCCTGTCGCTGGGCAAGCGCCAGCCACTCTCCGGCGTGGACCTCGCCGCCTGCGCCCGCGACGGCGTGGACGTGGTGCGCCGCGCGACCGGCGGCTTCGCCATCCTGCACACCGACGAGCTGACCTATAGCGTGGCGACCACGCCCGACGATCCCCGCGCGGCGGGCGCGATCCTCGACGCCTATCGCAGTCTGAGACAGGGATTGCTCGCGGGCCTGCTCCGGCTCGATGTCCCCGCGGTGATGAATCCAGTGGTCCCCGGCGGTACGCACACCGCCAGTGCCGCCTGCTTCGAGGTC
>DASVAA010000120.1:0-18448 GCA_036376595.1 Ktedonobacterales bacterium | reverse complement strand
CCCCGCCAATCATCTGGTGGGTGACCAGACGATCAGCATTCCGCCGGGTGGGGGGGCGATGGTCGAGCTGACGATGGAGCAAGCCGGTAAGTACCCCTTCGTCACCCACTCCTTCTCCGGCGCGATGACCGGCGCGACCGGCGTCTTCAACGTCCAGCCGTAGGCGGACCTGCGTGAGCTGTAGCGTAGGCCGCACGCCTTGATGGAAGAGGCTGGTTGTTCAGCGCATGTGGGATGGAGCGGTAGCCGTGGTGGGTGGCATTGATGCCAACACGCCGGCACGTTGGCAGGTACAGGCCCACCAGGACTGCTCTCCCTCCCCTGCGAGGACCCCTCTCCCGTTTGCAGAAAATGAGGCACGCGATGAAGTCAATCCCGACGATGCCTGTGTGCGACGTCAGGCAGGACGTGGCGGCGGCTCAGCCAGCCCAGCAGCCCATGACGCATCCTCAGCGCGAAGGGACGTGCACAGACGCAGAGGTGCGCGTTGTCGAGTGTCCATTGCATACGGCGATGCGCCAGGTCGCAGAGGCTGCGCTCACGCAGCATGTGCTTTACACGGAAGGGGTCTACGGGCCGCGGGAAGGACTCGCTCATGAGATGCAGGCCTGGCTGCGGGTGCATGAGCTGGTGCGCACCGGCATCTGCCCGGCAACCCGGACGGGGAGTGCCGCGCTGGAGCCGGGAGATCTAGAAATCGCACTGGCCGGACTGCCGGTCGAGAAGCGCGGACAAGTGGCCGCCGCGATCCGCGTCTGTGGTCGGCGGAGTCGTGGCGAGGGTTGCCCACTCGAAGCGGAGCCGGCAGAGAGACTCGTCGGACAGATGCATTGAACAATGGTCGGCCGCTCACGTGCGCAGTCAGATACGCATAGGCACAAACCGTCCAGGCATGCAAGGCAGCCATCGCATCATTGCATCAATGAGCAGCCGATTAGCCTTCTGGCTGAAACGGCGTTGCCGCAGGTGATGGGGCCACAGTCTGCGCAGGAAGCGGGACGAGCTGGTAGCCGATGCCGACCTTGGTGCGAATGAAATGATGCGGGGTCACCGGGCCCTCCGGCTCCAGCTTGTGCCGTAGCCGGTTGACGTTGACCTGCAGTAAGTGGCTCTCGCCGACATACTCCGGCCCCCAGACATGCTCCAGAAGCAGATCCTGTGTCACCACGCGTCCAGCATTCTGCGCCAGGTAGGCCAGCAGGCGATACTCGATGGGAGTCAGCGCCAACTCCTCGCCATCGAGCAGCGCGAGATGCTGCACGAAGTCCAGATGCAGGGGACCGAGATCGAGCGTGGCGCCCGCGCCGGAGACTGCTCCCTCGCGTCCGCCGTTCCCCACCGCCTGACTACGCCGCAGCACCGCCCGCACCCGCGCCAGCAGCTCGTCCACATTGAACGGCTTGGTGAGGTAGTCGTCGGCCCCGACGTCGAAGCCATGGATCTTGTCCTGGTCCTGGCCGCGGGCGGTGAGGATGATGATCGGCACGCTCGAAAACTCGCGCACGCGCGCGCAGACGGCGAAGCCATCGAGCCGGGGCATCATCACGTCGAGCAGCGCGAGGTCCGGCTGACGCCGCTCGATCTCCTCCAGCGCCTGCTGGCCTTCGCTGGCCGGGATCGGCTCGTAGCCCTCGAACTCCAGGTTGCGGGTCACCAGCCGCAACAGCTGGGGGTCGTCGTCGGCCACCACAATCGTCGTCTTCTTGGCTGGCATAGGGCGCTCTCCATCCTCTCATGAAGCATTGGCTGCAGGTTCCGTGTGATTCACAGGTTCTGGAGCGGGCGCAGGAACCTGGGTCAGTGTAGCGGGCGTGGCCTGGCCCGCACGCTCCGCCGGGCCGCCGGAGTCGCCCTCTGCGCTGCCCCCTGGCAGCAGCAAGCAAAGCTTGGTGCCCTTGCCTGGCTCGCTCTCGACCAGCACGCGACCACCGTGCAGCTCGATGACCCGTTTACAGATCGCCAGACCAAGTCCCAGCCCACCGAACTGGCTGGTCAGCCCATCGTCCCCGCGATGGAAGCGATCGAAGACGTGACCGATCTGCTCAGCGGGGATGCCGCGACCCTCATCGCGCACGCATAGCGCCAGTTGTGACGGCCCAGCCGGCTCCTGTGGCAGGGGCGGGAGACGATCGAGGATCACCTCGATGAGTCCGCCGTCTGACGAGTACTTCACGGCATTATCCAACACCTCGTCGAGCGCCTGCCGCAGCAGGCGACGATCACCCATGACCATCGGCGCTGGCTCTGTGCCGGACCGCTCTGGCGCGGTGGACTGCGTATGATCATCAAAGACAAAGCGATGGTGGGTGCCGGTGCCTTGCCGATCCGGGGGCAGCCGCCGCTCGATACCCGTCACCGCCTCGCGCACGAGCTGCCGCAGATCCACCAGCGCGTGCTGAGGGGTAATCAGGCCGGTCTCCAACTGCGACATCAGCAGCAGCTGGTCAATGATCGCCTCCAGGCGATCGCTCGCCTGCGAGATGGCGGTCAGGAACTCGTGGCGCTCCGTCCGCGGCAGGCGCGCTTCGTGGCGCAGGAGCGTCCCCGCATAGCCCTTGATCGCTGCCAGCGGGCTGCGGAGCTCGTGGCTCACCGTGCCCAGCAGCTCAGCTTTCAGCCGGTCCGCCACGCGCAGCGCTTCCGCCTGGCGTGACGCCTCACGCAGTCGCTCCTGCTCGGTCACGTCCTTAATGACCTCCACGACCTCGTCAATGCGCCCATCCGGCGCTATCACCGGATAGGTCCAACGCTGAAAGATGCGCGGCGCCGTCGTCGCATGTGCATCTTCTCCAGCCTCGGCGGCACTCGCGGCCCCTCGTGGCGGGCGCTCCGACTGCACGAAGGCGGGCTGACGCGAAAGGATCGCCGCCGGCACCGGGCAGGTAGAGCAGGGACCTCCCGCGGGATTGGGATGCGCCGAAAAGCACTCGTGGCCGCTGATGCCGTCCGGCGCGCGATCGAAGAGCGCGCGATAGGCGGTGTTCGCGTAGACGAGGCGATTATCGGCGCTCACCACCCCGATGGGATCGGTGATCGCATCGAAGCGCCGCTCCCAACGAGCGACGTGCTGCTGTGCGGCGCGCTCTGCTTCTTCTGGCATGTGATCGGCCGTGAAGCCGGGATGTGTCGCGTGCTGAGGCACTAGTACACCACTTTCGAGACGAGACCTCTTCTACGCGATGCGCGGCGCTGTCAGATCCACCGGCACGTTCGCTGCTGGCATTGTACCTACCTCCACGTCACAGTCATGTCGCAGTTCGGGCAAGCATCTCACACAGTCATCACAGGCAAGGCGCGTCGCCGTCCGCGCGCTATGACTCCCTGCCCGGCGGGTCGTACACTAGAGGCAGTGACGGGCGGCATCCCGCTGCTCCGTTACCTCGCGTGACGCCTGCTTGCATGAACGACGACGGCGGCGCTGAGCACGATCTTTGCTCGTAGGTGAGTGAGAGTCCCTTCGCGTGAGCAAGTTCGCTGAGTCCAAGATGGCATCTGACCGCGCCGCCCCACGCGCGCGTCGCTCGCGCCTGTCCACGTTCAAAGCAGTGCAAGGGGCTGTGCGGACCGTTCCAGCCCGTCTCCTGGCCGCGGTCCAGGGCAGCGCGGTGCGACGATGGCGCGAAGCCTGGCACGGGCCGCGAGCAGTGGCTCTACGCCGACGCGTAGCGACATGGCAGGGCGAGCCACGATCTGGGTTGGTGCTGCTCGTGCTGGGCACGGCGCTCGTGACCTTGCTGGTGCTGGCGATTGACCGCCTGGTGGTATCGCTGCCCGATCCCGGTGTGCTCTACCTGTCGCTGATCGCCATGCTTGCGTATCACTGGAGCTGGCGCCTGGGGGCGCTCGCCGGTCTGCTGCAGCTTGCGTGCGTCTACCTGCTCTTGATCGCACCCTCCAGCCTTGTGGTCAAGCCACTGAGAGCACGCGGAATTGCCGAGTTGGTCACGCTGGCCGCGGTCAACATCTTCACACTGCTGCTGGTCCAGTTGGCCCACGTCCAGCGCGACACCGCCACACGCCAAGCCGTTCGCTCGGCGGCGCTCAATGAGGTCGGCCGCGCCCTCGCCTCGGAGCTGGATGAGGCGCGCCTGCTGCGCCTGATCGCCAAGACGGCACGCGACTTGACCGGCGCCGGCTTCGCTGCCTTCACCTTGCGCCCGCTCGATGCGCACGGCCAGCCACTGGTGCCCTCGGAGGGCAACCTCTTCCACCTGGCCGCGGTGGTGGGCGTCACGCCGGAGCAAGAGGCACTCTTCCGGCGTGTGCCGCTGGGTGGCGAGGGTCTGCTGGCCCCCATCTTCCGCAACGGTGTGCCGGTGCGCGTCGCCGATGCCCTCAGCATGGCGCATGCGGCTCACCCGTCAGTAAAGGACCAGACGTGGAGCGCGGCTGCCGGGCCAGGGACACCCCAGGGGGCGTCTCCAGGGGCGGCTAGACACACCCAGGCACCGGTACGAACTGGCGGCGTACGGGTCACCCGTCGCGAGGCGGCACGCAATGCCGCCACGTCGTATGCGCACGGCCAACTCAGTGCGGAGGAGCTCCATGCCGTTGGCGCCCCCCGCGGGCATCCTGTGGTCCGCAGCTTCCTTGGGGTGCCGCTGCTGGATCGCGAGGGGTAGGTACGTGGGGGGCTGCTGCTGGGTCACACCGAGCCAGGGCACTTCAGCATCGAGGACGAGCGGCTCCTCACTGGGCTGGCCGCTCAGGCGGCGGTGGCGCTGGAGAACGCGCGCCTGTATCGTGCGGCGGAGACGCAGGCCCAGGAGCTGGATGCGATCTTCGACAGCATTAGCGACGCCGTCCTGCTGGTGGACGGGGAGGGCAGGGTGGTTCGTGAGAATCGCGCGGCGAGTGCGCTGCGCACCGAGGGGGCAGCAGACCTGGCCGCGGTGGAGCAGACGATACGAGCGGAAGCAGCAGGAGCGGTGGCGGCAGCCGAGGACAAGAGGAATGAGAGCAATGGAGCCGGTGGCGCCTCCAAACCCCACACCGAGGTCGCCCTGACCGATGGTGCCGGTGAGGAGCGGCAGTACGCCGTCACGGCAGCGCCTTTGCGCGAAGAAGCCCAGGTCCAGGCAGGACAGGTGCCTCGGCCTGGGGTTCCGACTGAGGGCGGGGCCGGCGCTGTCGTGGTGTGGCACGATCTCACGGAGGCGCGGCGGCTGCTACGGGAGCGGCAGGCCCGGGCGGAGGCCATTGCACGGCGCGCGCTGCTCCAAAGGGTGATCGACGAGCTGCCGGGCGGGATCTATCTGGTGCATGGGCCGCAGGCGCGGCTGGTGCTCGCCAATCAGGCGGCGCGCGCAGTGTGGGGCGACGACTGGCCCGCGGGGCAGCCAATGGTCGCGTTCTTGGCCGAGCGCGGCGTGCGCATTCTCTCGCCAGAGGGACAGCCCCTCACCGAGGAGGAGCTGGCGACGATCCGCGCGGCGCGCTCTGGCGAGGCAGTGCGCCACCATCAGGAGATCATCCGCCGCCCGGACGGCACCGCGCTGCCGGTGTTGCTGAACGCCGTGGCCCTCGATCCGGGGGTCTTCCCCTTTGCGCATGCAGACAACACCGAGAACCACCCGCAACGCCAGGCGAACGGCGGAAAGCCCTACGAGGATGTGCAGGAGCAGGACCGCGCGGCGCTGGTCGTGCTGCAGGACGTGACCGCCCTCAAGGAAGCCGAGCGCGTCAAGGACGAGTTCATCACCATCGCCGCCCACGAGCTGAAGACCCCGATGGCTGCCGTCAAGGGCTACACGGATATGCTGCGGCGGCGCAGCGGGATTGGGAGCGGGAGCCGGAGCGGGGGCAGCGGCGGGGGGGAGCCGAGATGAGGGTGCAGCCCCGGCGGCTCTTGCGCCGTGGCAGCTCGACGCGCTGGAGACGATCGATCAGGCGACCGGGCGCCTGGTCGAGCTGACCGAGGACTTGCTCGATGTCGCGCGGGTGCAGGCCGGACGGGTTGAGCTGCATCTGGAGCCTCACGACCTCGTTGCGCTGGCGCGGCGGGTGGCGAAGCGGCTGCAGTTCAGCACCGAGCGTCACACCCTGGCAATTGAGTCCGAGGCTGAGTACGTCGTCGCGCGGCTGGACGTGCGGCGCATCGAGCAGGTAGTGGGCAACCTGCTGAGCAACGCCATCAAGTATTCGCCAGAAGGCGGGCCGATTACGGTCTCCGTCCGCGAAGATGCTGAGCGCGGCGAAGCTGTGCTGACGGTGCGTGACCAGGGCATGGGCATACCAGCAGACCAGCAAGGGCGCCTCTTCGCGCGCTTCGCCCGTGCCGACAACGCCCGTGTGGCCGGCATCGGCGGCACAGGCTTGGGCCTCTACCTCTCGCACGAGCTGGTCGAGCGCCACGACGGTCGCATCTGGTTCGAGTCGGCCGGAGCGCGCGCCGGCGCGGCGTTCACGATCGCCCTGCCGATCGCCACCGAGGTTGAAGGCGTGTGCGAGGCGGGAGAAGCCGACTGACACCGGGGCGCACGTGGGATGCCGCACGCGCCATCCAGGCGCAGCGCAAGCCCGAGATGGGCGTCTCCCAGCTTTCCATCCCGGGCCTGCCTGCGTTGCGCGGCTAGCTCCTCGTTGCTCGTTGCCGTTCGTGTATGCCGGTCATGGGGCGGCATGCGCCCTGCTCGGCCTGTTTCTTGATGCTGTAACAGCCAGCTCGCCTAGCTCGTTTCCCGCAGAAGACCTCTCACCTCGCCTCTAGAACGTTGGCACAGGGCCGAAGGCTTCTTCTGGCTCCGCGTCGTCCTCCGCCGCTTCCGCCGCTTCCGCCGCCTCCGCCTTCTCCACCTGCACCCGCTTCGGCGTCGTGAACGTGGCTGCCGGTTGCACCTGTCCATGCGCAGACGGCCGCGCTGGCGGGACGATCAGCAGTGGCGCCGGTGTCAGGCGAAGCAGCTCCGTGGCGACACCGCCGAGCAGCAGCCGCAGCGCGTGTCCGCGGCCATGCGTCGTCATGACCACGAGGCAACCGGGATGCGCTTCAGCGAGATCGGCGATCGTCGGCGCCACCGGCCCGATGCGTCCCATCGTCTGCACCGGCAAGCCAGTGTGTGCCGCGACCTTCTTGCGCATGCGCTGCAGGTAGCGCAGCCCCTCTTGGAGGCGGCCCTCGGGCGCAAGCCCTTCGGCTGGTGTGACGCTCCCCAGACCGACAGCCTCCACACCGAGAAGCGAGTTCGGCTCAGCGACCGTCACGAGCAGCAGCGTTCGCCCGTGCTCCTTGGCGAGAGCCTGGGCGAGAGCGAGCGCGCGCTCGGCCTCGGGGCTGCCGTCGAGCGGGACGATGATCGGTGCGCTGGTCGCGTCGAGCGCGGCATCGAGCTCGATGCCGCGTAGGCCTTCGGGCCACACGAGCACCGGGGCGGGGGCGTGGCACAGGAGCTCGGCGGTGACACCCGGCCGCAGCAGCGTCTGCAGGAGTGGACGCTGGCGGGGTGAGATGACGATCAGATCGGCATCTTCCTCGCGTGCGGCACCACCGATGACGTGATCGATTGCGCCATGCGGGGCGTACGCGAAACGGATGCTGGCGTGCGTGCCGTCGTGGCTCAGCGCGGTTGTGAGCGATCGAGCATCTCTGCGCGTGTAGCCGCTTGGGCGGAGGCCGCATCGGCATCCACGTGGAGCAGCACGAGCTGCGCCCCTTCGCGCTCAGCAAGGCACCGCGCCGCGGCAAACGTCTGCTCTTCGCGGGCTGACCCATCCATCGTGCCCTCCAGCGGGACGAGTATCCGTGTGAACACGTCGCCCTCCTTTCGCCGGCACTTTGCTGTTGCCGCCCGTCTCGGCGATCCTGTGCGTACTCAACACGCGCCTGCTGATCTGGCTGATTGGCGGTGAGCGTGTCCATGCATGGCTGGCGCCCGTGGCTCCGCATCAGTTCCCTTCACGCTCGAGGCTGCGGCGAAATGGCTGGCCTACTTGCCTACTCGTAGGTTTCGTCAAGCGCATGCGCAGTGACTCGCCGCGTCAGCCAGAACGCGGTCGCGGTGGCTGCGCTTGCTAGCGCCAGCGAGACCACCGTCAGTACGACGACTCGGCCGATCGGGCGTCCCGCTCGACGCCTGGCGACTCGGCCATGCCGGCCTCTGGCACGGCGCATCGGGATGCGCGGAACGACCTGTTCTCGCACCACCTTAGAAACGCGTGGTAGCACCGCGGTTGTAGTTGCCATGGTAGTTCTCCTTTCCTCATTCTGTAGGTCCGGCTGCCTGTACATCCGGGCCCACGTTTACCGTCGCGCACACACCTCACGAAGCTGTTATGCCTCGCGGTCAGCGCCTCTCAGAAGCGTCTCGAACGTGGCGCCGTGGCGCCGCGGCGGTAGCGGTCGCGCGAGGGAGCTGCCGTCGTGTCGCCCGCCGTCAGGCTTGGGCTACGCTTGCAGCGAGCGGTCCTGCCGCCGTCGAAGCGGGACGTAGTGCGGCTCCCAGGTGTTGGCGTCGAGTCTGCGCTCCAGCTCGTCCTCGGTGCAAGGCGCGGCCGCGCCCTCGTGTTGCGCGGCGAGGGCAACCGCGCGGGCCACGTCGCGGGCCACGAGGCGCACATCCTCCAGCGGCGGGTACAGCGGCGCAACCACGGATTGCCGGATCGGGGCACGCGCACTGAGGGCGCGCGCGGCGGCTAGCAACATCCCATCGGTCACGGTGTGCGCCTCGCTGGCCACCACGCCCAATCCGACGCCGGGGAAGATGAACATGTTGTTGCACTGGCAGATTGGGATCTGCCGCCCGGCAAACACCACATCCGGGAAGGGGCTGCCCGTGGCGATCAGCGCACGGCCCTCGGTCCAGGTGATGAGCTGCTCGGGAGTGGCTTCGCTTTTATCGGTCGGGTTCGACAGCGGAAAGATGATGGGACGTGCGACGTGCCGCGCCATCTCGCGCACGATGCGCTCGTCAAACACGCCCGGTTGCGCAGCCGTGCCGATCAGTACCGTCGGCCGCACCTGCGCCACCACCTCGGCCAGCGACCAACTTGTCCCTGCTCCTGCCCCTTCCCCCGCCCCCGCGGCCGACGCAGGCCAGTCCGCGAGGCGCTCGCGCGGCTGAGCGAACTGCTGCTTCTCGGCATCCAGATCGGCGCGGCCGGTGTAGAGCAGGCCGTGAGAGTCCACCAGCCAGAGGGCGGCACGAGCGTCGTCCAGAGAGGTGCCCTCGGCCACCATTGCGGCGACAATCTGGTCGCAGATGCCGGTCCCAGCCGACCCGGCCCCCAACACCACGATCCGCTGCGCGCTCAGCCGCTCTCCTACCCCTAGCGCCTCGACCGCCGCCAGCAGGCCCGCCAGCGTCACAGCGCCGGTGCCCTGAATATCGTCGTTGAAGCTGAGAATCCGTGTACGGTAGCGATCCAGCAGCCGGCGCGCATTGCCCTTGGCGAAGTCTTCCCACTGCAAGATCGCCCGTGGCTGCGTGCGCGCGATCGCCTGGACTGCGCGCTCCACCAAGGCGTCGTAGGCGTCGCCCCGCACGCGAGGATGGCGCCAGCCCAGGTAGAGTGGGTCGTCGAGCAGCGCGGGGTTATCGGTGCCGGCGTCGAGCATCACCGGCAAGGTTGCCGCCGGGTGGATGCCCGCGCAGAGCGTGTAGAGCGCGAGCTTGCCGACGGGAATGCCCATGCCGCCGATGCCCAGGTCACCCAGCCCCAGGATGCGCTCGCCATCGGTCATCACGATGACGGCGATCTCACGCCCGTGCGTGGCCTGTGCCAGGATGCTCTCAAACTCCTCCTGGTAGGGGTAGCTCAGGTAGACACCGCGCGGGCGGCGATAGATGTGGCTGTACTGTTGGCACGCCAGACCTACCGTCGGCGTGTAGACGATGGGCGTCATCTCGGCCACGTGCTCCTGCACGAGGCGGTAGAAGAGCACTTCGTTGCGGTCCTGCAGCGCGGCCAGAAAGATGTAGCGCTCGAGGTCGCTCTCCTTGCGACAGTAATTTTCGTAGGTCCGCGCGAGCTGCTCCTCGATGGTGGCCACATGCGGCGGCAGTAGCCCAAGCAAGCCCAGCTCGCGCCGCTCATCTTCCGGGAAGGCCGTGCCTTTATTCAACAGCGGCGTATCGAGAATAATCTGGGCCCTCAGATCCTCATCCAGAATGTGCTCGGTCGCCGCATGTGTGGTTATCATCGCCTGCCTTCACCTTCCGCCGCTGTGGCGGCCGCCTCTAACTCGCGAGCCGTGGAAGCGCCTGACAACTCAGCGTATGATACCGCTTGCCACGCGACCAGTTGCCGTGCGTGGACCTCGACACCGAGATTGCCGGTGAGGCCCGTGATGGCGTCGCGGAGGGCGGGTGACTCCCACTGCACAGGCTCTTCGTGATTGACCGTCGTGAGATCTGGCCCGCTCGTGCTTGTCGGCATCATCTTTCCTCCCGAATGAGACCTCCAGCGCCGCGTGCGTGCGGCGTATGTGCTGGCTGCCCCAGTCGTAGCCCACAGGCACCACACACGCGTCACATTCGCGGCGGCGGTTCTCACTAGCGCATCACATATGCGCCGAGACGTGGTACTCATGACGAGCACGGACACGCCCCGTGGCGTATCGCACGACGCGTCCCATGGGCCGCGTCGCCACTCGCGACCCAGCCGGCGAACGAGCCGGAGGAGTCCACTGGCCCGCTCGCCAAGTCATATAAGCGCCGCCTAATGGTAGGTTTGCGCCAGGACGGTGTTCACCATCACGTCCACGAACTGGCTCGTATCCGCATCGGTCATGCTGTGCCCCGACTTAAACCACATCAGCTCCTTGTGCGGCGCCTGAAGCACGTTGTAATAGCGCTCGGCGAGCGACGCCATCGCATTCACGTCGGCGCGCCCAGCCAGGATGTAGACTGGCACATCCAGTGTGGCGGCTTGTGTCGTGAAATCGAGGTCTCGCAGCTGCGGATACACGGTGGAGAAGGTCTCGAAGAAGCCCCGCACGAAGTTGATCCGGTCGACCACGCCGTACTCGGATGCCAGCCACGGCATCAGCGGCACGCCCAGGGTCAGACTTGGCTGGCCCATGGCCTCCTGCAGGACGTTCATGAACGCGGCATACTTCCACTCCATGCCATCGCCAGCGTAGGGCGGCGGACCGTTTTGGCGCAGTGCGCTCACAGTCCCCGTATCGCCGTGTTCTGCCGCATACGTGAGAGCAAACTGATAGCCCATCACGTCATTCTCGGTCGTGTTGACCATCTGTCCGTGGCCCACATAGGCGTAGAACAAGTCGGGGTGCTGTTGCACCAGCATAATCCCGAGGATGCTGCCCCACGATGAGCCGAGCACGTAGATCTTGTTCTGGTGGAAACGCGCGCGGAGCTGCTGGGTCAGCGCGTACGCGTCATCCACGTAGCGCTGCGGCGTCAGTTGAGAACGTGGAACTGCGCCATAGGACATGCCCGTATTGGGCTGGTCCCAGTTCACCACCACGAAATGGTCCTCCAGCGGCGCCAGGAACCCCTGATCAGGGAAACCACCAGCACCAGGCCCACCCATGAGGAACAGCAACACTGGATTGTGCATGTTCTTCCCACGGATGGTGATCCACTCGTGACTGCCGTTGAGGGTAACCTGCTCCATCGTCTCGATGCTGCCGGGCAGTGGCTGGCCGTCCGCCCTCAGGATCGACGTGGTCGAGGCGTGCCACTGAGACCCCACGGTCGCGACGCCCAGGGCACCGAGCAGCACCGCCGCGGCAATCGCCAGGTGCGCCGCGCGCTTCAGCCATCGCCGCACCCTCGCGGGCTTCCGAATGGCAAGCGCGACGACGAGGGAGATGGCCAGCACGCACAGGGCGAGCAGCACGACAACAGCCAGCGAGAATACGAGTATCCCTGTGCTCAGCAGTTGCAGCAAGGGCGCCCCAAAGGCGGCCATCAACACGACGGTTGCCAAGGCGACCAGAAGCGCGCCCAGGACGATCCACCCACGCAGCGGCTGTCGAATACGTGTCCCTGACTCTCGTTGGACGGGAGCCTTCTCCAAGATGGCCCTTGACATACTTCACCTCCAGAGGTATTTGCCGCCACGACGGCTTCACCCTGTGGTTGCGGCGGGAGCGGCCGGCGTCCACTCGTCCCCTGTCCGCCGCCGTTGGCCTCGTGGCGCTGGGAGATCATGAGCGGCCGTCCGTTCGGCGCGCTGCTTGATACCACGGAGCAGCATCACATGCGCCAGGAGGAAGTCGGCGGGGCCTAGAGCTAGATAGGCAAGCGGCGTCATCCACCACCGAGCCGGAAAGTTGGCGCGAGTGCGCAGGATCAGCCGGGTTGTCTGCCGATCGATCTCGCGCAGGGCAAACACCCAGCTGAAGCGCGTGTTGGGGATGTGCGTGCCGTCGGGATCGTGCAAGGCGAGTACGCGCCCGGGCTCGACCTTCGCGACGATGAAGCGGGCAGTGCCGGGTGGCCCGTCGGGCACGGTATCCCCGACCTGCACGTGCTGAAACTCGGGCAGGATGCGATCAGCGCTGGGGTTCTCGATGTGCCAGATGAGCTTATCGAGCCGGGCGTTGGTATACCAGCCGCCGCGGTGGTAGCCGACCTGCACCACCCAGGGCCACACGCTAGCTATGGGAGCATGGATCGTGATCGCCCGCGTGGTCTCAATCCGCGGGTCAGAGACGAGCTCATCCCCCGGCAGCGCCTGAGAGACCTCGCCGGTAGTCGCTCCGGAGCGATGGGCGAGGCGGCGCGTGAAGTACACGGCCGCCGCGGTGGCTGTGCCCGTGCCCAGGGCCACTCCACCGCACACCATGCGTCTGTTCATGTTCCTATCCTCCTCTGGGTCGAGAGCGCGGAAGCGCTGCGGCTGGCACGGGATCCGCCTGTGCGTGTAGGAACTCAGCCATCACCTGCGCGAAGGTGACAGGCTCCTCCTCATGCGGGTAGTGCCCACTGCGCTCGAAGACGACCATCCGTGCGCCAGGGATGCCACGAGCGAGCTCCCAGCCGCACCCTAGCGGGAACTGGGGGTCGTAGCGTCCGGCACAGACAAGGGTGGGTGCGCGCACCTCGCCGAGCTGCGGGCCGTAGTCGAGGCGCAGGGCGGTACGAGGCCAGCGGTCGCGTACAGGGGCTGGGCGATGCCGGTCCGCGGCAGCGATGGAGATGGCTGGGACGCGCGACGTGTCGACGTACGACGCCGCGCGGACGAGGCGCTCGACGTGCTTGTGGGCGGCGAGCGTGCCGCCGCGCCAGAGCAGGCATGTGCCCCAGAAGGCGTAGCGCCAGAAGTCGAGGCTGACCAGGGACCAGTTCCAGGGCATGGCGCGATGGCGGCGCAGGCTCGGCCCACCGGAGCCCGAACCGACGAGGACGAGCCTGCGCACTCGCTCCGGGCGGTTGATGGCTAGTGCCAGGGCGCAGAGGCCCCCCATGCTGTGCCCGACGGTGTCTACGGGACCTTGGATGTGCAGCGCATCGAGCGCCTCCGTCGCGCAGGACAACATCTCTGGCATGTCCACCCGCGGTGGCCGGGTGGAGGCATGCGCGCCCGGCGGGTCGAAGGACACCACGCAGTGGCCGAGTCCCTTCAGCAGCGTGGCGAGCGAACCTTCGGTTATTGGGCCACTGGTGAAGCCGTGCGGGTAAGGCATGAGGAACAGTGGCTCCCCCGTGCCGCGCGCATAGACCGCTAGCCCATCGTGGATCAGGCGGGGGCCTGGAGCCGGCGGGACAGGAGGCTTGGGTACACCAAAGGCGTCGCTCACATGAATACTCCGCACGGATGCACACGGCCTGGTCCGCAGAGCGCTACAATGCGGACCACACCGGACGGTACGACCCGGTCTCGGCCTTCCAGAGGCGAGCGCCGAGGATGACCATGGTGCCGCCAACGACGAGGTAGACCACCTGGAGCCAGGCCGGGAACTGGTCGGGCGTCTGCACGGGGGTGAAGCCGACAACCACGATCTCGACCAGCTCGAAGACGATCATGAACAGCCCCTCAATCACGGAGGCCAACGCGCCGATCTGTGGCCGGACGAGCACGGTGACGAAAGCGACGAGCGCGCCGCCGCCGCACAGAATGCCCAACGCCAGCGCCGGGATCGTGAAGTCCGTGAAGAGCGCGAGGACGCCTTTGTGCAGCACTGAGCGCGGCATCGTCGGGATAACGAAGATCGCTCCGTAGATCGCGGTCAGTGCCGTGAACGCCGCGAGCGCGCCGAGCGTGCCGCGCAGCCCCCACTGTCCTCGACGTCGCGATTGGCCCACGCGACTCTGTGAAGGGGCACGTGTCGGTGCGGAAGTCCTGACAGATGGACGGGTGTCGGTAGCCATACGAACAGCTCACTTCAAGGGCGATGTGGTCACGGCGAGAGTCATCCAGACCCGGCCGGGGGATACGTCCCCATCCTTCATGGTATCCACAGCGTCTCTCAGCGCCGTCACGGGTGACAGGACGTGATGTCACACCCTCATTACGCGAACTCATCGGTGAAACACCGAGCAGACAGGCACTGGTTACGCGGTCTGGCGCGGCGGGATGGAGACACGGGCGGGGGCGATAAGCTCTTCCCAGGCGTGCCGCATCCCCACTGCAAGGACGTCCGCCTCGCGGTCAGGGTATGCTGCCGCGTCAGCGCTCATGAGCACCGTGAGGTGGCCGCCATACGACAGCGCCGCGAACATGATGGTCACGTTGCCGGCCAGCCCCAGCACCGGCACGATGTCGTCAATCCTGGCACCCAAGATGTACAGCGGAACGCGCGGGCCAGGCACATTGGTGACGAAGAAGTTGACGAACCGCTGCCGCCGGGCCATCGGGAGCGCCAGCCTCGTCGCCGCAAGCCAGCTAAACAACCCGTTGATGTAGGCGGGATGCTGCTCGGCTTTGGCGTTGCGCGTATTGGCGGCGATGCGCCCCAGCCGCCGTACGGCATCGGCCTCGCCGGCGGGGAGCCGCACCAGCAGTGCGCCGGCCGCGTTGCCCAGCTCGCCACGTGCTGTCTTCGCGCTCCGCAAGGCTGCCGGCACTGAGGTGGTCAGCTCCACACCGTCCACACGCTCGCCCCGCGCCAGCAGCAGCTCTCGTACGCCGCCGGTCACCACCGACAGCACGACATCGTTCACCTTGCCGCCGTGCTCGTGTGCCACTGTGCGCGCTGCCTCGAGGTCGAGATGCACGACGCGGAAGCGGCGTCCCACGCCCGGCAGTGCGTTCAGCGACGTGCGCGCAGCCGCCTGGCGCGCGTGGAAGAACCCCAGCGAGTCCTTGATGGTCGCGCTAACGGTGCGCGCGAGCCGAACGGGGTGGGCGAGCATGGCCCCGACCGCGGTCAGCCGCCGAGTGAGATTGTCGCCCAAGAGCGTCCAGGCGGAAGGGATCGGCGCGGGATGCCAGTCCTGGGCAGGTGGGTCGGGGGTGTCCGGCTCCAGGTCGAGCAAGGCCGTGATCAAGGCCACCGCGGCGAGACCGTCGGCGATCGCATGGTGGATTTTGAAGAGTACGCTGATTCGGTCGCCACCATCCAGGCCGGTCAGGAACCACAGCTCCCACAGTGGGTGGGTGCGGTCGAGCAGCGGGCGAAGGAGGAGTTCTGCTGTCGTGAGCAAAGTCGTCTCATCGCCAGGCGGAGCAAGCCGCAGGCTGTGAACGTGCCGATCGAGGGAGAAGCGGGGATCGTCCACCCACAGCGGCGGACCGCAGAGCGGCGGCGCCGGATGGACGATGCGCCGCAGCGCGGGGACACGTCCCAGACGCCGTTCGAGGCGGCGCGTGATCATCGTGAGGTCCAGCTCACCGTGTTCGTCGAGCAGCGGCGACGCTTCGACGATGCACAATCCGGCAATGTGCGCCGGCGTTTCTGGCCGCTCAATTCTGAGATTGCTCTGGTCAGCGAGCGAGAGGCGTGGGTAGTGGGTATTCATGGAGCCAATCCAGTGCAGCGCCTTGGAGCAGGAGCAGGAGCAGGAGCAGCAGAGTGTACTGAGAGGCTCCCAGTGATGAGCCGGGAGCCTCTTCTGTATGGGATGAGGTGAGCGTGAAAGCTCCCCATCTTGGTTGGGGTCAGTTGACCGCCGCCGGCTCGTTCCTGATCGGCGCCGTCCTGGTCAGCCCGGACCCACCTGGCGTCACCACGATAGCATTGACGGTCTCTTTGCCGCGTACCATCTCGACCACCTCAAAGGCCAGCGCCCCCAGCACGATCACCCCCGCTGCCATCAGGCCGATGAAGGCATAGAATGCGATCTGCCCTATCACCCAGAACGTCCAGGCGGTATTGAGCATGGTGCGCAGGGTGTCGCCCTTGAAGAGCGTGTCGGCGATGCCTTGATCCTTGGCCTTGAGCGCCGGATCGGTGTCCGCCATCGCCTTGGCGCTCCAGTATGAATACGGATGGCCCTGCCCGATCTCTTTGAGATGCAGGCCGATGTACTTCTCCGCATACGCATGCGCCTGGTCACCGTTGAGCACCTGCTGGCCGGCAAAGGCGCTCAGGTCAGCCGGCAGGCCTTGCTTGGCGGTAGCTGGGAAGTAGATTTGCTGCGGTGCGAGCTGCTGGTGGACCTGATCGTTGATGAAGTTGTGGGCGTAGAACGCGCCGCCGGCGGCGAAGCCGAAGACGAGCAGCGCAACGAGTTGCAAAACGATGATGCGCCACCGAATAGCCGTGGTCATGTGGAGTATCTCCTCCTGTGTTGTGTCGGAATGTGTTCCGGCGGAGTCGGCCATACGAGCGAGCCAGCGGCTCGTGTGCCTTCGATTGGCTTCGTGGCTCTCCGTTCCGTCGAGAGAGAGCATACTGCCCCAATGTCACGCGACCCTCACGGCGCTGCCTCCGTATCTCAAGGAGAGGTCACGAGATGGCCGAGGCTGGGAATCGGGGGAATGGTGGGCCGATGCGCCGATCTTGACATCAGGTTTCGGAGGCGGTATATATATTCGTATATGCGAATACTATCGAGAGGCGGCATATGGAACGCGAACGCGAACAGGAACTTTTCCGGCTGCAAGCCGACCTTTGCCAGACGCTCGCCGATCCTACCCGCCTCGAGATCCTCTATCTCCTCGGTGAGGGGCCGAGGGCAGTAAAGGATCTGGTCAAGGCGACCGGGCAGCGGCAGGCCAAGATCAGCCAGCATCTGGCGCTCATGCGCCAGCGGGGCATCGTGCGCGCCGAACGCGCCGGGGCAGAAATGCGCTACTCGCTGGCCGATGCGCGCATTATCGAAGCCTGCCGGATCACGCGCGCACTCCTGCTCGATCAACTCGCGCGTCAGGGCGAGCTCGCCGGCATGCGCACGGTCTGACACACGAGTACCTGGGCTTGCGGCGAGGCACCGGCAGGCACTCCTGGAACTGGGAGAAGGACGGCTAGCCCCGGATCAACCGGCCGGGGGACATGTGCCACCGGAGGGAGGATAACCATGGCGACAGACTACGGATTCGGAGCGACGCTGGGGGTTGCCTATGAGGAGGCGATCCCGCTGGTGAAGGCGGCGCTGAAGGTCGAGGGTTTTGGCGTGCTCACCGAGATTGATGTGAGACAGACTCTCAAAGAGAAGCTCGGCGCGGAGATGGCTCCCTACCTCATCCTCGGCGCGTGTAACCCCCCGCTGGCGCACCGTGCGCTGACGGCCGAGCCGCAGATTGGCCTGCTGCTGCCTTGCAACGTCGTCGTGCGCGCCGAGGGCGATCACGTGCGCGTGGAGGCCGCCGATCCGGTGGCCATGCTCGGCATCGTCGGCAACCCGCAATTGGACACCGTCGCCGCGGAGGCGAAGCAGCGCCTCCGGCGTGTTATCGCCGCGCTTAGCTCATCAGAGCGATAGGTTCTGCTGTCGCGGCGCGAGCAGTTGCAGCGGGGCCCGTGCAGGGCGCCTCCGAAGCGGGCGAGGGCGAGCAGGTGGAGGCGATTCCTCCCGATTTATAATCGACTGGGCGCGACCGGTGCGCCGCGGACGCGCCGCGGACGTGATGAAAGCGAAAAGACGATGGGCGAAGTAATGACGGTCCGTTCACAACTGACCGAAGGCATGCAATTTGTTGCGGAAGCAGGCTCCAGCCACACCGTGACCCTGGATGCCGCCGAGCATGCGGGCGGGCGCGGCACGGGCTTCGTGCCGATGGAGATGCTGCTGGTGGGGCTGGCCGGCTGCACCGGGATGGATGTGATCGCGATCTTGCGCAAGAAGCACCAGCAGGTGACGGGGTATGAGGTGCGCGTGCGCGGCGAGCGCGCCGAAGACCACCCGATGGTCTTCACAACGATCACCGTCGAGCACATCGTCACAGGGCACGCCGTGAATCCGCAGGCTGTGGCCCGCGCCATCGAGCTGTCAGCGACCAAGTACTGCGGGGCGGGCGCGATGCTCGGCAAGACCGCGGCACTGGCTCACACCTTCCGCATCATGGAGGCTGAGCCGGCGGAGGAGGGCACAGATCTCGCTGTTCTCGCCCCATAGAGCCGGCGGGCCACTTCCCCTGCCGACGCACACGAAAGGGC
>DASVAA010000119.1:0-4792 GCA_036376595.1 Ktedonobacterales bacterium | reverse complement strand
ACGATCAGCACAGGATAGGCGTGTGGTTGTTGGGGCAACGACCTGCCAGTTGTGGGGGTCACAAGCCGGGTGGTTGCGGGCGGTGCCTGATCGAGCTGGTCCTTGCCCCACTCTCGACTATCCATGAGACATCCCCATCGTGATACTATCCATGAGACATCCCCATCGTATCGTATCCGCGGTCGCCACGCGGACACGCCGCTGGGCGACCCCGGCGTCCACGTGGCAGCAGATAGCGTGCCGATTGCGACGCCGCAGGCGAAAAGGTGGGCGTAGCAAGCCGCTGACGATCGCCCTGTAGCCCTAGTGGAGGGTGATATGCCAGACGAGATCGCGCTCTCGCCGATACGTGTGCTGTTTCTCTGCACGCACAACTCGTCGCGCTCGCAGATGGCCGAGGGGCTGCTGCGTGCGGTGGGTGGTGACCGCTACGACGTCTACAGTGCGGGCACGCATCCGCGGCAGGTTCACCCGCTGGCGATTGCCGCGATGCGCGAGCTGGAGATCGACCTCAGCACGGCGGCCGGATACCGCGCCAAGAGCCTGCGCGAGCTCGAGGGCCAGCCGTTCGACCTGGTGATGACGGTCTGCGACGAGGCGGCCGAGGAATGCCCATACTTTGCCGGCGCAAAGCACCAGGAGCATTGGAGCTTCCCCGATCCCAGCGCGGCCACCGGCACGGAGGAGCAGCGGCTGGCGGTCTTCCGGCAGGTGCGCGACGCCATCGCCGCGCGCATAGACGCCTGGCTCGTGGATAACGGCGCAAGACAGGTAGATGAGTCGTAGATACTGGCCCAGGAAGGCTCCTCGTCATCCTTCGCTCGTCAGCTCGATCACCACACCTTCGGCCGACCTCAGCGCCAGCTCGGCCAGCCGCTCCGGCCCCGCGCCCGCGCGATCCATACACGTCGAGCAGCACACGATGCCACTCGCGGCAAGCGGCGAGAAGTCGAGCATGCGCTGTCCGGAGGCGAAGTTGAGCGCGACGAGCATGCGCTGGGCACCGTCGGGAGAGGTACGCACATAGGCCAGCACGTCTTCGTAGGGCGTCTCCAGTCCGTGGTAACTGCCGAGCGAGAGGGCGGGTGAGGCGCGGCGCAATGCCAGCAGCGCGCGCACGAAGGCGAGCACGGAGCGCGGGTCGTCGCGCTCGGCGGCCACGTTAACCAGCCGGTAGTCGCTGGCCACTGGCAGCCACGGCTCGGCCGCGCTGAAGCCGGCGTGAGGCGAGGCATCCCACTGCATCGGCGTGCGTTCCGGGTCGCGGCTCGCCTTCGGGTCCACCAGCCCCGGCGGATCCACCATGCGATCCGCTGGAATGGCGACGTCGACCATGCCGATCTCGCCGCCGTAGTAGAGTGTTGGCGTGCCGCGCAGCGTCAGCAGCAGCATCTGCGCCAGCCGCGCCTGCTGCGGGCCGATGCGGCTCATGATGCGCGGCTGGTCGTGGTTGCCGAGCACCCAGTTGGGCCACGCGCCGCTCGGCAGTGCGGCCTCGTACTCCGCGACGGCCCGCCGGATGACGGGCGCGCTCCACGGCAGGGTGATGAGCTGGAAGTTGAACGGCAGGTGCAGCTCGTCCAGCGCGGCGCCGTAGTAGGGCATCATCTCAGGGATCGACAGGTACGCCTCGCCGATCAGCACGCGGCCGGGGAACTCGTCGGCCACGGCACGCATCTCGCGCAACACCCCATGCACCTCGGGCCGGTTGCCGCTATAGACCCGCAGCTCGCGCGTCCATGGAGGGTCGCCGAGCTTCCAATCGGGATTGGGCGGGTTGTCGCGCAGCAGCGGGTCTTTCATCATCCCCGACACCACGTCAATGCGGAAGCCATCCACGCCACGCCGAAACCAGAAGCGCATCACGTCGTATATCGCCTGCCGCACCGCCGGATTGTTCCAGTTGAGGTCCGGCTGCTTGCGATGGAAGAGATGAAGGTAGTACTGGCCGGTCATAGGATCGAGCGTCCATGCGCTGCCGCCGAAGGCGCCGAGCCAGTTGTTGGGCGGGCTGCCATCGGGCCGGGGATCGCGCCAGATGTACCAGTCGCGCCTGGGGTTGTCGCGGCTGGCACGCGACTCGACGAACCAGGGATGCTCGTCGGAGGTGTGGTTGGGCACGAGGTCGAGCAGCAGCTTGATGCCGCGCGCGTGCAGGTCGGCGATCAGCCCGTCGAGGTCGGCGAGTGTGCCGAAGATCGGGGCGACATCCACGTAGTTGGCGACGTCGTAGCCGAAGTCGGCCATCGGCGAGGGGAAGATCGGCGAGAGCCAGACGGCGTCTACACCTAGCTCGGCGAGGTAGTCCACCCGCTGGCGAATGCCGGGCAGGTCGCCCACACCATCGCCGGTGCTATCCTGAAAGCTGCGGGGATAGATCTGATAGATAGTGCCTGCCTGCCACCATAGCGGCTGCTCCGCCATCGGTCCGTGCCTTTCGTTCGGTTGGTCTCGCGTGTCCGGCCGCATCCTCGCCGCGGCGGATCGCCTGTTCATAGGTGTAACGCGCAACGCATGGGCCGTGGGAGAGAAGTTGACGGAGACCGCAGAGGACGCGGAGGGGGGAGGGGCAAAGAGAGGAACCGCAGAGGACGCGGAGACCGCAGAGGGCAGAGCAGAGGGAGTAATCGCGGAGGGCGGAGGCAGACGCCGATGGGCCGTAGGGGCGAGACATGTCTCGCCCAGCGTGCGCTTGCGCGAATCCCCCGCGCGCCCTCACATGCCCGGCGCCGCGGAAAGCAAGACAAGCCGGAAGCCCACGCCGACGCCCGCGTAGCCGGGAGCGCCGCTGTTGCGGTACGCGGAGCGCGCATGCTTACCGACGGCCCGCCACGAGCCGCCGCGCAGCACGCGGCTGGCGGCTGGATCGTCGTCGTCTTCGGGCAGCGCACCCACGCTATAGGCCTGGGCGTCAAAGATCGTGCGCGTCCATTCCCAGACGTTGCCGGCCATGTCCTGCGCACCGCAGGGACTCGACCCGTCGCGCTCTGGATGCATCGGCCCGTAGGTGCCTACCGCCGTTGTCCCGCGGATGCGCGCCTCCACCGTGTTGCAGCGATGCGGGTCGAAGCGGTCGCCCCAGGGGTAGGTGCGCGCGAGACTGCGTCTGTCGTTTCCCGCGGCGTCCCAGCGCGCGGCCTTCTCCCACTCCTCCTCACCTGGGAGCGCCCACGGCTGGCCGGTCAAATTCGCCAGCCAAGCCGCGTAGTCGCGCGCCTCAAACCATGAGACACCCGATGCCGGATGATCCGGGTGCGCGAGTTGCGTGCGCCAATCGGTGCCGAGAGGACTCTTTCGCGGCGCTGCGTGCCCGGCTGCCACGAAGCAGGCGTATTCGGCGACCGTCACCGGGAACATGGCAATATGATATGCGGGCAATCGGACCTCGTACCGCGGCATCTCTGAATTGAGCGCCAACCTATCGTGCTCTGGATCGCTGCCCATCAAGAATCGCCCAGCGGGAACAGAGCACATCGGCGGCAGGACCAGTGTGGACGCCTTGCCTGTTGCGGGGTCCTTCGCCGTCCATGCTGTGAAGCCAAGCTGCCTCACGCGCTCGGAGAATAGCTCGCGGCGCATGATGGCCGGCGCCAAGATGCCGCGCAACTCCAGGTCGGCGGTGTAGGGCTGCTGTTGCCGAGCTACCGCCGAAACGGGTTGCGGTGGCGTGACACGCGCCGGCTCCGGCTTGCCGGGCTTCTCCACTCGCTCGGTCGGTACAGCCAGGGGCGGTGCAGCAGTAGGCCATATGAAACGCAGCACCCGTGCTGCGGCCTCGGTGGGTGGGTAGCCTGCGCCGCCCTCCGCCTCGATACGCTTGTAGCCGCGCAGCAGCCGCGGCACATCGCACTGCTCGGCCGTCACGAACGAGACGGTGCGCATCTGGCCCTCGCGCAGCAGCCCCAGCGCGGCGTCGATCTCGTCGTTGACCCACGGCGACTCGACCGCTGCCGGGCTGAGGATGGCGATGAAGTGCTGGCGCCGCTCCAGCTCGCGCTCGATGGTGCGGCGGATGTTGCCCCAGCCGAGATTGTGCTCGTCGTACCAGACCACGTCGTTGGAGCCGCCCAACTCTCGCCGCAGCCCCGCCACGAACACGCGGCAGTAGGCGTTGTCGCTGTGGCTATGGCTGACGAAGATGTGCGGGGCGTTAGAGGAGGCGACGGCGGGGCCGGTCATGGCGATGAGGCTCCTGTGCATGCAGTCGGGCGGCGAACGTAGTGTAGCACCCGGCGAGAGTGGGGGACAAGGGTGGTAAGCGACTGGCGAGCATAGATGTCAGGTATGGCGTTGCGTGCGCGTCCTCTACGGCCGGCTGTGGCAGGTGCCGGCAGGCGCGGGTTCAGCGGGTTCAGCGGGTGGCGGGTGGGCCGATTGGCGCGGCGTTTGACAGTGGACGGTAAGCGTGCGTATATTGTTTGGGTGGTGGTGCGCTGCGCCGGATGCGGTCCCTCGTCATCCCGGAGAGCGTCCTTTCTGGATTGGCACCGCCAGCAAGCAGTACGTCTTCCTCGCTCGACCTCGTGTGAGGGTCCACCGTGCCCGATGGCGTGGTGGGCCTTTTGGTGTGACGCGTATCGATCCGTGAGATGACGCAATCTTGGGACGCCCGATGCCGCGATCATGTTTGGATCGCGAGCTGTCAGGGGCGCTCCACAGCAAGGATCATTCGTGTCAACCAGACCCACTTCGACCATTTCTCACCCCACCAATACCCAGCCTGACCGCCCCTTCGATCCGTCGCGGCAAAACGACGCGCCCAACGAGGCACCCTTCGCCAAGCTCGGCGCGC
>DASVAA010000118.1:0-12058 GCA_036376595.1 Ktedonobacterales bacterium | reverse complement strand
ATCATCAACATGATTGGTCTCGGCAGACAGAGTGGCATTCTGCGTGTCGTGCGCGGCCAGGGGCCGACTCGCGAGCTGGGCCAGATCAAGTTTCTGGATGGCGAGCCGGTGTCGGCGCTGCTCGGCCAGCTCACTGGCCCCAACGCGCTCACCGTCTTGAGCAACTGGGGCGAGTGCGTCTATGCATTCGACGAGCAGTTCGCACAGGACCCGGCCGAGAACGAAAGCCCGATGGACATTCTGCGCCGCCTCGCCGCCGACCCCGGTCATTACTCGCCGCCCAATAGCAGCCCCGCCAGCGGCTCGTGGCCGGCATACAACTGGCCCAGCTCGATGCCCTCGCCAGGGTCCAATACCTCCACGGATCTCGGCGCTAGCTATCCTGGCGCGGGTGGCTATCCTGGTGCGGGCACCTCGGGGTTCGGGAGCAGCGGCGGATACGGTGGCAGCGGCGGATACGGCGGCAGCTACGGCTCGACGGGCGGATATGGCTCCAGTGGTGGGTACACGACACAGCAGAACCTTGGCGGCTTTGGTGGCAGCGGCCAGTACCCGCAACAGTACCCCTCCCAGTACCCCCCACAGCAGCAGTCCAACGCCGCGCCTGTTCAGAGCACCGAGCCGCTCAGCCCGGAATTGCTGGTCGCGCGGCCGCGGCGTACCATGCTGTCCGAGCACGTCGAGCAGCTGCCTCTGGACCGCCGCGAGCGCATGATCTTGCTGCTGGTTGACGGTCGGCGTACACTGGGTGATCTGGCGCGGCTGACACGACGGACCGAGCGTGAGGTGCTGGCCGTGCTGGATCACATGGCGACTCTGGGGCTGGTCGGCTTCGACGGCTGATAGTCCGAAGGGCGAGGGATGTCACCGCGGCCTGTGGCACCCCGTTCAATATTCCAGCGGGCCGCGCAGGGGAGCAGGGTGTGTTGCGGTAATGCACCACGCCCCGGGCGAGCCGAGGAGGATGTGCTGAGATGTTTCCGCGCTGGTGGCGTTTGGGCATTCGCCCGCAGCTGACGCTCATCGTGATTCTGGGAGCGATTCTCAGCACCTTCGCTACCCTCTTTATCGCCAATAACGCGATCCAGAACTACGTGCTCGAACAGGCCCGCTCGCAAGAAGCGGACAACATGAAGATCGCGCGGCTGGTGCTTCAGACGCGCTACGGTCCCAATGTTTCCATCTCGTACGACGGCAAGATGGTCGTAGACCTGCCGTCCGGCGGCCAGGTGGTCCCCATCAGCCCCGGCAACAACTTTGGGCGCTATGTGCTCAACAGCGATACGGACTTCGTCAACGCGGTGCAATCGCTGGTCGGGGGCGACGTCAGCATTTACCAGTGCGCCGGCCTCAACGGTGTCTCACAGTGCGAGCGCATCTCGACAACCATCAAAAAGCCTGGCGGGGGTGATGGTGTCAACGACCGCGCGCTCAACACCCCGCTCGATCCGTGCGTCCAGAGCGCAGACCGCATGAATATCGCCCACAACCAACCGCGCGAGTGGCTGGGGGTGGACTGTAGCGCGGGACCGGCGTACTTCGCCGACTATTCGCCGATGTTCAATCCGCAGGGACAGCTCATCGGCGTGATGTACGTCGGCGTGCCGCTGGCGACTATCACCCAGCTCGAACAGCAGACTACGCTAGAGCTGGTGATTATCGGCTCGATCATCATGATCGCCGGCATCATCTTCGCTCTCTTCTTCTCCAATGCGATTATCACCACCCTCCAGCGTGCCGCGCGCCAGGTCAGCGGTGCCTCGGAGCGCATGGGAGGTATCGCGGCGCAGCAGTCGAGTGGTGCGGCGCAGCAGGTGTGGGCCATCAACGCCATCAACCAGGCGTTACAGAACTTCTCTGAGACGGCCAAAGACATCTCACACCGCACCGACCAGCTTGCCCTGATGGGCAACCAGGTGCTGCAGCGACGTCAGGAGATCTCGCCAGCCCAGATCGATTCGATCCTCGCCTATATCACGCGCTCGGTGCGCGACATCAGTGTGGCGAGCAAGCAGCAGGCGGTGCAGTACGAGCGCATGACCGGCGCGATGCAGGCGGTGATCGAGATTGCCGAGCAGGTCGCCGGCAACTCGCAGGCCAGCTCCGAAAGCTCGGAGCGCCTGGAGCTGGTGGTGCGCCAATTGCGCCAGCTCGTTGGTGTGCGCGCCGCCAACCGCAGAGGTACCAGCACCGATCAATCGGCCGTCGAAGCGATGACGCAGATGGGGGTGGCGGCCGCGCCCAACACCGGACCGACCAGCCAGGGCCAGATGCGCGGCGCGCGGAGGCGTGGTGGTGTCGCGCGCGGTCCTGCCACCGGCGGGCGCTCAGGCGGCATGAGCGGCCCCAATATGGGTGGTGCCGGCATGATGGCGGGCAGGGGCTCCGCGAGCGGTATGGGCAACATGGGCGGGATGGGCAACCCCGGCATGAGCAGCGCCGGCATGATGGCGCCCTACCCCGGCGAGATGAGCGGCTACGACCGGCAGGGTATGGGCATGGGCATGGGCGCCCCAGCGATGGGCGGCATGGGTGGCCTGCCGGCGATTGGTGGCATGGGCGGCATGGGCGGTGCGGCAAATGGCGGCCGTATGGGTGGCGTGGGAAACCGCGGCATGATCCCGCCGCCCCCCAACGGTCAGGGACCAGATTGGCGCCTGCCGCCGCTGCCGGAGATGCCCGAGCCTCCGGACTGGCCCGGTCGCATGTCCGGCCCGTCAAGCAGGCAGGACTACGATGGCGGCGTCGCCCGGCCGTCGCGCGACCGTAACGTTCCCGATGGGTGGTCTCGCGGATAGCGGGCAGCGACGGGCGGCTACCTCGATAGTCTTGCGCGGCATCTGGGTGGACTACTTTCCCGTAATGGGCTACAATGGCAGCGGCGTCGTCCACTTGCCGGCGAGTACCAACCGGCTGGGGCGTTGGCGGCGGCGACCGAGGAAAGGCAGACCGAGCGTGTACGAAGACGTGATCGGCCAGGTTCGGCTCTTCAGCGACCTCTCGCAGCGCGAGCTGCAAGTACTCTCGGCCAACTGTCGCGAGCGCGAGTATCCGGCGGGTGCCACGCTCCTGCGCCAGGGCGAGACTGGCGTCGGCCTCTTCATCATCACCGCGGGCCAGGTGCAGGTGACGCAGCAGACCCCCGACGGCACTGTGCGCAATCTGGGCACCTTTGGTCGTGGTGACGTGCTGGGTGAGATGTCGCTGCTCGACGATCTGCCGCGCACCGCGACTGTCACCGCCACTGAGCCGACGCGCGCGCTGGTGATCCCCGTATGGGACTTCCGTGCAGCGTTGCGGGAAGCACCTGATATCGCCATCAAGCTGCTGGCGGTGATGAGCCGCCGGCTGCGTCAGGCCGAGGCGCAGGATAGCGGGCAGCGCTGACCGACTCCGGCGCGCAGTCGTCGTTTTGCGGCTCCTTCCATACCCTGGAGGGGCCGCTTTGTGTTTGGTGCTCCGGCTCGGACGTTCCCCAAGGATGCCGCGCGATGTCTGATCCGCTCGCTCCCGAAGACCGTTGGTACAACCGCCGCGCGCCGATCCCGGAGCGGCTCTATCCTGCCGCGCGCTGCGCCGGGCCACCTCCCGCACGCTTGCTAGAGGGCATCGCGCAGTTCAACCGGCGTGAGTTCTTCGAGTGCCACGAGACATTGGAGGCGGAGTGGAACGCCGAGCCGGGTCCCATCCGCACGCTCTACAAGGGCATTTTGCAGGTCGGCGTTGGCTGCTATCACCTTCTGCGCGGCAACTATCGCGGCGCCGTGCTCAAGCTGCAATCCGGCTGCGAGTATCTGGGGCCGTTCGTGCCGCGCTGCATGGGCGTCGAGGTGGGCACGTTGATTGCCCAGGCCCAGCGGCTGCGCGCCGCAATCGTCGCGCTCGGCCCAGAGCGCGTCGCCGAGGTGGACCTGGCGCTGCTGCCACATGTAGAGGTGAGCACCTCATCGTCCGACATCCCCACTGGTGACTGAAAATAGTGCGCGACATCTCGTCGGCCCCTGAGCTCAGGAATCTGCCTAGTCGGGATTCGCCGCCGTAAAGAGGCCCGTGGCCATGCCGATGCGGATCGATCCGTCGCGCGCGATGCGGCCCTCGACATCGGCCTGAATCGCGGCCATCAGGTCGTCGGGGATCGCCATGCCGGCGCCAAGCGAGCGGATGTAGCGCATCAGCGGCTCAACCTCGTTGACAACGAGCGCGTCATCCCACAAATCGAGCGTGACGCCCGCGAACGACTGGCTGAGCTGCGCCGCGCCGTTCTCCAGTGTGAAGCCGTGAACGTCGCTGGTCGTGATGGCGTTGAGCGTCGCCGTGGCGTCGGGCGTGCCAGAGGCACCGAGCGCGGCCTGGAGCGCGCGGAGGTGGGGCAGCAGTAGGTCGTCCAGCTCACGCATGTGGCGCTCGCCGTTGGTCGCGGCAAAGAGGCGGCCGCCGGGAACCAGCACGCGCGCCAGCTCGGCGATGGCGCGAGGCCGGTCGGGCACGTGGTACAGCAAGTAGTTGGCGACCGCCGCATCGAAGGCGCCATCCGCGAAAGGCAACGCCTCCGCATCCGCCTGCTGGATGCTGAATCGGGTGTTGTGACCGGCGAGCGCCAGGCCCGCCGCCTCGACCATCCCCGGCGAGAAGTCGGTCAGCGTGACGTGCCAGCCGGGCGGCAGCCGCTCGCGGTTGGTGCGCCACAGGTCCGCCGGGCCGCACCCGACTTCGACGATTCGTGCGTCGGGGCCGAGCGCGGCGCGCAGGTGGTCGAAGATCCAGCGGTGCAGGTCGCCCTTGTTGGTGCTGAAGCGCCGGTGCAGCACGATGCGCGCGTTGAGGTTGCTGGCGTCGCGGTACTGCTTATCGAGCAGGTAGGCGGGATCGTTGATCGCGGTCATGAGCTACTCCTGTGGCAGCATGGGAATCTTCACGCCGCGCTCGCGCGCCGTCTCAATGGCCTCAGGGTAGCCGGCATCTACGTGGCGCATTACTCCGGTGCCGGGATCGTTGGTCAGCACGCGGCGCAGCTTCTCGGCGGACTCATCAGTGCCTTCGGCGACCACCACCACGCCGGCATGCAGCGAATAGCCGATGCCCACGCCGCCGCCGTGGTGGAACGAGACCCAGCTCGCGCCGCTGGCGGTGTTGAGCAGTGCGTTGAGGATCGGCCAGTCGGCGATGGCGTCGGAGCCGTCGCGCATGCGCTCGGTCTCACGATAGGGCGAGGCGACCGAGCCGGCGTCGAGATGGTCGCGGCCGATGACGATCGGCGCGCTGACCTCGCCCTTGCGCACCAGCTCGTTGAAGGCC
Source organism: Ktedonobacterales bacterium (assembly GCA_036376595.1). Classification (GTDB taxonomy): domain Bacteria; phylum Chloroflexota; class Ktedonobacteria; order Ktedonobacterales; family JADMIN01; genus SMAG-U1939. The sequence goes on along the minus strand of DASVAA010000118.1, from coordinate 6,763 downwards.
AGGCCCGCCTTGTCGCGCTCGCCGTAGCCCAGCCAGCAGATGCGCGCCGGCAAGCCCTGGAAGTGAATCTTTTCCTGCGCCATGCGAATCCAGCGATGCAGCGCCTCGTCGTCGGGGAAGAGCCGCAGGATCTCCTCGTCGGTGCGGTGGATGTCGGCCGGATCTCCGGAGAGCGCCGCCCAGCGGAAGGGTCCTTTGCCACGGCAGAAGAGCGGCCGCACAAAAGCCGGAACGAAGCCGGGGAAGTGCATCGCGTCCTCGACACCCGCGCGCAATGCCTGGCCGCGCAGGTTGTTGCCGTAGTCGAAGACCACGGCGCCCATCTCGTCGAAGTCGAGCATCGCGCGCACGTGCTCGGCCATCGAGGCGAGCGAGCGCCGCTCGTACTCTTCAGGATTGGAGCGTCGCAGCTCGGCGGCCTCCTCCAGCGTCATGCCGGCGGGGACGTAGCCGTTGAGCGCGTCATGAGCGGCGGTCTGGTCGGTGACGAGCTGCACCTCGACGCCGCGGCGCACGATCTCCGGCAGTACCTCGGCGGCGTTGCCCAACAGCCCGATGCTGCGTGCCACGCCCTGTGCACGATACTCCTCGGCGCGGCGCAGCGCCTCATCCAAGTCGGTCGCCATCTCGTCCAAATAGCCCGTTTCCAGCCGCCGCTGGATGCGCGCCGGGTCTACCTCGACGGCCAGGCAAACACCCATGTTCATCGTGACGGCCAGCGGCTGCGCGCCGCCCATGCCGCCCAGGCCCGCGGTCAGTGTCAGCGTATGCTTCAGCGTGCCGCCGAAGCGCTGCCGCGCTGCCTCGGCAAAGGTCTCGTAGGTGCCCTGCACGATGCCCTGCGAGCCGATGTAGATCCACGAGCCGGCGGTCATCTGGCCGTACATCGTCAACCCCAGCGCCTCCAGCCGGCGGAACTCGTCCCAATTTCCCCAGTGGGGCACGAGGTTGGCGTTGGCGATCAGCACACGTGGCGCGCCGGGGTGTGTGCGGAAGATACCCACAGGCTTGCCCGACTGCACCAGCAGCGTCTCGTCGTTCTCCAGCTCACGCAGCGAGCGCACGATGGCGTCGAAGCATTCCCAGTTACGTGCCGCCTTGCCTGAGCCACCATAGACCACCAGGTCGTCGGGGCGCTCGGCCACCTCGGGGTCGAGGTTGTTCATCAGCATGCGCAGGGCCGCCTCTTGCTGCCACCCCTTGCAGCTCACCTCGGTACCGCGCGGCGCCCGCACAACACGAGGGCCGGAGGCAGAAGAGGTGGAAGCGCCGGAGGTGGTGGTTGGAGGCGTCTCGTCGTGCGTCATCGCGGGTATCTCCTTCGATACTAACGGGTTACGTGGTCTCACGATGCGGGCATTCGCGTACAGGGCCGCCTCCGCACGATAGCATGAGGCCGGGTGCGGCGGCAAGCCGCGCCGGATGACATAGCAGGTGGGGGCAGCAAGCGCCGTGCAAGAACGTGCGGTCTGCGAAGGCGAAATTAAGAGAGCGACAGGCACGGGTAGCGCAGGGAGAAAGAGCGGATAAAGAGAGGCGCCAATGGAACTTCTAGACACGCACAGAAAGTAGATGACAAACGTTGCGCGATCTGTTAGAGTGTGCCTCGCCGGGTTGTACCTCGGCCGCGACCAGTGAAACGCACGTGGCCTCCCGGTATCTTGCCGGGCAAGCGACAGCAAACTGGCGCGCATAGGCATCTTGAGTTTGTTGTTGAGGAGGGCATCGTGCGAGTCTTGGCGGATAACAGTGGCGGCGCCGCCGCGGCCGGCGGAACGATCTTCTTGATCATCGTGCTGGTGATCGCGCTGTTCTACGCGATCGCCTACTGGCGTATCTTCAGCAAGGCCGGCAAGCCGGGCATTCTGGCATTCATCCCGATTGTCAACACGTTCATCCTGTTGAGCATCGTCGGACGACCCTGGTGGTGGTTCTTCCTTTTCGCCATCCCCTTCGTTGACCTGGTGGTCGCGATCATCGTCGTCAACGACCTCTCCAAGTCGTACGGCCACGGCGCCGGGTTCACCCTGGGCCTGATCTTCCTGGGCGTGATCTTCATCCCGGTACTGGCCTACGGCGGCTCGCGCTACGTCGGCCCGGCTGCGCAGATGATGGTCCCGGTGCCGGTGGCGGCCCGCTAAGCCTCGCACGGCGCAATCAAAACATCGCCAGCTTTGCTCGCACGTAGTAGGGGTGAAGCTGGCGATGTGTTGTGTCTCGTGTGAGCGTGCGGCACGCCGCTCACCAACGTCTGCTCTCTCGGGTCGTCAGTGTCGCGCCCGCCGAACTGCGCGCCTCCAGGCGTTAAGCCTCTTGATGAGCCACCTATCTGTTCGGCTGAAGGTGTAGCAGCAGCAACACAACACCCAGTTGCCGTTCGAGAGCCGGTGAATGACGAGTCCGGCCGGGTGCTCTGCCCACGTACCCCAGCCGTGGCAAGCTGGGCAACAGCCACCGAGACGGGTAACACTGCCCTGGCGCCTGGTCGTTACACCTGAATCGTGCAAATCCTTGCAGGTAACCACGACGCCCAAAGGCACTCTGTACATCTGCGGCGCGTGATTGATATGGGTAGCCGCGCCCCACCCGTCAGCTCACCGGAGCCTATCCCCGGCGGCCAAGACGATGGCGTCTCTGCGCATGGCACTCTAACACGTTCCATCAGGCTATGTAGCCACCGACACGGCGTCAGTCGTAGACGTAGAAGAACTGGACGCCGGGAGAGACGTGGATGTAACGGTAGTCCACCTTGCCGAAGCCCGCGCCGCGCCAGGCAAAATTCATCTCGCTGATCAGCACCCAATAGTTGTCGGGCGCGACAGCCACCGCGACCGCCCAGTGCCCGTTGCTCTCGGCTCCCTGCTCGCCGCCATTGAACCAGACGACCGCACCTGCCGCGGGTGCGGAACCATGCGGATAGTTCCAGCTAAGGGTGATGTCGGGATGGTTGGGGTGCGTCACCATCGCCCACCAGTTGCAGTAGCCGAAACCCGGCCGGCTGACGTAATTCGCGGGGTTAGGGATGTAGATGTTGGCATAGCAGCCGGGTGGCACGGCCCACTGTGAGATATTCGGGATAAACTTGTAGGAATCCTGGCAGGGTTGGGTTGTCTGCCAGACCGGAGGTGGCGGCCCGACGAGGTTGGTGGGAATGGTCGGCGGCGGTGCCTTGACGTATTTGATGGCGCCCGCGTTGGCAGTCCAGGGCCCACGGCCGGTGGGCGGCGGCGTCGTGACGGCGCTTGCCGGCGCCAGGGTGTGCTGTGCGCCAGCCGCGAGCACGACGATCAGCATGGCGATGGCCGTCGCGATGGTCAGCACGCGCACCCAGCGCCGGGTGCGCCGCGGAGGGATGGGCGAGCCGGGAGGCAAGGTCGCGGGCAGCTTCATCGTCGCTGGGACGATCACCGTGCCTTCGTCGGCGCGTGGGACGCGGGTTGTGCGGGGTACAGGCGGGGCGGACGAGGCAGGCGACACGGGGACCAGTGCCCGATCCAGATCGGGCAGATCATCGCCCGCGCGCGGGCGCGCGGAGGGGACGGAGCTAGTCTCGCGCCAGCGGTCGAAGGATGCGCTCAGGGTCCGCTTCTCCGGTGACTGTCGCATCGCGCCCCCCTTCCCGTCGTCTCCACCTTCCACCATGCGACCAGAAGCCGGCGCGGCGCGGCGGAACGTGGCAACTCCCACCAACAGCGTACCATGACGCGCGGTCTGAGACGGGAGAACGGCCAGATTTAGCTACCGGCACGTGCGCACACAAGGACGACAGGCGCACACCGTACGCCCCTACAGCCTCCCATCAACAGCGGGCACGCTACTTCGAGACGTTGAAGCGGAACTCGATGATGTCGCCGTCGCGCACCACGTAGTCCTTGCCCTCCAGCCGCACCTGGCCGTGCTCGCGCGCGGTCTTCATCGAGCCGCCGGCGGCCATCAGGTCGTTGTAGTGGACCACCTCCGCGCGGATGAAGCCGCGCTCGAAGTCGGTGTGAATCTTGCCCGCGGCGGTAGGCGCCTTCGAGCCGCGGGTGACGGTCCAGGCGCGCACCTCGTCCTCACCGCCGGTGAGGAACGAGATCAAGTTCAGCGCGCTGTAGCCGGTGGCGATCACGCGCTCTGCACCCAGCGCCGGCAGGCCCAGTGCGGCGAGATATTCGGCGGCGTCTTCGGCGGGCAGCTCGCCTAGCTCGGCTTCGAGCTTGGCCGAGACGGCGGCGATCTCCGCGCCCTCTGCCCGCGCGCGCTCCAGCGTCGCCCGCACGCAGGCCAGCTCGCCCTCGGCCGGTCCGCTCGTCGTCCCGGCGATCAGATCGCCCGCCGCGCCAAGCACATCCTCGACGACGTTGACGACGTAGAAGCGGGGTTTGAGCGTCAGCAGGAACAGCTCGCGCAGCAGCTCACGCTCTGGCGACGAGAACTCACTCAAGATCAGCGGCTCGCCGGACTCCAGCCGCGTGCGCAGCCGCTTGAGTGCATCAAGCTCTTCGATCACTTTCTTGTCGCCGGACTTGGCCTTGCGCCCGGTGGACTCGATGCGCCGTTCGACGGTGGCGAGGTCGGTCAGCGTCAGCTCGCCCAGCAGCTCGTCGAGGTCACGGGTGGCGTTGACGCTGCCGGTGGGGTGCGGCGCGGCGGCGTTGTCGAAGCAGCGCACGACGATCGCCAGCGCGTCGGCGTTGCGGATGTGGCCGATGAACTCGGCGCTCAGGCCCTGCTTGTGGGCCTCCTCGGCGGCGGTGCCCAGCCCCGCCACGTCCACGAATTCAACTGTCGTCGGCACGATCTTGCGCGGGTGGAAGATCTCGGCCAGGCGCGCCAGCCGCTCGTCGGGCACTTCGACCACGGCGCGGTTGGCCTGCACCGTCCCCGTGGCATAGCCGGAGATCGGCGCGCCTGATTGGGTCAGCGCGTTGAAGAGTGAGGTCTTGCCCGACTGGGGCAGCCCGATGATGCCGACGGTCAGTGCCATGTCAATCCCTATCCCTGCGTCTCAGCCGCATCTATGCGGCGCATGCCTGCGCATAACCGGCCTAGTATACCACCCGGCGTGGCGACCAGGGCAACTAGCGGTCGGCTACGGTTCATTTCAAAGTCTGCCGATGAACCGTGCGCTACCTCTTGTTGTGAGTTGGTGCGTGTGGAAGTAGAATGCGGGCGGGCGCACGGAGACTGCACACAAGGGGAGGGCACGTCAATGGCGAAATACTGCGCCAACTGCGGCCACGAGCTGCGAGAAGGCGACAAGTTCTGCGCGGGGTGCGGGACGCCAGCAGGTGGGGTCGCCATGCAAGCGCAGCCTGCACGACGAGGCCATTGGGAGTACGCCGAATTCGCGGCGGACCTCGGCGGTCAAATCGTGGGCAAGAGCGCCAATTTCCGGTTGGATGGCGGCCTGCCTGATGAGTGATTGGCCCCAATTATCGAGCGGGCAGTGCGTGCTCTGGTCAACGAGAAGACTACAGAGGGTTGGGAGCCAACCGAGCAGATTACGGCGGACCATTTATGGCGGGCAGAAAAGGTTGAGCGCAAGACAACGAACCACGCATGGTCAGGCAAGGCAAAGCATGTCCTTCGCCGGGTGCGTGTTAGCTTCCGTCACTGGGTGACGGCATAGCTGCATCGCACACCATGACTGCCGCTCTCGCGAGAAGGATGATACAGGCAGGCAGGCGGTTCATCAAGGCAAGGCAAAGCGTGTGAGGGGGCCGCCGGCCGGAGTGCAGGTGATCAGCTTCGCGCTGACGGGAACCGACGAGGGCTGGGGCACCGGCGGCGTCAATGTGAACTCGGTGAGCGGCATGCCGGATAGCGGCATGGTATTGCACTACACCGACAGCGCCTGGACCGAGTACGGTTGGAGAGCTGCTGTACTGATGGCAGGCAGTTGCGAAACTGCTTCTGGTGAGCTCCATCCTTCTCCGCACTCTCTCTCCTTCTTCTGCGGCTCTGCGGTTCCTCTCTCCGCTCTCTTCTCCGCGTTCTCCGCGACCTCCGCGTTCGCCGTATTTGTCCAGGCGGGTGGGCATGCGGCGTGCGACGGGTGTAGAATGAGGGCGACCTTGACCCAATGGACGCGGGAACGAACGCCGCACCCGCCGATGTGAAGAGGGAAGTGCGAGTGGAGATCACCTTCGTCGGCCACGCCGGCCTCTATATCGAAACCCGCCACGGCAGCATCTTGACCGATCCGTGGTTCAATCCCGCCTACTTCGCCTCGTGGTTCCCCTTCCCCAGCAACGAGAGCGTGGACCTGGAGCGGATCGGCTCACCCGACTACCTCTTCGTCTCGCACCTGCACCACGACCACTTCGATCCCGCCTTCCTGCGCGAGCATGTCTCCAAAGACGCCACCGTGCTGCTGCCCGACTTCCCGCTGGACCACCTGGAGAAGGAGCTGCGCGCGCTCGGCTTCACGAAGTTCCTGCGCACCAAGAACGGCCAGACGGTCGAGCACAATGGACTGAAGTTCACCATCATCGCCTCGGTGGCGCCGACGGATGGGCCGCTGGGCGACTCGGGGCTGATTGTGGACGACGGCGAAACGCGCATCTACGACCAGAACGACTCGCGCCCGACCGATATTGACCTCTTGCAGTGCCTCGGCCCCTACGACGCGCACTTCGTCCAGTTCTCCGGCGCGATCTGGTACCCGATGGTCTACACCTACCCTGAGAAGCTGATGCGCGCCTACGGGCAGAAGAAGCGCAGCAACGAGATGGCGCGCGCGCTCAACTACATCCGCCAGATCGGCGCGACGCACGTG
>DASVAA010000117.1:0-24585 GCA_036376595.1 Ktedonobacterales bacterium | reverse complement strand
CAGCGTGAAGAGCGCCGTGGCAATCAGCGCCGCCAGCCAGACATGCACCCCGCGCAGCAGGCCCGCGAAGAGGTAGCCGCGGAAGAAGATCTCCTCGCAGAAGGGCGCCACGAAGACCGCGCCGATCAGCGTGCAGATCGTGGTGATCGGCGCGTAGTGCGCGGTCTGCTCCAGTCCCTGCGCGTTGGTCTGCAAGCCCCAGTTGAAGACCTGGATCAACGCCTGGTAGACGATGCCCAGCAGATAGACGACGACCATGCCGCCGACGACCCAGCCCACCGACGGCCACAGCGGCGCCTTGCGGAAGCCAATCGCACGCAGGCCATCGCGCACCGTCGTGCCCGGCGGCCGCTGCCCCAGCGCCACCACCAGCGGCGCGATCAGGAACGCACCCTCGACGATCACCGTGACGATCAGCGCCACGATCCCGCTGATGAGGTCCGCGGCCACTGGCAGCCGCCCGGCGCGTGCGGTGGAGGTCGTGGTGCCGGCGCTGAGCATCTGCACGCCAAAGATGATCACCAGCCACGGCACGATAGTGATCGCCGTGCCGGCGATCGTCTGCTTCAGCGTCCAGGGCACCTTGCCGATGCGCCCATAGCGCGTGGCTTCCTGGGGATTGGGTTCCCAGCCCGGCTGCGGTTGTCCATACGCGGCAGTGGGGACGCCAGGAGGATAGGGGTACGGCGCGCCGTATGGCGGCGGCGGATACTGTGGGTAGGGTGGAGGGTATGACGGCGGCACGTTGCCGTCCCCAGAGGCCGGCGGATAGCCAGGATACGAGCCAGGCGTTTGTGGGATCTGGGGCGGCTGCGGAGGCTGTTGCGGATTGGGTGGATATTGGGGATACGGTGGGGGCGCGTTGCGCTCGTCGCCGGACATGATCGTTCCTCTCAGTGGTTGAGCCGCGGGTGGTCCGGCGGCTGCGAGTCACCCGCCGGCAGGGGACACGGAGACGGTAGCGCAGGCTCGATGCCAGCGCCAGGGTGGCAAGCCCCGCGCCGTCTTGCGGCGGCGCTGCTCTCCGGCCTATAATACGCCCGTCCTGGCCCAGCCGTTGCGGCCGTGGACTCGTTCACCGCCGTCCAATTCCGATTTTTCAGGGGCGTGCCGCTCGTGATCAACAGCCTGCGAGAGAACCCGCGTACGAGCGTCAACTGGCGCCACTACCGCACCGGCTGCCCCCACTACCGCGTGCGCTGGTTTATTGACGGCGATTACGACGACGGCGGCCCGCTCTACCAGGTCTATTGCCTGCACAATACGCCGCCCGAGACGCTCGAAGAGCAGGAGAAGTGCCTTGCTAGCCGCACGGAGTGTTGGCGCGTGGCCGAGCGGCGCGAGCGCGGCGGAGCCGACATCCCCCTAAGCAGCATCCGGCGCGCCAAGCCAAGCTGAGGGAGGGGTGACGGGGAACGCGGAGGACGCAGAGGCTCGCGGAGAGCGCGGAGAAGGAGAGAAGAAGGGAACCGCAGAGGGAACGGAGGCAACGGAGGAGAAGGAGGAGAGAGCGGAGGGAGAGCAGAGAATAACCGCAGAGGGCGCAGAGGACGCAGAGGACGCAGAGGACGCAGAGCCAGAATGAGCTATCTGATTCCCCTTCAATTTGTCCTTCAATCAGCCGCGATTGCTCTCGCTTCCCCGATCGGCGTCTGATCCCACATTCTCAACGCCTGCCGCACCCTCTGCTACGACCGTCTCCGTCCCCTGTGCGTCCTGTACGATTCCTCTGTGCTCTGCCTCCGTTGCCTCCGTTGCCTCCGTTGCCTCCGTTGCCTCTGCGGTGAATACCTCTCCTCCTCCGCGGCCTCCGCGTACCTCCGCGACCTCCGCGTTCTCCGTCATAGCCCCAACCTTGCCTGCCGCGCCCGCCGGCAGCGCGCGGCGCTGCCACAGCACGATGCCAATTGTGATCAGCCACAGCGCCAGCGCCGCGAAGGCCAGCGCGCCGGTCGGCGCCTCGACGCGCGCGGGCACCGTAGCGTATTCGAGCGCCGTCACCAGCAGCAGCGCCGCCACCAACAGCTCCAGCACAGCAGTCAGCATCGGCAGGCGGCCTGAGCGCAGCGTGCGCGCGCAGACGAAGCTCAGCGCCGCCGCGACCAGGATGCCGCCGATCACGTGCGCGATCCAGTTCTGCGCGGCGAAGGCCTGGGCGAACTGCGCCGCCGCCCGCGCCTGCCCGGCTGAGCTGGCCGCCTTGAGATAGGCACTGGCGGCCGATTTGCTCGAAAAGATGCCCATCACGGCGGCCAGGGCGTAACAGCCGAAGCCGACGCGCCCCAGCCACACCGTCGCGTGCCGCGCGATACCACCGCCCACGGCGCCCCACAGCACCAGCGCCAGCGCGCCCGGCACGCCGATCGCCAGCACGAAGGGCACCAGCTCGAAGAGCCGGAACGCGCCATCCGTGCCGCTATTGGCGGCGATCCACGCCAGCAGTGGGCGAAAGTCGCCGCTGCTCGCGCTGCGGTCCAGCGCGGTGAGGTAGCCGCTGGAGGCCAATGGGACGCTTTCGACCGCCGGCACGCCGATCAGCAGGATCGCCCCCGCGATCCCGGCGTAGATGCCGCGTAGTCGCACCCGCGCCAGCTCAATGCTCATCGCCTGTCGTCCTTCCCGCGCTACAAGGCATTCGCTCCGAGTCTAGCACCGCGTGCCGCGGATGGGCAACGGGCGTTTGTGGTACAACTGCGCATAGTGGCTGATGTTGAGCTGCCGTCGTGACGCGCCGTGACGTGATTTGACGTAAGGAGAACAGGGAGCTGGCCATGCCGCGCGATCTACCGCTTGCCAACGGGCACATGCTCGTCAACTTCGATTCCAACTACGATCTGCGCGACATCTACTGGCCCCATATCGGCCAGTTCAACCAGACTGAGGGACACGTCAACCATACCGGCGTCTGGGCCGACGGCGCCTTCTCGTGGTTCGAGGGCGACGGCTGGCAGCGCGACCTGCGCTACGAGAGCGACTCCCTCACCACCGATGTGACGATGCGCCACGACGGCATGCAGCTTACCCTTGCCTGCACCGACGTGGTGGACTTCAATCTCAACCTGTTCGTGCGCCGCATGCGCGTCACCAACACTGCCGACCACCCGCGCGACGTGCGCGTCTTCTTCCACCACGACTGGCACATCGGCGAGAGCGAGGGCGGCAACACCGTCTACTACCGCCCCGACCTCAAGGTGCTGGTGGCCTACAAAGACCGCTGCACGATCCTCGTCGGCGGCCTGATGGGCGATGACCTGGCAGGCGCACCGGCCGCCACGCGCCAGGCGGAGGAGGGCATCACGCGCTGGGCCACGGGCTACAAAGAGATTGACGGCAAGCAGGGGACGTGGAAGGATGCCGAGGATGGCGAGCTGGGCGGCAATCCCATCGCACAGGGGTCGGTGGATAGCACCGTCGGCTTCGACCTCGGCGAGCTGCCCCCCGGCGGCTCGCGCATGCTCTACACCTGGCTGATCATCGCCGAGAGCTTCCGCGAGACGCGCGATCTGCACCGACGCCTGCTCGCCCAGGGACCCGATCTCTTTATCAGCCGCACGCGCAACTTCTGGCACCTGTGGGTGACGGATAAGCCGATGGAGCTGGGCGATCTCTCCGATGCCGTGACCAACGAGTACAAGCGCAGCCTGCTGATCATGCGCACGCAGAGCGACGACAACGGCGCGATCATCGCCGCTACCGATGCCGACGTGTGGCTCTTCAATCGCGACTCGTACGCCTATATGTGGCCGCGCGACGGTGCGCTGGTCGCCAACGCGCTCAGCCACGCCGGCTACTCCGACATCACTAGCGCGTTCTTCCACTTCTGCGCGGGTGTGATGGCCGACGAGGGCTACCTGCTGCAGAAGTTCACGCCCGCCGGTGCGTTGGGCAGCAGTTGGGAGCCGTGGATGGACGACCACGGTAATCTGGCGCTGCCGATCCAGGAGGACGAGACGGCGCTGGTGGTCTACGCGCTGTGGCAGCACTTCACACTCTTCCACGAGGTCGAGTTCGTGCGGCCGCTCTATCGGCCGCTGGTGATCGCCGCGGGCCGGTTCATGGCGGGCTTCCGCGAGCCACACACCGGGCTGCCGGCGCCGTCGTGGGATCTGTGGGAGGAGCGCCGCGGCATCCACGCCTATACCGTGGCCGCGATCTACGCTGGCCTGACGGCCGCCGCGCACTTCGCCACCGCCTTCGGCGAGGCAGACGACGCGATGCACTTCACGGCGGCGGCGGCCGAGATCAAGGCGGCGGCGCGCAAGTATCTGTGGAGCGATCAGGTCGGGCGCTTCGTGCGCATGGTGACGGTCCAGCCCGACGGCACGGTGGTCCCAGACCTGACGATTGACGCCAGCCTGGCAGGACTGTACCAGTTCGGCATGTACGACGTCACTGCCGACGAGATCCGGGCGACGATGGACGCGGTGGCGGGCCGGCTGACGGTGAAGAGCGAGGTCGGCGGCGTGGCGCGCTACGAGAACGACCTCTATCACCAGGTCAGCCACGACCTCAGCAACGTGCCCGGCAATCCATGGTTCATCTGCACCTGCTGGCTGGCGGAGTACCAGATCGCCAAGGCGCAGACGCTGGACGAGCTGCGCGAGGCGGTACCCTGGCTGGAGTGGGTGGTGGCGCACGCGCTGCCCAGCGGCGTGCTCGCCGAGCAGATCGATCCCTACACGCACGCGCCGCTCTCGGTTTCGCCGCTTACCTGGAGCCACGCCGAGTTCGTCTCGGCGGTGCGCTGGTACGCGGGCAAGTATCACCGCCTCGCGGGCAGCACCATGGCCACTGCGACGCCACTTCATCCGTAGCGGGAGGGCGGGGTACGGAGAACGCGACGATCGCGAAGCAAGCGCGAAGAACGCGAAGTTCAGAGAGGAACCGCAGAGGACGCAGAGGACGCAGAAGGATCGGGCGGAACGCGTGGACGCGGGCGGCGCCGTGGTAGCTGGCAGCTTATCGGTCGGACGAATCGGGTGCGCCGTCAGGCCCGAAGAGTCCAGGTTGCGCCGCTCGTGCCGTCAGGCTCCTGGCGTTCTCGGCGCTCACGACCGGGCGGCCGGTCTCGGTTTCGATCTGCTCGCGCGCGTTGCCTGCGATCTCGCCAGCTCGAAGGGCGTCGCGCTGAAGCTCCACGAGGCCCTTTGAGTCGCGGGCCTGATGCAGCGTTGTGGAGGTCGCCTCGGAGAGCATGGTGAGCGCCAGCTCCAGCGTGGTCATGTTGTCGCGCAGGTTGTCGCGCTGCTTGAGACTCTTGACCTCGCGGTGCTCGTCGGTCGAGACGTCGAAGGTGCCGCGATGCAGAATCTCGGTGAGGATGGCGAACTCGCGCCCTTCCTCGGCGCCGCGCTCGCGCCACTCGGTCGTCAGCTCGTCGCGCACGACGATGCCTTGCAGACGCTGCTCGATCCACTCGTCGGCATAGCCCTTCTTGTGGTACATCAGGCGTAGCGAATCGGCGGCCACCCGCGGATTCTCCAGCTCCTCCAGACGCTGCGTGCCCACGCGCGCGAGCCATTGCTTGAACGGCTCGGCCTTGGGCGATGGGATGCTCTGGATGATGCGCAGCAGTGTCTCGGTGTCCGCGGCATCGGTGAGCCGCTGTTTGCCGTCGGGCGACTGCATCTTCAACTGTCGGCATTTTGCCGACACTTCAACGAAACCCTCATCCTGGATGCGCCGCTTCATGTCGAACCAGTACTGACGTGGCTTCGGCGTATCAGTCAGCAGCCCCACCACGTCAATCACGCTGAAGAACCAGCGCCCCTCGTGCCAAACGCGGCGCACCTGCGTCTCAGCCTGCTCGTCCAGCCATGTCAGATCGCGGTCGTCGGCGCTCACGGTGTCCCGCCTTTCTGGTGTTCAATCACCTTCGGCACACTTTCTTGTGCCCGCATGCTGTAATGCCAGTATATAACCTTGCGCGTCAATTCGCGCTGCACGCGACCGATCGGCATCGCCTCTTCGGGCTATCGCCACGTGCGCTGTACGCCGTTCTTGGTACGATCGCGGTGAGTATCGAACGTACGGCGTGCGAGGGAATACGAAGGACCACGCGGAGCGGACAGATCATGGCGACGACGATTGCCCTCGTGGCGGCTCGCGCCCGGCAGCGCGGCGTGATCTGCCAGGCGGCCGAGCAGTTCGATGCATCCCTCGTCTTCCGGCGTGCGCGGGATTACTGCCAGCGCATCTACCCTGAATGGTACGTGCTCAGCACGCGCCACGGACTGATCAGCCCACAGCAGGTGGTGGGGCCGGGCGAGCGGCCCCTGTGGACACTGGCCGCCGAGGAGCGCGCGGCATGGGCGCGTGAGGTGGCACGGGCGCTCGACGCACGGCAGGCGCGTTCGGCCGAGCCGCTGACCTTCGCGCTCTTCACCAGCCAGCTCTGCGCCGAGATGCTCTCGCGCGCGGCCCCGCACTGCGCCTTCGAGCTGCCGCTCAGCGGCCTCAGCTTCGGCGAGCGGCTGCGCTGGTACGACGAGCGGCTCACCACACGCTCGCGGCTGCTCGTCCCGGCCGGCGCGCCGCGAGTCTGACCGTACACCGGGCGCACCATGCGCCACTATGGCGTCGTCTCCCCTCGCCTCCGCGGAGAAGGAGGTAGGGGGTGAGGACTCTCTCCGCACGAGGCGAGGCGGGCCTCGCCACTACAGCAACGTGACGCATACGGTCCCCTAGCTCCACCTCCCCCTCGGCCTGCCGCAGAGGAGAGGGGGTCGGGGGGTGAGGACTCCTGTGCGCCCGTTCGATATAGCCCGATTGGGCCTCTTGCCTGCCTTCGCCGCACGGGCTACGATGCTCCAGCCTGAGACCAACTTAAGGAGCAGCGCTATGCCTGTCGTGACCAGCGTTATCAATCTCAAGGGCGGTGTCGGCAAGACCACGCTGACCGTCGCCCTCGCACACTTCCTCGCCATCGAGCACGGCAAGCGCGTGCTGGTGATTGACCTCGATCCGCAGACCAACGCCACTGTCTGCCTGATCCCCGAACCGGAGTGGAAGGCGCGCGACGAGACCGGCCGCACCCTCTACCAGCTCTTCGCCGACCAGGTGAAGGGGTCACGGCGCTTCAACGCCGACGACGCCATCGTGCGCGACGTCTCGAACGTGGGCGGCGGCGTGCGCGGACTGGACCTGCTGCCCTCCAGTCTGCGGCTGATCAAGGTGCAGGACCGCGTGACGCAGCTCACCGACTTCGAGTCGTACGAGCGCGGGCCGATCTTCGCCATGCGCGACGCACTCGCCGAGTTCCTGCCCTACTATGACCACGTGCTGATCGACTGCCCGCCGTCGCTGGGCATCGTCACGCTCAACGGGCTGGCGATCTCCGATTCGTACCTGATCCCCGTCGTCCCCGATCTGCTCTCGGTGCTCGGCATCCCGCCGATTCTCGATCGCGTGGAGCACTTCGCCGGGCGCACGCGGCGCAACGTCCGCGCGCTGGGGATCGTGATCTCGAAGATGCGCGCGCAGACCGTGCTGCACAACGAGATGCTGCGCCGCCTGCGCGACGACTTTGTGGACCGCCGCTTCCCGCCGGTCTTCCGCACCGTGATCCCCGAATCCACACGCATCGCCGAAGCGGCCAACGTGCTGGCGCCGCTGAATACGCTGCAACAGAAGTACGGCAACGGCGGCCCCTACGAAGACCTCAGCCTGCTCACGCGGGAGTACCTCTCGTATGTCGCGCAGTAAGCGCACGGGCACCGGCACACACACCGATGGCGAGCGCCAGCAGCGTGGGGACGGCACCCACGTGCACGACACGGCGGCAGAGGAGACACGCGCGCTGGCGGCGTTTCTGCGCGAGCTGGCCGAGCGTGCCGAGCGCGAACCGGCCCTTGCGGCTCGCCTGCGCGAGGCGCTGGGGGCGAGTGGGCTGCTGGATATCGCCGGCCGCACGCGCCGCCGGACGGCAGTGGGGAAGGCGCGGACGAAGGCCACTACGGCGAGCCGTCGTTCCAACCGCTCGACAACCGTCAGCGGCGCTGAGCCGCCCGATCCCTTTGTGCTGCTGCGCGAGCGTGGCGAGGCTGGCCTGCGTGAGGCGCTCGAAGGACTCGATCTCGCGGCGCTGCGGGCCATCGTGCGCGGTCACCGGCTGGACCCGGCCCGCATCTCGGCGCGCTGGACGGCACGCGAGCGGGTCATCGAGTTGATCGTGACGCAGGTGCGCGGGCGTGCCAATCTGGGCAAGGCCTTCTCCCGCGTGTAACGCCGATTGGCCTGTGCCGCGCGCATCGTGGGAAACGCGACACGGCGCAGTCGGGACGAACCCCGATCCGCGCCGTATACCTTGAGAGAGCGCCAAAGAGCGTCGCTCACCGCACTACCGGTCCTTGTTCTGCTCGGCCTGGGCCGCGCGCTCGCGCTGGCGGGCACGCAAGCCGCCCATCCGGCCAATACGCTCGTAGTGATCCACACCTAACGTGTCACGGGTCGTCTGTCCGCCGAGGCGGCCAATGCTAGCATAGAATTCCGGCCCGCGGCGCTCGCGCACCGTCTTGCCACCCTTCGAGCCGATTCTGGCGAAGAACTCCTGGCCGTACTTTTCACGTACCGCCATGCCCCCGCGCCGCGCATTCTCAGAGCCGGCGCGCGGGCCCCTGCGCCGCTTCTCCGGCTGCTCCGCCTGCACCGCGACGGGCGCATCGGCGCCCTTCCGCTGCCGCGTTGCCATGCGAACCCCTTTCCGCGAGTGGCGCGCCCGGCAGCTCCGTTCCCACGCGAATGATGGCTGCTGGCTCCCGAGCGGCACGTCCGCCCGGCGGAGCGAAGCCATCCGGCCGTCCACGCTCACTTGCTAGGCCCATGATAGCAGCCCGCAACGCATATGTAAAGGGGGCAGCGGTGCACCGTTCAATCGCGGCGGACGGGCGCTAGGGCACCAAGATGGGCCTCCCGATGGCCAATCGCGCGGCGGGGCAGAAGTCTCACTCCGGTTGCGGCGC
The DNA here is from genome assembly GCA_036376595.1 of Ktedonobacterales bacterium. Taxonomy (GTDB): domain Bacteria; phylum Chloroflexota; class Ktedonobacteria; order Ktedonobacterales; family JADMIN01; genus SMAG-U1939. Next base: position 15,625 of record DASVAA010000117.1, on the reverse strand, counting down.
GGGCGAGCCGGTGATACACTGCGCCAGAAACCGGCGGATGACATGCTGAGCCTGAGCTGAACAAGGGCCACACGCCGCGCGGCGCGGCGGCGAGGTCACGCCGGCAGGAGCGGCGCTTTGCCATGCGACGCGGCCGCACCGCGGAAAGGGAGAGACAACCGTGATGCCTTGCCCTCGCTGTGGCTACCCGTGCCAGGCCGGCACCGCCTACTGCCCATCGTGCCAATTGCAGCTCGTACCGGGTGCGCCGCGACCGGCGGGGGAAGACCAGATGCCCGACTGGGTGCGCACGATGCAGGCCGGCCAATCGTCGCGGGGGAGCATGCCCGCGCCGGAGGGGGTGGGATTCTCGGCACGCGGCTTGATGAATGAGGATGCGCTGCCGCAGTGGCTGCGCGAGGCGGGTGCCGGAGCGGGCGCCAGCGGACCCCCTCCCCCGCAGCCGGGCTATGGGGCGCCGGGGTATGGCGCGGCCGGTGGCATGGGCGGCGACGCGGGAGCGCCATGGAACCAGGGGGCTGGACTCCAAGGCCCTGGATACGGCCAGTCACCGGGGCAGTACGGCCCGACGCAGAGCGTCTATGACGAATCGAATCTGCCCGAATGGCTGCTCCAGCCCGGCGCGAATGGGGTCTCATCGCAGCAGTACGACGCCTTTCCCACTGTGCGCCAACCAGCGCCCTTCGGCGCGCCGCAACCGCCGGCACCTGGCTACAATGCCGCCGCCGCGGCGCGCCAGAATGCATTCCCAAGCATCGAGCAGGTGGGCGCGTATCGGCCGGCGCCCTCTGGCGGGCTGAACGGCAGTTCGCTGCTCGACGACAACGCGCTGCCGGGCTGGATGCGCGGCGACCCCACACCGGCGCAGGGCGATCCGGCCGCCGCCTACCGTGACGCGGGCGGCATGCGCGGCAGCTCGCTGATCGACGCCAATGCGCTGCCGGCGTGGATGCGCAACCAGCCCGGCGCTGCGGGAGCGCAGCCCATCTCGCCCGCCCCGCCGCAAGCGCAGCCACAGCCCTCCGCGGGACCCTCGATCGCCAACTGGATTGGTGGATCCACCGCCAACGACCCCATACCGCCGTGGCTCGGCCAGGCGTACAGTGATGCGCGCGTGCCTCCACTCCAGGCGCCCGCGCAGGTGCAGGTGCCGCCGCCGCAGAATTCGGCCGGCGCGGGCTGGCCGCCGAATGGGGTGCCTCCCAACGGGGCCGGCGTACCTCCGCTGCCCGGCACCCTCAACGCGAACTCGCTGATGGACGAATCCGCGCTGCCCTCCTGGCTGAGGGCGCAGGGCCAGCCTCCGGCAGGAGATGCGATGGGGAATTTGGGAGCGATGGGCGCCGGCGGCCCGCCCAATATGGGGCCCGCACCGATGGGCCAGCCGCACTCAGGCACGCTGGCCGATATGCACACCGTGCGCATGCCACACTCAGCCCGCCAGGCTCCGCCAGATGCCTACGCCGGCGAGCCGGAGCCACAGCGTTTCTCAGCCTCCGACCTGATCGACCCCGACGTCTTGCCAGGCTTCATCGGCGGCGGCAATGCGGGGGCTATGCCCCCGCCACCTGCGCAGGCGCCATTCGGCGCACCCAATGGAGCCAACGGCTCACGCAGCCGTGCACCGGGATCCTGGGCAGGACGCGAGGCGGAAGTGGACCCGGAGCGCGACCAGGGGTACGGCCGCGCGGCTCGCGGTGCGCCGATCCCTGAGGACGAGCTACCGGAGTGGCTGCAAGGCCCGGAACCCTTTCCCATGCAGCGCGCAGGGCCATCCGCGCGGCGCGGCGGCTATGATTCCCAGCGCGTGCCGGTCCCGCGAGACTGGAACGACGAGCAGTACGACGCATCGGAGTGGTCGGAGAGCTACGAGGATCAGGACCCCGCCGGCTACTATGAGGATGAGCCGCCGCGACGCGATCGGCGCGCTCACGGCCGGGGCCGGCGCGCGGATCGCGCTGGCGACGAGCGTGGCGGCAGGAGAGGCGGAGGCGGGGACGGACGGCCCCGCGAGCGCCGGGGCTTCTTCGGGCGCTAGCATGCGCGGCTGCGCGTGGGATGACGGGGCTGGCCGGTCTCGTGAGGAGACAGTGAGGGAGCATAGGGGTGGCGGCAGCGATTCCGCAGGCAGGTGAGCGCCGGCAATCTCAGCCGGCGCGCGCGCTCCGTGTCCTGTTGTTGCTCGATTGCGGCTCGGTCTTCACCAAAGCCGCGCTCCTGAGCCGTGTGGATGGGCAGATGCGCGTGTTCGCACGGGCACAGGCGGCGACGACGCTGCTGCCGCCGGTCGGCGACCTCTCAGTGGGCATGCGCGAGGCCGTGCGCGGCGTCGAGCAGATCACCGGGCGCACGCTGCTGCGCGACGACCGGCTCGTGGTGCCGTTGCAGCCAGATGGCGGCGGTGCGGATGGCGTCGTGCTGGCGGTCAACGCGGGTGGCCCGCTGCGCCTGCTCACCACGGGTCCGGGCCGCGAGGCGCTGGCCGGCCTGCTGCACCGCGCGATCGGCGGCCTCTTCGCGCAGGTCGAGCCACTGCCGACGGTCCACCTCTCACCGCAGCAGCAGATGTCCGCCGAATGGGAGCAGGCGCTCGCGCAGACGCGAGCCTTCCAGCCGCATGCGCTGGTGGTCGTCGGACCGTCGTTCGCCACCGGGCGCGGGGGCGGCGATATGGACTCGACCATTGCCGCGATCTCCGCCTGGCTCGACGGCCTCGCCCCCGCTACACGTCCTGGGCTGCGCCGGCCGTTCCCGGTGATCTTTTCGGGCGACGCCGCCGATGCCGCGGCGCTCAGTGCAGCCCTGCACGAGCGCGCGTTCGTCCACGAAGTCGCCGGCCTCTCGCCCTCGACCCTCAGCCCGCTCAACCGCGCCGTGGGCGCGCTCTACGAGAACGTGGTGCTGCGCGCGCTCCCCGGCTTCGCGCCGCTGCGCGAGGTCGCCAGTGTGCCGCCGCTGGCGCCGATCACCGCGCTCGCGGGGATGACACGCTATCTGGCGCAGCAGTATCAGACGACGGTGCTGACGGTGGACGTGGGCGCCTCCTCGACGGCGCTGGCGGGTGCGACGGGCGCGGGCGAGCTGCTGCCGGCCGAGCATCCTACGGCAGGCGTCGGACCAGGCGCGGGCGCGGTGCTGCGCGATCGCGGGGCGCGCAACGTGCTGCGCTGGGTCAGCTTCGCCAGCAGCGAGGAGGAGCTGCGCGAGTACGTGCTCACGCGCATGCTGCGACGCACCGCCCTGCCGGCGACGCCGCGCCAGCTCGAATTCGAGCACGCGCTGGCGCGCGAGGCGATCGCGCTGGCTCTGCGCGCGCCCGGATCGCGCCTGGCGGGGCTGCACCCGCTCGACGTGCTGCTGGGCAGCGGCGGGGTGCTCGCCAACGTGCCGCACCCGGCGATGGCCGCGCTGATCCTGCTCGACGCGCTGCAGCCACAGGGCATCACCACGCTGGCGCTCGACGGCGCCCAGCTCGCCGCGACGCTCGGTGGGGTCGCGGGACTCGACGCTGCCGCCGCTGGCGAGGTGGCGACGCGCGATACGGTTGTGCCTTCGCTGGCGACGGTGATCTCGACGGCCGGTGAGGCGCCGCCCGGCGAGCGTGCGCTGCGGGTGGAGCTGGAGTACGCCGACGGCAGCCGCCACGCGGAGGACGTGATGGCTGGCTCGCTGGTGCGCATGCCGCTCGCGCCTGGCGCGCAGGCGGTGCTCAACCTGCTGCCGGCGCCCGAGGTGGACATCGGGCTGGGGCCGGGCCGCCAGGCACGCGCCAACGACGCCGTAGACGGCGGGCAGCTTGGCCTGATCGTGGATGCGCGCGGCCGGCCGCTCGCACTACCCGACGACGACATGGAGCGCCGCCGCCTGCTGATACTGTGGCGCCGGGCACTGGGATTGGGGATCGAGGAGTAGTGCGGCGATGAGCAGTCTCAACGTAGAGTATCCCCTCGGCCGCCCCGTGATTCCGGCGGTGGTGGTCCAGCGGCGGCGCCCATTACCGCTCGATGCGCAGATTCGCGTCGCGCAGGGGGAGCAGGTCCAGCCAGGCAGCGTGCTCGCCAGCGCGCCGCTTCCAGGCGCTCAGTCGGAGCTGGATGGCGCGATACTGGCCGGCATCGCCGGCCGCGTGACGGAGATTGTCCCGCAGCGGTACGTCGCCGTCGAGGGGGTGGCGGCCATCTTCTACGGTGTCGCGGGGCTGGGCGGGCAGGCGGCTGGACCGCTGGCGCTGCTGCCACGCGGCGAGCTGCCGACGGTGGTGCCGATTCCGCGCAACTGTGTGATCATCTTCCCGCAGCAGCTTCCGCTGAGCTTCATGCAGCGGGCGGCGGCTGGTGGCGCGGCGGGCATCATTGCGGGCAGCGCCTCGGCGCACGAGTTGGAGGCCTTCGCGCGTGCCGACCTCACCGCCGTCTACGACGGGCTGACGGTGCCGCCGCAGCGGATCGGTCTGACCATCGTGCTCACCGAGGGGCCGGGCAACGCCTCCATGCGCCCCGCGCTGTATCAAATGCTCGCGCAGCGCATCAACACACCGGTGCTGATCGAAGGTACCACCAGTCCACGGCGCAACATCCGGCCCGAGATGCTGCTCGCGGTCCCGCCGAGTACGCCGCCGCTGGGAGTGCCGATGGAGAGCACGCTCGCCGCGGGCGTGCGCGTGCTCGTGGCCGCGGGTTCGCTGGCTGGCGCGAGCGGCACCATCACCCACGTGTTCAGTCGGAGGCAGCCTACCAGCGGGGGCGTGGTGGCTCCGGCCGCGGTGGTGCGCCTCGACGACGGCACGACCGCCGTGCAGCAGCTCGCCACGCTCGACCGCATCGGGTAGTGGTGTCCTCACTCGGCGGGCGCGGCTGTGCCGTAGACGAAGTAGCTGCCCGTCGAACGCACGTCAGCCTGCCAGCCGAGCGCCGCCAATCGCGCGGCCAGCGCTCGCGGCTCGTGGAAGACCTTGACGATTTCGTACTCGCGGCCGTCGTTGAGCCGGCGCGTCATCCGCGACGCTTCCGGCCCGCGCAGCACGTGATCGCGCGCCGTGGACTCCTGTGTGTAAAGCGAATCCACAAAGAAGACGTGCCCGCCGGGGGCGAGCGCCGAACGGACCAGCTCCCAGAACGTCGCGAACCGCTCGTCGGGGACATGCGAGAGCCAGAAGCCGAAGAACACGGCGTCGTAGCGTTCGTCCGGCCGCCAGGTGAAGAGGTCCGCCTCGACGTAGCGCACGCCCTCGTGCTCGCCCAGCCGCCGCTGGTTGATCGCCAGCACCTCGGGCGCCGCATCCACCACCGTCAGCGTGGTGGCGTAGGGTGCGAGGCGTTGCGTCCACAGGCCCGTGCCCGCGGCTAGCTCCAGCACCGCACCGGCGGGATGGAAGGCGTCGAGCGCTCGCACCACCGTCTCGACCTCGTCGAACCAGCGCGCGTTGGCCTCCGCGCCGCGGTCGTAGCGTCCCTGGCGCAGAAACCACTCGTCGTACTCGCCCGCTCGCGCCCGGTAATACGCAATCTGATCGCGCAGCACGCGATCCAGGTCCCCATCGGCCATGTCCGATCCCCCTCCCTCTGCACCCTCTGCGTCCTCTGCGGTTACTCTCCCGCCGGCTTCTCGGCCGCCAGAATCACATATTCCGCGCTCCAGGATTCCAGGTGGCCGTCGCGCGCTTGCAGCCGGAAGTAGTCGTGGGCGTGGGGCGGGGCGGCGAGCATGTCGCGCTCCAGCGCCGCCTGCGCGTCCGCCGGCATGCGCATGCGCTCGGCCCACGGCGCGAAGGGATGCGCCTTCCAGCCCGTCTCGATGGCCGTCAGGTGCAGCCTGGCGCCGGCGACGAGCGCCTGCCACTCATCAGCGGTATACGCGCGGATGTGGCTCGGATCGCGGCGTTGCTCCCACTCGTTGAGCAGCGCGTCGAGCTGAGGGTCCGGCGGCGCAATGTTGTCGATCACCACCAGGCGGCCGCCTGGCGCGAGCACGCGCGCCATCTCGCGCACCGCTCGCGCGGCGTCGGGGTAGTGGTGCGGCGCGATGCGCACCGTCACCAGATCGAAGCTGGCGTCGAGGAAGGGCAGGTGCTCGGCGTCGGCAATCACGTAGTCCACGTTGGTCGCACCCTGCGCGCTCAGGTGGCGCCGCGCCGCGACCAGCATCGCCGGCGTCAGATCGCTCGCCGTCACCCGCGCGACGTGCGGTGCCAGCGCCAGCGCGACATGGCCGCCGCCGGTCGAAACGTCCAGCGCGTGGTCGGTCGGGCGCGGCGCCGCCAGCTCCACCAGCCGCGCCAAGTCGTCGCCGTGCGCGTGGCCGGGACTGACGACGTACGCCTCGGCGCTGGCCCCAAACGCCGCCCGCACTCGCGCCCGCGCCGCCTCGTCGGCGTCTTCGGGCGCTTCGTCAGACACCATCTGCGTAAATTCCAGCCGGTTGCCGAAGGGATCGCTGGTCTCAATGCGCTCGCGGCCGGGGATCGCGACGCTCGCAACGATTGCGCGGCCGGCATCCTCGATGCGGCGTCGCACCGCCGCCAGGTCGCGCACGCGAAACGCCGGGTGCGCCTTGCGCTGCGGGTGAAAGTCCTCCTCGATGCCGACGTGCAGCTCGCGCCCATCCGCGCCCACCGCGAACCAGACACCGCCGCGGCCGCGCAGCGCCTCAGGCTTGGCGATCTCGCGCAGCCCCAGCACGCCGCCGTAGAAGGCTCGCGCCGCCTCTTCCGCACCAGGCGGCGCGGCGATCTGGACGTGGTCGAGGTCCACGATCAGGTCCGCGAGGTCCTCGCGCTGTACCATGTCTGTACGCTCCCTTCCGAACCGGCGGGGAGGCCGGCGGATGAATCCGCGCCTCAGCGCTTTCCGCGACAAAGCCCGCGATGGGCGGGCCAGGTTCTAGGATCTAAAGTAGACAGTGGATGACTCTGGGGGCACAGCGGGCGTCCACCGGACGCCCCGACGAGAGCATCATAACCGGCCGCCAGAGACTACTGTACCTGGCGCCGTGCTATAATGCCAGACATTAGCGGCGATACCTTCTATTGGATTCGATGATACAACTTGTGGTAGGTGCTCGAAAATGACCCTCGACCAGCTCGAAACCTTCGTCCAGGTGGCACGCGCGAGAAGCTTCTCGCGCGCCGCGGTGCTGCTCGACCTCGCGCAGCCAACGCTCAGCGGGCGCATCGGCGCGCTGGAGTCCGAGCTGGCCACGCCGCTCTTCATCCGCCACGGGCACACCCTGGAGCTGACCGACGCCGGCCGCGCACTGCTGCCCTATGCCGAGCGTATGCTGGCGCTGCGCAGCGAGGGGCGTAACGCGGTCCAGCGGCTGGTGCGCGGCGGGCTGGGCCGGCTAACGCTAGGCGCCAATCCTTCCAGCGGCCAGTATCTCGTCCCGCGGCTGATCGAGCGCTTCTGGCGCGCGTACCGTGGCGTGCCGATCCGCGTGCATACGGCGCTCAGCCCCGCGCTGATGGAGCACCTGCTCGACGGCACCATCGAGCTGGCACTCTGCTCGCGGGCGCAGGCGCATCCGCGGGCGCAGGTACTCTGGACACACCGCGATCCCCTGCTGCTGGTTGCCGCAAGCAGCCATCCGCTGGCGCGCAAGCGCGAGTGCGTGCGCGCCGACTTGGCCGGCCACACGGTGCTCTCGACCCAGGCCGGACCCACGCACGTCGGGCTGCGCTACCTGTTGCCACCGGGCGCGGAGGATTCGGTGGCGCTGGAAGCCACGGCGGGCGAGGTGCTCACCCGGCTGGTGCTGCGCGGCGCGGGCGTCACCGTGCTGCCGGCGCTGGCGGTGTGGGACGAGCTGGAGCGCGGGGATCTGGTCAGCATTGCCGTGCGCGATGCCGAGCTGCCGCCCTACGAGGTGGCGCTGGCGCAGTGGCCGGGGCGCGAGCTGGCGCCCGCAGCGGCGGCCTTCGCCGAGATGATGCGCAGCGTGCGGGTGGGCGAGCTGCTCAGCGGCCATCCATGATTCTCCATGACTATCGGCCATTGCGCTGGTCATGTAGTCATGGTGCATTGCCGCTCGCGCGAGCCGTGATGTACAATGCGCCTGAATTACGCGGGCGCGCACGTTCGCGGCCGGGCCGAAGCGGGCGAAGGTTCTCTCTGCTGGACGACCACGCACAACGGCGGCGAACGCAGGGAAGCGCGCGATGGCCGCGTAAGTTGGGCCGCGCGGCTCGGGCGGCTGGCGCGGGGGCGGTTTCAGGCGCCTGCCGCTCTCGTAAAGGACAGGGTGATCGCGTGTCGAAGAAAATCCTGGTGGCCGATGACGAACGGCCCATCGCCGATCTGCTGAGAGACTCCCTCATCCAAGAGGGTTACGACGTGACGACGAGCGTACAGAGTCTGCGCTTCTACGACGCCGTGCGCGAATATCAGCCAGACCTGATCCTGCTCGACCTGCTGATGCCCTATCTGGAGGGCGAGGACGAGCTGCGCCTGATGCAGCTCAGCCCCGACACCGCGAACATCCCGGTGATCGTCGTCACTGCCAAGCAAGATGTGCAACAAGACGAGCCGACACTGCGGAAGCTGGGCGTGCGCCATATTGTGCGCAAGCCCTTCGACCTCAACCAACTGCTCCGGCTCATCAAGCAAACCATCGGGTGACATACTCCCCACGGCTAAGAGCCGGGGGCTTCTCAGTTCATCACGGCAGCCACCGCCACCGCTCCCTGACGGGCCTGCCCGGCCCGAAGAATGTTGATGGCCGCGTTCTCATCGCGGTCCAGCACCAGGCGGCAGGAGGGACAGACATGGGTGCGCACCGACAGACTCTTGGGCACCCGTTCCCCACAGCCGCTACAGTCCTGGCTGGTGTACTGCACGGGCACCGCGATCACCTGTCGCCCGGCGCATGCTGCCTTGGCGTCCAGGATGGTGCGGAACGCCGCCCAGCCGGCATCACTGATGCTCTTGCTGAGATGGGAGTTACGCACCATGTTGCGGACCTGCAACTCTTCGAGATAGATGGTGTCATACTGCCGCAGCAGCGTGAGCGCCGTCTTGTGATGGAAGTCTGCTCGCGCGCGGCGCACCTTTTGACGCGCGCGTGTCAGCAATCGTACTGCCTTGCGGCGCCGATGGCTGCCCTGCGTGCGACGCGACACCCGCCGTTGGGCCTTGGCAAGCTGTTTCTCCGCCGTGCGATAATGGCGGGGATTCTCCACGATCTTCCCGTCCGCCGTGATGAGGAACACCTTCAGGCCCACGTCTATGCCGGTCTCACGTCCGGTGGGGGGCAACGGCTGCCTCGGTACATCGGCGCACGAGAGGCAGGCATACCACCCATCCGCTTCCCGCGAGATCGTCACCGTCTTGGGCGTGCCTGCCAGCGGACGATGCACTCGAATGCGGATGCGTCCGATCTTCGACAGACTCAGCAGGCCCCCATCGAGGACCGCGCCGCCGCCATATTGCGGATAGGTGAAGCTGTTGTAGCGGCCGGCGCCTTGGAAGCGGGGATAGCCGGGTGTCTCACCAGCAGCGCCGCGGCGGAAGAAGGCTTGGAAGGCGCGCTCGACTCGCAAGATCACGTCCTGCAAGACCTGGGCGTTGACCGCGGCATAGTCCGGGCATGCGGCCTTCAGATCGGGCAACTCCGCCTTCTGCTGGTAGTACGTCGCGCTCTTGCCTTGGCCTCCACACTGGCCGCGCTCCCACCAGGTCCTGCGCTGTTCAAGGGCACAATTGTAGACACGCCGACAGAGCGTGTGCGTATGGCCAAGCGCCCGCTCCTGGTCAGGAGTGGGATCGAGCTTGTACTTGTACGTCTTGCGTACGCTCTGCTGTTCCATTCTCTGCTATTCTGCCTGATAGATGAAGAACCGGCAATCCAGTGGTACCAGTCGTGGCCCTTGCGGGCCACAGGGCCGCCGGGATGCCCATCCCCATGCCTAAAGGCAGGGGGGCCTCAGCCCGATTCTCCGCTAGCCGCGGCACATGCGGGTGCCGGCGCCCACCCACCGCGAGGAGGCAGATGAGCCATGAGCCAGTCGTCAGAGGAGAACGCCGCACCGGCAGCCGTGCGCGTCGCCGTGGATGCGATGGGCGGCGACTACGCGCCGCACGAGATCGTCCTCGGCAGCGTGCAGGCGGCACGTGAATTCGGCGTCGGCATCCTGCTCGTCGGCCCAGAGCCGCGCATCCGCGAGGAGCTAGCCGCGCTCGACACAAACGGACTCGACATCGAGGTGGTCCATACCGACGAAGTGATCGGCATGGACGAGCACCCGGCGGAGGCCGTGCGCGCCAAGCGGCGCAACACCATCACGCTGGGGCACGAGCTGGTGCGCGACGGGCGTGCGGCGGCGGTGGTCTCGGCGGGCAACAGCGGCGCGGTGCTGGCGGCGGCGATCTTCACCCTGCGGCGCATCCGCGGCATCGAGCGCCCGGCCTTTGGCGGCGTGGTGCCGGCGGCGGGCGGCGCGCAGACGCTGGTGATCGACATGGGCGCCAACACCGACTGCAAGCCATCCTACCTGGTGCAGTTCGCGGTGATGGGCGCGGCCTACATGCGCAGCATCTTCAATCTGCCAAGCCCGCGCGTGGGCCTGCTCTCCAACGGCGAGGAGCCAACCAAGGGCGACCAGCTCACGCAGGCGGCGCACCAGATGCTCGCCGCGGCGGCGCCCGCCATCGGCCTCAACTTCATTGGCAACGTCGAGGGGCGCGACGTCAACGCCGGCACGGTGGACGTGGTGGTCTGCGATGGCTTCGTCGGCAACGTGGTGCTCAAGCTCAGCGAGGGCATCGCCAAGATGATCAGCGCGACCATCAAGAGCGAGATCAAGTCCGGCGCGATCAGTGCCGTCGGCGGTCTGCTCGCCAAGCCAGCCTTCGACCGTGTCAGCCGCAAGCTCGACTACACCGAGTATGGCGGCGTGCCGGTGCTGGGTGTCAACGGCGTCTCGATTATCTCGCACGGCCGCTCCAACGCCAAGGCCATCAAGAACGCCATCCGCGTCGCGCGGCAGGCTGCCCATGCGCGTCTGCCCGAGGCGATCGCGGCGGGCGTGAAAGACCTCGACCTCAAGGCGCCTGCCCCGACCGCCGGCGAGGAGCAGCCGGCGTAACGGCGCCGACACTGGCACTGGCACCGGTTTCCCCGTAGGTCTATCTATCACCAGGAGAGCACCATGCCGCACCCGCTTGCCATCCTCTTGCCCGCCGCCGGCCTGGGCATTGCCTACGCCGCCGCACCGGGCGCCGTCAATACCGAGGCTATCCGCCGCGGCCTGGCGCGCGGCGCGCGCTCGACCCTGCTGGTGGAGGCTGGCTCGCTGATCGGCGATTCGCTCTGGGCGGTGCTGGCGCTCACCGGCGTCGCGCTCTTCGCGCAGTACCGCGCGGTGCAGGTGGCGCTAGGTGTCGCGGGCGGCTGCTTCTTGCTGCGGCTGGCGTGGGGCGCGCTACACGAGGCATGGCTCGGCACACAGCCGGGAACGAAGGCACGCGCGGGCGGCGATTTCGCCACCGGAACCTTCTTCGGCCTCGCCAATCCCGTGGCGCTGGCGTTCTGGTCGGGTGTCGGCACTAGCATCCTCGCGCTGGGCGCGTCGGGGCCGGAGTTCGCGCTTTTCGTCGGTGGGTTTTTCGTCGGCGCGTCGCTGTGGTGCATGGGCATCAGCGTGCTGATTGGGCGCGGCCGGCGCTTCGTGCGGCCGGCGCTCTTCCGCTGGATCAGCGCGCTGTGCGGGCTGGCGCTCGGTTTCTTCGCTCTGCGCGTGCTCTGGTCGGCGGCATGGGAGCTGTTTGGACGTCCCGCGCCGCTGAGCCTGTCGAGTGCCGGCGGTTGAAACCGCGCCTGGAGGGCCTACGGGCGTCCACCGGACGCCCCTACACGGCCGCAAAGTCCGCCGGCGCGGACTGGTATCGCGGAGCGCACCCGATCGGTCGCGTCTAATCGGTGATGTCGCGCTTGCGGGTGAGCAGATAGCTGCCGCCGATGGTCAGCACGAGATAGAGCAGCGTCACCAGCAGGGCGTGCGTCATGTCAAACGGGGCGCTGCCCTGGTCGCCGGCCGGGCTGATGGCGAGCGGTGAGAGCGACGCGTGCTGCACGATGTAGCCGACGTTGTTGCCGAGGAACCAGTCGGGAATGTGGCGGATGAATTCCGCCGTGTTGGGCTGTGTCTGCTGGAAGATAAAGGAGATACCTGTCAGAATCCCCCCCAGCACACTCTCGGCGACGAAGAAGCCCAACGCGAAGCCGATGCCCGCGGCGGTCGAGCGGCCAAGCGTGGCGAAGAACAGCGCGATGGCGCAGTAGCCGAAGAGGTTGAGCGACAACGCCAGCCACGTCATCAGCAGCTCGACCGGCGCGCCCGACGCGAACGCCGGCAGCGTGCCGCCCAGAGCCGGCCCCAGCGTGAAGCCGACCAGGATGCCGATCAGCATCAGCACGCCGGTCGCGATCAGTGACAGCGCCGCCAGCGCGAGCGCCTCGGCGGCGATCAATTGCGCCCGTCCCACCCCGCGCGAGAGCTGCACGCGCACCGTGCCGTGGCCGTACTCACCGCCGACAACCGCTCCAGCTAGCGTCGTCAGCACGATCACACCGATCAGCGAAACCAGCACCTCCACGACGGTCAGCGACTGCGGGAAGGTCATGCCCATCGCCACACCCTTGGCCGCCGCCTGTTGCATCGCATGGACCTGATCCGGCGACATCGTCAGCGGCTGGCAGACCGGTGGTCCACCATCTGGCGATCCCGTGCAGGTCTGGCCAGAGGGCGTCGAGTTCAGCGCGATGATGTACACCAATACCTGAATGGCGACCACCAGCAGCAGGCCGCCCACCAGCAGCCCAAAGATCACCTTGCCCATTGCCCGCCGCCGCACGGTATAGAGCAGCCAGCGCGCGAGCCGCAGTGTTTGCAGCAGCCAATTAGTGGAGGGCGCACCGGCCAGATCGCTGACCGCCGGCGCCAAGATCTCTCCCTGTGTCATGCCTGCTGCCCTCCCGCCTGCGTCGTCTCACCCGTTTCACCCGCTTGCGTCGCCGATGCCGTCGGGCTGGCCGCGACCGGGACGACAGGGACCACCGGCACCGCCGCTGGATTCGCCGCGCCGCCCTGCGCGCCCGTCAGCGCCAGGAAGTATTGCTCCAGGTTGCCCTCGGCGTGGCGCAGCTCGGCCGGATACAACCCAAAGCCCGCCAGCAGCGCGTTGACCTCGGCGGCGCGCTCCTGCGGCGCGTCCACGCGCAACAGCCAGGTTCCCGGTGGCACCCACGCGCCCGGCTCCGGCAGCACGTAGTGGACACCGGTGAGCCAGGCCGCGCCGCGCTCCTTGGCTTGCAGCAGCGCCCCCGCGGCGCGCGGGAGCTGCTCTGCATCGGCAAAGCCGCACAGGATGCCGCTGGAGGCGGCGAGGAGCTGCTCGACGGCGCCCTGTGCCAGCAGCGTACCGTCTTTCAGGATCGCCACGCGTGTGCAGACCTGCTGCACCTCGTGGAGCAGGTGACTGGAGAGCAGCACCGTCACACCCTCACGCGCAAGCTGGCCGATGAGCGCGCGGACCTCAACCATGCCGGCGGGGTCCAGCCCGTTGGTCGGCTCGTCGAGCACGATCAGCTCCGGGCGCGTCAGCAGTGTCGCGGCGATCCCCAGGCGCTGCTTCATGCCGAGCGAGTAGCGCTTGTAGCGGTCTTTGCCGCGGTCGCTCAGGCCCACCTGGGTCAGCACGTCCTTCACGCGGACGCGGGTGGCCGCGTTGGAAGGCAGTCCCGCGAAGGTCGCCACGCCGAGCAGGTTATCCTCGCCGGAGAGGAACGGGTAGAACGCGGGCTGCTCGGCAATGGCGCCGATGCGCTTGAGTGCCGCTCCGCGCGCCACCGGATCGGCAGCAGGCGTGCCAAAGAGCGTAATCTCGCCGGCCGTGGGGAACACCAGCCCCAGCACCATGCGCAGCGTGGTGGTCTTGCCGGAGCCGTTGGGACCGAGCAGACCGAAGACATCGCCGCGCCGCACCTCCAGCCCCAGATCGTTGACCGCCAGGCGCTTGCCGTAGCGTTTGGTCAGCCGCTGCGTGCGCAGGATTACCTCCGGCGCCGTGCCGGCCGGCGGTCCGCCAGGGGCTAGCGTCTGCTGTGTCTCCACCGTCGCGCTCATCGCTCCGCACTCCCCTCTGTCCAGTCCCCGAGGGCCGCCTTCTGGCTGTCCGCACGTGTGACGCCCGCATCACGACCTACCCGACGCCGCCACAGCGAGATACGTTCCGCCGTTCGCTTAGGTTATACCTGCCACGCCCGTGGCGCAACTACGCACGATGGCCGAGCAACGGCAGAACACGACGGCTGCGCGAGAAGCGCATGCAATGAAGAGGTGGGAATCGGCGGTTAGGTCAATCAGCAGGGAAGCCGGCCTACCAATCGCCGCGTAGCTCGACCTCCAGCTCCAGCTCGATATCGAAGCGCTCGCGCACGGTGCGCCGCGCCTGCGCGATCAGCGCCACCACGTCCGCTGCCGTCGCGCCGCCGGTGTTGACGATGAAGTTGGCGTGGCGCGTCGAGATCTCGGCCCCGCCGGCGCGCGTGCCTTTCAGCCCGGCCTCCTCGATCAGCTTGCCGGAGTAGGTACCATTGGGATTCTTGAAGACCGAGCCGGCACTGGGCTGCGGTGGCTGCGTCTCGCGCCGGTGCCGCTTGTTGCGCTCGACCCGCGCCCGCACCGCCGCCGGATCGTCGTGCCGCAGCTGGAACGTCGCGCCGGTGATCATCTCCGGCGGCTCGACCGCCGCGCGGGGCGCCGCGACGGGCACGCCGTCGTCGCCAAAGACGACACGCCGCCCGGCGCGAAAGCGACTGTGCCGGTAGCCCATTTCCAGCTCCGCCGCATCCAGCGCGCGCACCACCGGCTCCGGCTCGTCTGGCCCGGCAAAGAGCACGCGCGCGGTGACGAGTATATCGGCCACGCACTCGCCGTGGGCGCCCGCGTTGCTGACCACCGCGCCGCCGATCGTGCCCGGCACTCCCGCGGACCACTCGAACCCCGCCAGCCCGCGCTCGGCAAGGTCGTTGGCAAGCTTGGGCAGGCTAACCCCCGCGCCGGCCACCAGCAGCGGCCGCTCGCTCTCGGCCCCTTCGACGTGCCAGTCGTTGAGCGCCATGCGCGCGACGATGCCCTGCGCGCCGGCATCGGCGTAGAGCACGTTGGTGCCGTTGCCCACCAGCATCAGCGGCCAATTGTGCTCGCGCGCCAGCCGTGCCAGCCGCAGCAGCTCGTCCTCGCGCGTCAGAGTCACGAATGCATCGGCCGGCCCGCCGACGCCGAAGGTGCCGTGCCGGGACAACGGCTCGCGCGGCTTGAGGCGCGTGCCGAAGATCGCGCCCAGGTCCGCGAGCATCATCTGCCGCTCATGCTCGTCGTCGTGGCGAGTGTCTGCCATGCTCTCCAAGTCCTTACGTTATCCAGATTGCGCGCATCGCCCATGCCCCAGGCTCGGCCGCGGCGGCGCCATTCCACAGTATACGCGCGCCATTTCAGGAGCTCAGTGACTTTTCGCCCTCTAGATTGCCGGCACGCTGTAGTGGTAATCGGCGGGCACGATGATGTAGGTGCGGCCCGTGAACATGCTGTAGAACACGCTCAGCGGCAGGTAGTGGATGTAGTAGGTCGAGG
>DASVAA010000116.1:0-37388 GCA_036376595.1 Ktedonobacterales bacterium | reverse complement strand
CGCCGTCATGATCTTGGTGGTGCTTGCCATCGGCATCTCGTCGCTGGCGTTGTCGGCGAGGTACATCTGGCCGGTCACCGGGTCCATCAGCAGTGCCTCGCGCGCCGAGAGCGACGGCGCAGGCGACGTGGTGGGTACCAGAAATGCGGACGAGGCGACGGCTGGTAGAACGCCGGGCACGAAGACGGGTGACGTTGTCTGCGACTGCATGGGCGCAGCCGGAGGTGCCAGGAGCGCGCGCGCCGGGGAGTGGGGGACCGCGCCCGCCGGGTGGGCTGGGCCGCAGGCGGCGAGCAGCGCGGGCAGCACGACGAGCGCGCAGAGGTAGAGCGCGGGCGCGACACCTCGTCTCCGCCCACGCTCATGCCGCGTCGCCCCGCGCGGACCGATGATCCGGCGCTGCACCATCTGGCGCTCCCAGTGCAACATCTCAGCCCGCCCTGCCAATATAACGCATCGCCTGCCGCACTGCAGGACGATCCTGACCTCATTCTTCATGCACGCCCTCGTCCTCATCCTGCTCCTCCTCCTCCTCCGTCCCCGCTCCCGCCTCATGAGCCGCAAGCTGCCGCCCATGATAGGTAACGCTGCGCACGCCCAGCAGTTGCTGCGCCTGCTCGGCGAAATGCGCCAGGGCGCCCCCGGCGCCCGACCCGCTCAGCTCCAGGCGGATCGTGCTCGTGCCGGGGCCCGGCCCCGATTCAAGATGCAGCCGCTGCACCTCGAGATGCGCCGCCGCGGCGCCCTCCTCCAGCTCGGCGGCCAAGCCCGGCCGGCGCTCGGCATGCACTGTCAGCAGCCAGGCGCGCTTGTGGGTGAAGAGCCGCCGCTCCACCGAGCGCAGCGCCACCAGGATGCCCAACAGGATCGCCGTCGTTGCCACCGCCGCGGAGTAGAGGCCCGCTCCCGACGCCAGCCCGATCGCCGCCACCGCCCAGATGCTCGCCGCTGTCGTCAGCCCGCGCACCACGTTCTTGCGCAGGATGATCGTCCCGGCGCCCAGAAAACCGATGCCGCTCACCACCTGCGCCGCCACACGCGAGGGATCGAGCACCACCCGGCCCGGCTCGATAACGTCTGAGAAGCCGTACGACGAGACCAAGATTACCAGCGCTGAGGCGGTCGCCACCAGTGCGTGCGTTCGCAGGCCGGCACCGCGCGCCAGCCGCTCACGCTCCAGGCCGATCGCCGAGCCGAGCAGCGCCGCCACCAGCAGCCGGATCACTTCTTCGCCAATGCTTATCATCGGAGTGCCACTTCTTCCGCCCGCGTACGCTCCTCGCGCCGCGATCAGCCTCTCTGTATGTAGCATCATAGGCTGAGAGCCGGCGGAACACAGTGCGCTAGCGGGAAGGTCGGGTTGACAAGCAAAAGGGACCGCGCACACCTTCGTCTGGGGCAGTTTGGTGCCCCAACACCCTCTGCGTTCTCTGCGTTCTCTGCGTTCTCTGCGTCCTCTGCGTCCTCTGCGGTTGCTCTCGGCGTGTGTTGCTACTCCGCATCCAGGCGCGGGTATTCCGCCAGCGCACCCACCAGCGGCAGGGCATAGTCGCGAAAGGCGGCGCTTACTCCAGTGCCATCGGACGTCATGAATTCGGTGGGGAAGGGGCGCAGCCGGTTGGCAATGCGTGCTAATGGAGCAAGGCCGGTCGCGCAGGCGTAGACCGGCCCTGGCTCGCGGATCAGCGTCACCATCTGGTCGCTCTCGCCGGCCACCAGAGCGCGCACCGCCGCCGCGCCCACCAGCTCCGCCTCGGCCCGGTCGCTGCCCGATACGCAGGCCGACGACATGCGCTGCAGGTCGCCGGACTTCTCGTAGCGCGCCCGCAGGCCCAGCTCCGCGCGCACCAGCCCAACGAGATATTGTGCCGCGCCGCTCAGCAGCGGGTGCCCAAAGGTGTCGGTGCCCTGGCTGCCCAGCGCACCCAGCGAGCGGCCCTGCTCGTCCTTCACCGTCTCGGCCACCACCACGATGGCGTAGCCGTAGCGCTCATGTGCCTGGGCCACGTCGCGCAGGAACCGCTCCGGTGCAAGGGGGCGCTCAGGGAAGTAGATCAGGTGCGGCGGATCGTCGTCGCGGCGCTTGCCGAGGGCCGTCGTGGCGGCCAGCCAGCCGGCGTCGCGCCCCATCACCTCGATCAGCTTGACGGGGTAGTGGTCGGGCATCGCGGCGGTGCAGAGCGCTGAATCCATTGTCGCCAGCGCGAGGAAGCGCCCGGCGCTGCCGTAGCCGGGGCAGTGGTCGGTCTCGGGCAGGTCGTTGTCGATCGTCTTGGGCACGCAGATCACGCGCAGATCGTATGTCATCGCCGCCGCGGCCGTGACAAGCTGGTGCGCCGTGTCGGCGGAGTCGTTGCCGCCAATGTAGCCGAAG
Source organism: Ktedonobacterales bacterium (assembly GCA_036376595.1). GTDB lineage: Bacteria > Chloroflexota > Ktedonobacteria > Ktedonobacterales > JADMIN01 > SMAG-U1939. The sequence goes on along the minus strand of DASVAA010000116.1, from coordinate 35,014 downwards.
TAGCGCACGCCGAGGTCGCGCAGGATCGCCACCGCCCGCTCGGCATCACCGGGCTGCAGCTTGTAGCGACACGAACCGAGCGCGGCGGAGGGCGTGGCGGCGATGCGCTCCCACACAGCTGCGGGTGGACGGCGCAGATCAAGCAGATCGCGGCGCAGCACGCCCTCGATCCCATGCCGCGCGCCGTAGATGCCGTCAATCGCAGCCTCATCAAGCGCCGCGCGCACCACTCCGGCCAGGCTCGCGTTGATTACCGCCGTCGCTCCGCCCGACTGCCCGACGACGAGATGCCCGCCCCGCGTCGCTTTCGACCTGCCGCTCATCCTGGTATCCGCCTCCCTCTCACGTCTTCCCGGCTCTGCCCCAGGTCCACCTGTGGCGCCCACAACGGCTCGGTGTGCGCATCGTCCTACCCTCGCGATGCGGACACCGCCGCTACGGAGCACCTCATTATAGCCGAATAGCCGATGCTGCCCATACCGCCAGTCACACCCCGTTGACGGCGGCAGGGCAGCATGCCTACAGTGGAGCTTGTCCGCGGGGTGCTTGTCGCTCGCTCTACCCGCGCGGATCGAAACCCGCGGCCATACGTGCAAGCCTGCGAGAGCCGCGACGTGATTGGCGTGGTAGGCGCCTCCAGCAGACGGGAGAGGGGTAGCGGGATGCGCCGACCGAGTTGGTCGCGCCGGATGTTGCGCGCGCTGCTGACGCTCGGCGCCGCCGCGTACCTCACGCTGCCCCTGTTCGCCTACTTCGCGCTCGCTGGCGTCCTGTCGGGCGCGCAGGCCGCCGCGCCGCACTTCGTCCCGCTCGCCATCGTCGATCAGGACGCCGGCTGGCTGGCGCGGAAGCGGGCGTTCGAGGTCAGCCGGCCGCGCTTCCCCGGCGACATCGCGCCAGGCTGCGGCTCGCCGTGCGTCGCGTATCCCAGCGCCTACGAACTGGATACCAGCTACGTGCAGGACACCTTCGAGCCGGCCAAAGTTGGGACAGACGCCGCCGGCCACAGCTACACTGACCACAATATGTCCAAGCTGTGTGGTCCCGGCGCTGCGGCGAATGCGCTGTGGTACTGGGGACTGGCCTCCACGCCGGGCGTGCGCGTGACCGCGACCGACACCGCCGACGGCGTCACGACGACCTGGGACGCCGCCCACGACCGCGCCTACATTGCCTATCTGGCATGGCAGACGACGATTCCCGGCTGGGCGCGCCCCGGCATGATGGACGACCACGATCCATCCCAGGGCGTGACGCTCTACGGCATGCGCGACGGCCTCAACTGGGAGGCCGCGCGCCACGATGCCGGCGATTTTCACGAGTACTTCTATTCGATTACCTGGTGGAACCAATCGAGCGCCGCCGAGTTCCACCACCAGGTGCAGGACGACCTCGCCAACGCGCACGTGCCGGTCGTGGCCGAGGTGAGCGCGCGCTTGTTGCCGAACTGGGCTCCCAAGGGCAATACTATCTATCACTTCATCACGATCGTCGGTTACGACGACGTGCATGGGACATATCAGTATACCGATTCGTGTGGCGCGAGCACTGGCTGTGGCTCGCTCCACGACGGCGGCGTGAACACCGTCTCGCAGGCGCAGATGTGGGCGGCGATCACGGCTATCCCGGTCAACACCAGCGCGGCCTACAACGCCGGCGACGGCGGCTACATCTGGTAGCCGCTCGCCATCGTCAGGGGCGCATCGCGGCACGCCAGGAGGGCTCCCGCGTCTCGGATGCGGCCTGACTCCGTTTCCTCCGCTGCCTCGGCAGTGATCACATTATGTCACCCTTCCAACGGGTGAGTCGTAGCATAGGCATACGCGGTATGGTCTGCGGCGGCGAGGATTCGCCGGCATAGATCGTGCTGCTGAGGTGGCAACGACGGGTCCGTCCCTCTGCGCCGCGAACGGCGGCCGCTAGCCTGGAGCCCGATGTGGCGCACGATTCCTCACCCGATACATCGGAATATGCGCACGAGCGCGGATACCCGCTCGGGCAAGACGCCGCGCCGCCGCTGACCTCGGCTCCCGCCATGGTCGCCGCCAGAGCCGAGACGACGATGGCAGGAGATCGTGCCGACCACGGACCGCTGGAAGACGAGTTCGTTGCCAGCGAGGGCCTCTTTCGCGCGATCGTCGAACAGGCGGCGGCGGGCGTTAGTCTCGCCACCCTCGACGGCCGCTTTGTCTACTCCAACCAGCAGTACTCCACGCTGTCGGGCTACAGTCTCGACGAGCTAGTGGGCATGAGCTTCCGCGATCTGACACATCCTGACGATCTTGCCGGCGATGAGCCGCTGCTGGCTGCGCTGCTGGCCGGTGAGATACCCGACTACACGCGCGAGAAGCGTCACCTGAGCAAGGATGGCACGGTCCGCTGGGTCTCGATGAACGTCTCGCTGATTCGCGCGGGCGAGGGGCGGGTCGAATATCTGCTGGCCGTCGTGCGCGACGTGAGCGCGCGCGTCGCGCTCGAGCAGGCTGTGGCCGGGCATGCCGCACAGCTCGACGCGATCTTCGGCGCCGTCGCCGATATCGTCGTCGTCTATGACCGCGAAGGCCACCTGTTGCGCGCCAATCCAGCCATCGAGCGGGTGCTCAGGCTGGATAGCGTGCCCGAATACATGCGGCTGTCACTCGCCGAGCGCGCAAGCATGATTCAGATGCGTGATATCTCCGGCCGGCCTATGGCACCGGAGGAGCTGCCATCCCAGCGCGTGATGCGCGGCGAGGTGCTCGAAGGCGCCGCGGCTGCCGATTTGCTGCTGAACACGCTCGACGGTCGCGACGTGGTGCTCAATTGGAGTGGCGCCCCAATCTTCGACGCCGAGGGCCGTGCCGTCGGGGCGGTTTGTATCTTCCGCGATGTCACCGAGCGCCGCGCGCTGGAGCGGCGCACACGCCAGGCGCTCTCCGCGCTGCTGGCGATGGCCGAGGTGCTGGTGCAGCCGGCGGGTGCGCCCGACGAGGCAGCTCCAAAGGCCGAGGACGCCATGCTCCAGCGGCTGGCGGAGCTGACGCAGAGCGTGCTAGGCGGCGAGCGTGTCAGCATCGTGACGGTTGACGCGACTACCGGACTGCTACACGCGCGCGCTATCGTCGGCTTGGCACCACCAGGGCAGAGCGACTGGCGCGCGCGGATAGAAGGCACCGCGCCGGAGGCGCATGTCTCATCCGACGGGCTGCGCCGGCTGCTCGCCGGAGAGGCCCTGGTGGAGGGGCCGGTGCAGGCATCAGATCGCGCGCGGCGCCGCGCGCGCCCAGGGCAGACGCTGCTAGACGTACCGATGCGCCTGGGCGATACCACCATTGGCGCGCTGTCAATTGATTTCGGCGAAGGACGCACGTTGCAGGCCGAGGACATGGAGGTGGCACTGGCAGTTGGCAGGCTGGCTGCCCTCATGATCGACCGCGCGCAACTCCTGCGCGAGCGCGAGGCGGCACGCGCCAATGCGCTTGCCTGGCAAGAGGCGAGCCGCCGCATGGATGAGTTTATCGGGCTGGCGAGCCACGAGCTGCGCACGCCGCTGACGACCATCAAGGCTAACCTGCAGCTTGCCAACCGTCGGCTGCGACGGATGAGCGCCGGCAATGCGCCGCGTGGCGAACCGCTCGCGGACCAAATCGTGGGCCTGCGGGCGGTGCTGGAGCGCACCCTGGCGGCGTCGGCGCGACAGGAGCGCCTGACGCGCGACCTGCTCGACGCCTCGCGCATCCACGATGGCCGGACGACGATGCACCTGGCGTGGACGGACCTCGGCGAGTTGGTGCGCTCCGAGATCGCCGACCTGCGGCTGGGCCAGCCGGAGCGCGCACTACGCGTCTCGGTCCCCGATCAGCCGGTCTACGTCATGGCCGACCGCGACCGCATCGCCCAGGTGCTGGATAACTTCGTAGGCAACGCGCTCAAATATTCGCGCGACGACCAGCCGGTTGACGTGCGTGTCGAGATGCACGACAGCGCGGCGCGGGTCGAAGTGCGCGACGAGGGGCCAGGGATCGCGCCCGACGAGCAGCGCCGCATCTGGGATCGCTTCTACCGCACGCCAGGGACAGAGCATGTCAGCGGCTCCGAACTCGGCCTAGGGCTTGGCCTCTACATCAGCCGCGAGATCGTCGCACGCCACGGTGGGCAGGTGGGGGTGGCGAGCGCGCCAGAGGGCGGCGCGATCTTCTGGTTCACGTTGCCACTGGGCGCACACTCCCCAACTGCATAGTGAGGGAGACGGAGAACGCGAAGCCAGCGCGAAGGACGCGAAGGAGAGATGAACCGCAGAGGACGCGGAGGTCGCAGAGGGGTTTCATGCGTAGGGACGCATGGGTGTGTCCTCACCCCCGACCGGGCGGGACATGTCCCGCCCCTACATCTGCGGGGCGGGGCGACAGAGAGGCTGTAGGGGCGTCCGGTGGACATCTGGCGGCGGGGGATGACGGCGGCGTAGGGGCGTCCGGTGGACGCCCGGCCTGGGGTGGCGTGCGATGGCCCGCGCTTGCGCGCGCGCCGCAGACGCGCCTATAGTCGGGTGCGGGCGGGCCGTCATCAATAGGGTCCGCATTGTCGCGTGTGTGAGCCGATAGCGCCGGAGATCGGCGCCGATGGCCTGGGAGACGAGACGGCTGTGATTCTCTCGCTGCATGCGTTCATGTTCTGGGTGGTGCTCGTGCTTGGTGCGGCGACGCTGCTCGCCGGCATCGGGCTGATCGTGATGACGCGGCGCGCGCGGGGCGCCACTGCCGCGCCGCTCGGCGGTTTCGCCGGCATGCTGCGCGTGTTCCGCCCGCTGCTGTGGGCCACCGCCATCGCTGGGCTGCTGCAAGACGCCCTCGGCGGCATCCTCTGGCTGCAACACCATCAGCCGGGTGAGGGGCTGCACTACGTCTACGGCCTGATCGTGCTCGCGGCGATCCCCGTCGCCTACGTCTATAGCGACCAGAAGCAGGTGCGGCGCGACATCATCATCATGACCATTGCCGCCGCGGCGATCGTCGGCGCCGCCATCCGCGCGTTCTCCACCGGCCCCGGCCACTGATGCCCCGTGACGCGACTGGGGGCGGATAGGTGCAGGCAACGCAACGCGAAGGTCGCGAAGGATACGCGAAGCACGCGAAGGCAAAGAGCAGCGGGCACGGAGGGCTGTCGTAGCGGTGTCTGGCAGGCGCCCGGCGTGTGATTGGCCTGGTAGACCGCAGCTCAACCGGCCCTTGTGGCTAGGCCAAGGCTCCCGGTAGAGTAGCGGGGTGCCACTGCGGCCTCACATGCCACAGCGTAGCGGCGACACCCGCGTCGCCCTCTGGGCGCGTGGTGATCGTCTGGCGGGAGGGAGCGAGCGACTATGACGATGGCGGTGATGCGTGTCGAGCCGGTGACGCTGGAGGGGACGGCGGTGCGGTTGGAGCCGCTGGCGGAGGGGCACCTCGAAGGCCTGTTCGCTGCGGCGCAGGACCTCGATACCTGGCTCTACATGGCGAGCGATCCCAGCACCTCGATCGAGAAGATGCGCACGTGGCTCACGGCGGCACTGGACGCACGCGACGCCGGCGACGCGCAGCCGTTCGCGATTGTCGATCGAGCGAGCGGGAAGCCCGCCGGCAGCACGCGCTACTTCGACATCTCGCCGACCGACCGCCACCTCGAGATCGGCCACACCTGGCTCGCCGCCGCCGTCCGCCGCACGCGCGTCAACACCGAGTGCAAGTATCTGTTGCTGCGCCACGCCTTCGAGGAGCTAGGCGCCGTGCGGGTGCAGCTCAAGACGGACCGTCGCAACGAGCGATCGCAGCGCGCCATCGAGCGGCTGGGCGCGGTACGTGAGGGCTTGCTGCGCAAGCAGATGATCCTGGAGAGCGGCTACGTGCGCGACACCGTGATGTACAGCATCACCGACGATGAGTGGCCGGCGGTGAAGGCCAACCTGGAGGCCAAGCTCGCGCGCGGCGTGTCTGGATAACGAGGGTGCCGCGATGAGCGCGATTGCCGTCATCGGCTGCGGCGCGATGGGGAGCCGGATAGCGGGCCGGCTCCTGAGCACCGGTCACGAGGTCGTCGTCTGGAACCGGACGCCCGCGAAGACGCAGCCGCTGGTTGATCTCGGCGCCACACCTGCGCAGAGTCCGGCCGAGGCCGCCACGCGAGCCGATGCCGTCATCACGATGGTATCGGGCCCGCAGGCGCTGCGCGCCGTGACCGAGGGACCGGAGGGCATCGTCGCCGGCGTGCCCAGCGCGGCGACGATGATCGAGATGTCCACGGTGGGGCCGGCCGCCGTGTCACGGCTGGCATCGGTGCTGCCGCAGGGCGTGGGGCTGCTCGATGCCCCGGTGCTGGGCAGCGTCGCGGAGGCCGAGTCCAGCGCGCTCACCATCTTCGTCGGCGGCCCCGCCGCGCTCGTCGCGCGCTGGACGCCGGTGCTCTCCGCGCTCGGATCCCCGGTTCACGTTGGGCCACTGGGCACCGGGGCGGCAGCAAAGCTGGTCGCCAATTCCTCCCTATTCGGCGTGTTGGGCGTGCTCGGCGAGGTGGTGACCCTTGCCGATGGGCTGGGTCTCTCCCGTGAGGCGGCATTCGAGGTGCTCTCCACGACGCCGCTGGCCGCGCAGGCGCAGAGGCGGCGACGCGCGATCGAGACGGGCGAGTATCCCGCTCGATTCGCGCTGTCCCTGGCCCGCAAGGACGCCGATCTGATCGTCGGCGCCGCGGCCGATGCGAACATCGCTCTCCGGCTCGCACCCGCGGCCCACGCGTGGCTGGCCGACGCCGAGGCCGCCGGTTGGGGTGCCAGAGACTATACGGCTATGCTCGCCTACATCCTCGCGGCGCGAGTCCGAGAATGAGAGAAGGGGCAAGCGATGCTGATCGGGAGCGTGCGGGAGTTTTGGCACTATCCGGTTAAGTCCATGCAAGGCGAACGGCTGAGTAACGCCCAGGTTGGGATACGCGACATGGCACACGATCGCGGGTACGCGCTCCTGGACACGGAGACGGGGAAGATTGCCAGCGCGAAGCACCCTCGGCTGTGGGGATGCGGGGATGCCTCCTACAGTGCCAGGCACGAGTCGTTTCCGAAGACGGGGCCGTAGGTATCACGCTGGCGGATGGCCGCGAGTTGCTGACAGGGCTGGACGATGTGAACGCGGCGCTCTCCCATATGACGAGGCGGCCGGTTCGCCTGGTGCGGACACCACTCCAGGTCGCGGAGATCGAGCGCTACTGGCCGGACATAGATGGCCTGGCGCTGCGTGACATGGTCACCTCAGGAGCAATCGGCCAGGGAGCGCCCTCTGGCACGTTTTTCGACTACGCACCGCTGCATCTGTTGACGACCGCCACGCTCGCCCATCTGCGGACGCTGTATCCACAGGGCCAGGTGGATGCGCAGCGCTTCCGGCCCAATCTGGTCATTGCGGTGCCCGAAGAGGTGCGCGGGTTTGCCGAGAACTCCTGGGTGGGGCACACACTCCAAATCGGAGGCGACGTGCGCCTGCGCATATCGAATCCGGTGCCGCGGTGTGTCGTGCCGACGCTGCCACAGGGTGAGCTAGCCGCGGATATCGGGATACTGCGGGCGGTGGCACAGCATAATCGGCCTCCAGTGCCCGCGCTCGACGGACAACGCCTGCCATGCCTGGGAGTCTATGTCTCTGTTGAGCGAGATGGCGTAATCTGCCAGGGCGACGCGGTGCGGATCGCGGATGCCAACTGACCCCGATACTCGTTGTCAACTCAGGGGTGTCTTGGCATCTCATCGAACACCTGACGGGACTTGTGCCGGACAGTGAGTGCGGCCCGAGCGGTGGGAAGGATGTGGAGGCATGCTGATCGGAGCCACCGCGGATCTGTGGCGTTACCAGTCAAGTCAATGCTCGGTGAGCGCTGCGAGCGCGTGTGGCTCGACCAGCGCGGCGTCATCGGGGACCGTCTCTATGCCGTCCGCGACGAAGCGGGGAAATTCGGCAGCGGCAAGACCACGCGGCGCTTCCGTCGTATGGATGGGCTTTTCCGTTTCCATGCCGTCTATGAAGGCGATGTCCCGCTCCTCACCTTCCCCGACGGCACCACGCTCCGTGGCGACGACCCGGCGATCCATACAGCCCTCTCGGCCCAACTGGGGATGCCGGTAACGCTCAGCCGCGAAGCCGAAATCTCGCACTTCGACGACGGTGCGCTCCACCTGCTCACCACGGCGTCACTGCGCACCCTGACTGGGTCACTCCCACGGGATTCAGGCTCAGCGGCGGCGCTCGATAGGCGCCGGTTTCGCCCAAACATCTTCGTCGAAACCGAAGCGAGCGGATTCGCCGAAGATGCCTGGCAGGGCCACGACGTCGCCGTGGGTCCCGACGTACGCCTGCGCGTCGTGGGGCGCACCGAGCGCTGTGTCATGGTCGGCCTCGCCCAGGACGAGCTGCCCTATGATCCGCGCATTCTGCGAGCAGTCGCCCGCGTGAACGCCGTCCGCCTGGGTGTGTATGCCGAGGTGCTCACTCCCGGCGCCATCCACGTTGGCGACCGCATCAGGCTTCTTTAGGAGACGGTTTCGACACCGTCATCTGGTGCTACCACGCACACACCGTCCTTCCCAGGAGGCAACTACCGCACGATGGCGGGCGAGCCGTGGCTCGCCCCTACAGATACCACGCCCCTGCGCCCCCGCGCGGTTGCTTTCTCTCCTCCCTCCGTTCCCTCCCTTCCCTCTGTGGTAATTCTCTCCCCGCGTGCTCCGCGCAGCCCTCCGCGGACTCCGCGTGCTCCGTCACCCACTATCGCCAGGGCGTGCCGAGCCGCTCGCGACCGCCGACGTACGGCCGCAGCGCGGGGGGCACAGAGATCGTCCCGTCGGCCTGCTGGTGGTTCTCGACCAGCGCAATGATCGTGCGTGTCGAGGCCAGCGCCGTGTTGTTGAGCGTGTGGACATAGTGGACGCGCCCCTCGGTGTCGCGGTAGCGCAGGTCCGCCCGCCGCGCCTGGAAGTCGTGGAAGTACGAATCCGAGTGCGTCTCGCGGTAACGCCCCTCTGAGGGAAGCCACGTCTCGATGTCGTAGCCCTTCACCTTGGCGTCACCCAGGTCGCCGACGCTGATGTTGACCACGCGGTACGGCAGCTCTAGCGCCCGCACTAGCTCCTCGGCGTTGCGCAGCAGCTCCTCGTGCCACTTCACCGACTCCTCGTGGTCGGCGCGGCAGATCACATACTGCTCCACCTTCTCGAACTGATGGACGCGGAAGATGCCCTTGGTGTCCTTGCCGTAGGTGCCGGCCTCGCGGCGGAAGCTGGGCGACCAGGCGACGTACTTGATGGGCAAATCCTGCTCGCGCAGGATCTCGCCGCTGTGCATGCCGGTGATCGAGACCTCGGCGGTGCCGACGAGGAACAGCTCATCTTCGGGCAGCGCGTAGGTCTGCTCGCGCCCGCGCGGGAACTGGCTGTTGCCGAAGAAGGCGAACTCCTTCGCCATCGCTGGCACGCTCAGCGGCGTGAAGCCATGCCGGATTACGCGTTCCAGCGCGAATTGCAGCAGCCCCAGCTCCAGCGGCACGGCGTCACCCTTGAGGATGTAACTGCGCGAGCCGGCCACGCGCACGCCGCGCTCCAGGTCCAGCATCCCCGCCTGCGTCATCAGCGTCACGTGGTCCAGCGGCTCGAAGTCGAACTCGCGTGGCGTGCCCCAGCGGCGCACTTCCACGTTGTCCTCTTCGCTCTCGCCCTCCGGCACCGTCTCGTCTGGGATGTTGGGCACCAGCAGCCACAGCTCGCGCAGCCGGGCCTCCAGATCGCGCTCTGCCGGCTCAAGCTGCTTCAGCTCGGCGGCCAGGTCTTTGCCGCGCGCGATCAGCCGCTCGCGCAGCGCCTGGTCTTTGCCGGCGGCGCGCATCTCTTTGTTGAGCCGGTTCTGCTCGGCGCGCAGGTCCTCGGCCTGGCGCCGCGTGGCGCGCAGCTCGCTATCGATCGCCAGCAGCGCATCCACGTCCACGGCGGTCTTGCGGCGCCGCGCGACCTCTTTGATGAGATCGGGGTGCTCGCGAATGAACGCCAGATCCAACATGCTATCGTCCTCCTCTTGGGAACTCGGAAACACACGACGAGCGCCGTCCATCGCCAAGGACGGACGGCGCTCGAATCCGTGGTACCACCTTGCTTCGCCGCCGCGCCAGGAGGAATCGCGCGCGGCAGCCTCGGTCGCCCATAACGCTGGGTCGCGGCCCATCTTCGCGGGTGTCCTCAGAGAGGTGACGGAGAACGCGGAGTTCGCGGAGACTCGCGGAGGCCGCGGAGAAGATTGACTCTTCGTCCGCACGCACTCTGACTGAGAAGCTCGCTCGATGGGCGGCTGGCGGGTGGATTTCGGCCGGGAGAAGCGCCGCGTCGCATCATCCCGCGGCTTTCTGGAGCCTCGTCTGGCGTACTCGTCTCGCCGTTGCGCCACTCTTTGGTTGTCGCGCTGATCGTACGCCACGCGCCACGGCGGCGTCAAGTCAAGCGAGCCAGCGGTTGATAGACTGTGCGTGGCAACATGGCGCGCCGCGACCGTGTAGGGGCGGGACATGTCCCGCCCGGCCAACGCCCGCGGTCGCTGTCCGTGCCCGCGTCAATGTTGCAAGGTCTCTCAATTGCCCTTTGCGGCCTTTCTGATACACAGTTCGTCCGTGCAGGCCGGACTCGGAAGGAATTATCGAGTGACGCGCCGACGACGGCGGGTATCATGTACGGCGAGGCACCGCAACCGAGGTCAGGCCCGCGAAGCGGATCTGCTGGACAGTGAGGAGTGCGCAGTGACAGACGTGGATGTGGCTCGGCGACGCTTGCTCAGTCAACGCATCGCGGGCGAGCGATTCGGTAAGCCGGCAGACGTGGTGCGCTGGATGGGCGCCATGCAGGCGCAGGATTACCGGCAGGCACTGTGGGCGATTGGCGTGCGCATGGCCACCCCGTCGGTGGCGGATGTCGAGGCGGCGATCGCCGAGCGCAGGATTGTCCAGACGTGGCCGATGCGCGGCACCCTGCATTTCGTGGCGGCGGAGGACGCGAAGTGGATGCTGGAGCTGCTGGCCCCGCGCAGGCTGGCGGCGGACACGTCGCGGCGCAGGCAATTGGAGCTTGACGAGGAGACGCTGGCACGCGGCGCCGACCTGATTCGGGAGGCGCTGCAAGGGGGCGGGCGCCTGACGCGCTCCGCCGTGATGCGACTGCTAGAGGACGCGGGCATCAGTCCCAAGGGCCAGCGCGGCTATCACATCCTCTGGTATCTCGCGCAGACAGGCCTCATCTGCCTGGGACCGCTGCAAAACAAGCAGCAGACCTTTGTGCTGCTCGACGAGTGGGTGCCGGCCCCACGGCGGCTCGTGCGCGACGAGGCGCTGACTGAGCTTGCCGGACGCTACTTCGCCAGCCACGGCCCGGCGGCGGTTGACGACTTCGCCACCTGGGCAGGTCTGACGCTCGCCGATGCCCGCGCGGGCCTCGAAGCGGCGAAACCAGGCATGCGCTCGGAGAAGCGCGGCGCCAAAGAATACTGGTCGGCCGCGGATGCGCCGGACCACGAAATGCACGACACATCCGGCGTGTACCTGCTGGCCGGGTTTGACGAGTATCTGCTGGGCTACAAAGACCGCGGCGACGTTCTCGCCCCAGAGCACGCGGGCAAAGTGGTCCCTGGCGGCAACGGCATCTTCTTCCCGATCATTGTCGTCGGCGGCCAGGTCGCAGGTACCTGGAAGCGTACGCTGAAGAAAAGCGGCGTCGCCATCACGCTGCGCCCCTTCTCGCGGCTTGACGTCTCGCAGGAGCGTCTTGTTGCCGCCGCGCAACGCTACAGTGACTTTCTCGGTGTGCCGCTTTTGTCCGCTGAGAGCTGAGATCAGCGCGGATTGATACGTACACCGGTATCAGCCGTCAAACCTCCGATAGTACGTGCGACTATGCTAGCTCCCACGCTTCGCGAGGTGGTCCGCAAACCGGAACGCCAGGGCGCCCGATCCCCCGATAAACGGCTGCATCATGGCGCGCTCCGCCTGGACGGTATGGTTGAGATCGTGCGCCGCCCAGGCATGCAAGGTCTCGCTCAGCGTCATGATACCCAGCGTGCTATGCCGTGCCGTGCGGGCAAGGTCCTGCTCCCGCACCTGCGCCAGCGCCGCCAGCCCCACTTCGCGCGCCTCGGCGAAAGCCACCGCAAGCTGCTGGGCGGTCGAGTTCGGGGCCGGCGCCTCGCGGCTAGCCGGATCGAAGGCCGGGAAGTCTTGCCCGGCGAGGATGGCCCGCACGCGCGCCGGAAACACCGAACGCTCTACATCGAGCAGGTGCCGCAGGCAGTCTACTGCCGACCACTCGCCCGGCGCGGGGATGCGCGTCAGCAGTTCCTCCGGCACGGTCTGGGTGAGCCGCAGCCAGCGCGGGCCCGTCGTCTCCAGCACCGCCCGCGCCCACGGCAAGATGTGCTCCCCCGCATCCGTCGCCGTCTCGTTGCCCTCGTGTCCCATATGTTCGCCCTTTCATATCTCCCGCGCTAATCCGCTTCACGCCGCGGCGCCGCACAACGAATCGCCCCCGACGATGCTACCCGGCGCAGCGGACGAGACGTGTCTCGCCCCCCTATACGATCCACTGCGCAGGTTGCGTGGATTTCGCGGTCGTCGTCTCTCTCCCTCTCGGCGGCCTCCGCATCTCCGCTGCGTCCTCCGCGTTCTCCGTCACCCCTCACCCGACCGGCGGGTACGAGACGAAGACCGTCTTGATCTCGCTGAACTCCTCGACGGCCTTCCAGCCTAGCTCGCGGTGGCCGTTGCCGCTCTGCTTGACGCCGCCGAAGGGCAGATGCGGCTCGGCGCCGGTGGTGCCGGCGTTGATATAGACCAGGCCGGAGTGGATGTCGCGCATCGCGCGGAAGACGGTGCGCGCGTTCTCGGTGAAAATCGCGCACGAAAGGCCGTAGATCGTCGAGTTGGCGGCCTCAATCGCCTCCTCGTAGCTCGCAACGGGGATGATCGAGACGACGGGGCCGAAGATCTCCTCCTGGGCGACGCGCATTTGCGATGTCGCGTTGGTGAAGACCGTCGGCTGATAGTACGCGCCGCCTTCCAGCTCGGCATCCGTCGCCGGCTGGCCGCCATAGAGCAGCTCCGCGCCCTCGCGCTGGCCGATCTCGACATACTCATGCACCGCGGCGACCCGCCCCTGGTTGACCAGCGGCCCCATATCGGTCTCCGGCCGCAGCCCATCGCCCAGGCGCTGCTTCTTGGCCGCCTCCACCAGCTTGCGCGCGAATTCGTCGGCCACGCCCTGCTCCACGATCACGCGGCTGGTGGCGGTGCAGCGCTGTCCCGTCGTGCCGAAGCCCGCCCAGGCGACGGCGGCCACCGCCTCATCGAGATTGGCGTCGTTCATCACGATCACGGCGTTCTTGCCGCCCAGCTCCAGGCTGCAGCGCTTCAGCTCGCGTCCGCAGATCTCGGCGACGTGCTTGCCCACTTCGGTCGAGCCGGTCAGTGAGATCATCGCCACGCGCGGGTCAGTGGCGATGGCGTCACCCAGTGTCCCACCGGGGCCGGTGACCAAATTGAGCACGCCCGCCGGCACGCCCGCCTCGATAAAGGCCTCGACCATCGAAGCCGCCGAGAGCGGGGTATCGCTGGCGGGCTTGAGGATGACCGAATTGCCGGCCAGCAGCGCCGGGAAGGTCTTCCAGGCTGGGATCGCCAGCGGAAAGTTCCACGGCGTGATGATGCCCACGACGCCGAGCGGCTGGCGCAACGTGAGGCAGATCTTGTCGCGCAGCGCGGAGGGAACCGTCTCGCCCTCGGAGCGCCGCCCCTCGCCGGCTACGTACTTGCCGATGTCAATCGCCGTCTGAAGATCGCCCTGCGTCTCCTTGAGCGGCTTGCCCATCTCGCGCGTCATCTGCGCCGCGATGCGGTCGCGGTCGCGCTCGAGGATCAGCGCCGCCTTGAGCATGATCTCGCCGCGCTGGGGCGCCGGTACGTCGCGCCACGCGGGGAAGGCCGCCGCCGCCGCCGCAACCGCCGCGTCCACGTCCGCCAGATTCGAGTGCTGGAAGCGCGCCACCACCTCGCTCGGCCGCGCCGGATTGGTGTCGTCAAAGGTCTGGCCTGAGGCCGAGGCTCGCCACTCGCCGCCGATATAGTTCAGATACGTCTTCGGCTCCGCGCTGCTCTGCGCTTCTGCCGCCGGCGTCACCGTCGTCGCCATGCTGTCCGCACTCCCCTGTGTGCTAGTCGTTCTTCGTGCGCCCACATCGTCGTAGCGCTCGTGCATACTCTCGTGTGTGCTGACGCTTTCAGGCGCCTGTCGTGGCGAGGCCCTCCCCGCCCTTCCGCACCCATCTTGAGTATAGCACGCGCCCTCGTTGCTGCCGCGCGCGCTTCTCGGCTACGATGCACAGCACCATGCCACAGCACCCAGAGCCGAAGGAGCAGCCACCACGATGGAGAACACGCCCACGCTCGACGCCGCCGCGCGCCTGATCGATTCCTTCCTCGACGACCTGCGCACGCTGGTGGATATTGACTCCGGCAGCTACACGCCGGCTGGGGTGGCCGCTGTTGCCGACCAACTCCAGCCGCGCTTTGAGGCGCTGGGCGCGGCGGTCGAGCGCGTGCCAGGCGCGGCGCTGGGACCGCAGCTCGTGGCGCGGCTGCGTGGCAGCGGTGCGGGCCGCGTGGTGCTGATCGGCCACATGGACACGGTCTTCCCGGAGGGCGAGGTCGCGGAACGTCCCTTTGCCGTGCGCGAGGAGCAGGCGTTCGGGCCGGGCGTGCTCGATATGAAGAGCGGGCTGCTGGTGGGTCTGTACGCGCTGCGGTTGCTGCGCGATGCGGACGAGGCGCCGTTTGCGGAGCTGACCTTCATCTGCAATAGCGACGAGGAGATCGGCTCGCCGGAGAGCCGCGCGCTGATCCGCCGCGAGGCCGAGCGGGCAGACGCGGTGCTGGTGCTTGAGCCGACCTCCGATGTGGAGCGCGTGACGGTAGCGCGCAAGGGCGTTGGGATGTATCACCTGGCGGTGACGGGCCTCGCGGCACATGCCGGCGTCGAGCCGAAGAAGGGCCGCAGCGCGATCGTCGAGCTGGCTCACAAGGTGCTCGCCGTAACCGCGCTCAACGGACAGCAGCAGGGACTGACGCTCAACGTGGGCGTGGTGCAAGGCGGCGAGCGGCCCAACGTGGTGCCCGACGCGGCTGAGGCGCACATTGACATCCGCGTGACCAGCCCAGAGCAGATCGAGTGGGTGGAGGGCGAGCTGCGGCGGATCGCCGAAGAGTGTACTGTCGCCGGCACGTCGTGCATCCTCACCGGCTCGTTCGCCCACCAGCCCTTCCAGCAGAGCGAGCGCAGCAAGCAGCTCTTCGCGTTGGCGCATGAGGAGGCGGCAACGCTGGGCCTGAGCCTGCGCGGCGCACCAACCGGCGGCGGCTCAGATGGCAACACTGCCGCCGCGCTCGGCGTGCCGACGCTCGACGGCCTGGGTCCCGCGGGCGGACAGGCGCACAACCCCGGCGAGCATATCGAGATCGCCTCGGTCGCGCCGCGCATCGCGCTGCTGGCCGGGCTGCTGCGCCGACTGGGCACGGGCATGGCATCATCAGGCAGCGACTAACCAGCGGGCACGCATGCGTGCAATACACCGACACATACTGGGTCCCTATTGGGCACTTCCACGGTATCCCGCACCATCCGCGGAGGTTGCCCATGCTGACTTCGTTCGGAGCCTGGCGGGCGCAGCATGAGCCGGAGGACGACGCGAGGCGATGGCTGCGTGACCTGACGATATCCGTGAGCCGAGGCAAGCCGTGAACATCAAGACCATCATTGATGGCGTCGAGCAGGTCTTCGAAGTAGTGGGCGTGGCTGCCCTCGTCGTGGGGGCGCTCGTGGCGGGGTTCAACTACCTTGCCAACATGCTGCGCGGCCCGCAGCGGCGTGCGCGGGCCTACGATGCGCTACGCAGGGGACTGGGACGCGCGATTCTGGTGGGCCTCGAGTTGCTGGTGGCCGCCGACATCATCAGGACGGTCGCCATCGAGCCTACGTTGCAGAGCGTTGGAGTGCTGGGGCTGATTGTATTGGTACGGACGTTTCTGAGCTGGTCTCTGGAAGTCGAAATCAATGGGCGCTGGCCGTGGCAACGAGCGCGTGCCGCCGATGCGGCGGCGCCCGCTGGCACCTCTTTCGACGATGCGGTATAAAATTGTAGGCTGCTTGGTAAGGGCAAGATGCCACGCTGTGACGTATGACCACTCCACGGCTCCATCAGGCGCGTCATAGCTTTCGGACGATCCTCACAGCGACAGCGCACGCGAAGATGACGGAGGGAGTGCCGCCGTGGTGAAGGCACGAGCCGAGGCAGCCGGTTCACGTCGCTGGCATGTCCTTTCACGATTGGACGAGCACCAGCGACGACGGCTGCGAGTCGCGGTAATTGTCCTGCTGGCGCTCGCACTCGCCGCGTGGGCCGTCGCTCCAGCGGTCCGCGCCGTAACGCTGGTGGGCAACCGCCACACCCGCTCGGCGCCCGACGCGCACACCGCCAGCCTCCCCGTAGAGGAGGTCCATTTCACCGCGACGGATGGAGTACATCTCGCCGGCTGGCTGGCCGTCGCCGCGCACGATGCGCCCACCATCATCCTCGTCCACGGCTTCAAGGGCAGCCGGACCGCTATGCTGCCGTGGGCGCGCTTCCTCTTCGCCGCTGGCTACAACGTGCTGCTCTACGACAGCCGCGGCTGCGGCGCGAGCGCGGGCTGGAGCATTGGACTGGGCGCGACGGAGCCGCGCGACGTGATCGGCGCCGCGCGCTACCTCGCGGCGCGCTCCGATCTGCGGGTCAAGCAATTCGGCGCCCTGGGCGTCTCGCTGGGAGCGGGCGAGGTGCTGCTGGCTGCGGCACGCGAGCCATCGCTGGTCACCGTGGTCGCCGATAGCGCCTGGACCGACGAGCACGCGCAGCTCGACCGCATGGGTAGCCTGCCGCTCGGCCCACTCGCCGTCCCCGCGCTGCCCTACGAGCCGACGCTGGTGGATGCGCTGATCGGCGCGCACCTGGCTGACGCCCGCCCGCTCAACGCCATCCCCCACATTGCGCCGCGCGCCGTGCTGCTGATCGCCTCCGCCGACGACGCCAATACGACGACGCCCCTCGCCGGCACGCACCAGCTCTACGCCGCGGCGGGCCAGCCCAAGGACGAGTGGATCGCACCCAGCGGCGGGCATGCGGGCGCGCTCTTCGCGCACCCGGTGGAGTACAAAGCGCGCGTGCTCGCCTTCTTCAGCAGATACCTGGAAACAAAAACGTAGCGCCCGCTCGCGGCTTTCGCCGTCTTGAGTGGGCGCTACTGCCTCGCGGGGGAAAGGAGCTGCCTCTCACCCCGCTTGGTCTTGGCATGCTCTCCTGTGGCATGTACACGTCGGAGAGTTACTCACCACCTTCACCCTGAGGAACGATACTCAGTTTGAAGGGCTTTACGTGAGCGGCGTTGCCCCCGCCGGCTCGTTCTCGATGCACAAGCTAGGATAACCGCACTTCAGCGCAATGTCAAGAGGTCCGGAGACGAATTTTGCCAAACGCGCGGTGACCTGAAAGTCCCCACGATTACGTAGACTGCATGCGCCGGAGGCGGAAGCGTCAGGCTTCACGACTATTCCGCCGGCGGCGCGGCCACGCGCGGCGCGCCATGCAAGTACGGCGCCAGCGCAGCGTAGAGGGCGAAGTTCAGCGGCGTGGGGACGTTGTGCGCGCGGCCCAGGCGCACCACCGCGCCGTTGAGCGCGTCCAGCTCCAGGCGGTGGCCGGAGGCGAGGTCGTGGGCCAACGAGCTGCGGGTCCACGGCTCGAAGCCCTCCGCGGCGTGCAGCGCGGTTGCGACCATATCCGGCGGGACGGGTGCTCCAACCGCGCGTGTGACGGCCTCGACCTCGGCGGCGATGCCCTCGTAGAGGTCGCGCGTCGCGGGGGTGCCAAGCACGTTGCCGATCGGCAGCCGCGTCAGCGCGGTGGTCGCGAAGGCGCAGATGAAGGCGAACTTCTGCCACATCGCGTAGTGGATGTTGGCGGGAACGGTAGCTGGGATGCCGGCGTGCTCCAGCACATCCGCGATGGCCTCGACGCGCGGCGTGTGGGCATTGTTGAGCTCGCCCAACGCGATCGCGCCCTGCCCGCCGGTCTGCGTGACCACACCCGGTGCCGTCACGCTGGCCGTCACCATCGCCACGCCACCCAGCATGTGCGGCTCACCGACCACGTCCGCGAGCTGGCGCACGGAATCCACACCGTTGAGCACCGAGAGCACGGCGGTATCAGGCCCGATCAGCGGCGGGAGCTGCGCGGCGGCCGCAACGGCATCGTAGGTCTTGACACAGAAGAGCACGAAATCCACCGGGCCGACCTCGCTCGTGTCGCCGGTAACGGGGATCGGGATCGTGAAATCGCCGGCCCGCCGCGAGTGGACCGTGAGGCCCTCCGCCAGAATCGCCGCGAGCTGCGTGCCGCGTGCGACCAGCGTTACATCCTCGCCGGCGCGCGCCAGCAGTCCGCCAAAATAGCCGCCGGTGCCTCCGGCGCCGATGACCGCGATGCGCATATGGTTGCCCTCCTCGGCTGCTTCTGAGGTTGCGCGGCACGTGCCGCAGTCGGCGCGCCAGCGTCTGACTCCCTCCCGATTGTACGCGCCCGGTCTGTATCGCGGCGTTCTAACAGCTCTCTAACACAACTCCTATGGGCTTCTAACAACGCATCTACGCGAGTCTAACGTCGCGTGCGGCATAGTAAGCACCGGATACTTCGAACAGCGGCGTGCGCCCGTCACAGGAACGCGTGCCGCGCGCTGCCGGCGGTGGCACGAAACGTGACGCCGCGGCCAGTCAGGACAACGTGTATGTCAAGACGCGCCAGCTCAACAAACAGTGGGAGGGTACACGGCGTGGCAAGCAAGCTTCATCCGATGGGTGATCGGGTGGTGGTCAAGCCCAGCGCGAAGGAAGAGATCACCAAGAGCGGCATTGTGATTCCCGATACCGCCAAGGAAAAGCCGATGGTCGGCACGGTGGTCGCGGTGGGCGCAGGCAAGATTTCGGACAAGGGCGAGCGCATCCCGATTGAGGTCAAGGAAGGCGACAAGGTGCTCTTCGCCAAGTACGGCGGCACCGAGTACACACTCGACGGCGAGGACCTGCTGGTTCTGCGCGAGTCCGACATTCTGGCGGTGCTCAGCGAATAGCCGGTACCACGCGGGCGTCTCACCTCTCGTAGGGGCGCCCGGTGGACGCCCGGCGGGCTGAAGCCCAGCCCGACACGATAAGCAACGGAACGCACACGAGGAGAACAGATCGAACATGGCGAAGCAGCTCGAATTCGATGAGGCCGCACGGCGCTCCCTCAAGAAGGGCATTGACGTGCTGGCGGGCGCCGTCAAGACGACGCTTGGCCCCAAGGGCCGCAACGTGGCGCTGGAGAAGAAGTTCGGCGCGCCGACCGTCACCCACGACGGCGTGACCGTCGCCAAGGAAATCTCGCTCGAAGACCCCTTCGAGAACATGGGCGCGCAGCTCCTTAAGGAAGCCGCGACCAAGACCAACGACGTAGCCGGCGACGGCACGACGACGGCGACGGTACTGGCGCAGGCGATCGTCAATGAGGGCCTGAAGAACCTCGCCGCGGGCGCCAATCCGATGCAGCTTCGCGCGGGCATCGAGAAGGGCACGGCGGCGGTGGTCGAGCACATCCGCGCGCACGCTACGCCGGTGCATGGCCGCAAGGAGATCACGCAGATCGCCACGGTCTCGGCCGCCGACCCCCAGATCGGCGAGCTGATCGCCGAGGTGATGGAGCGCGTGGGCCGCGACGGTGTGATCACCATCGAGGAGAGCCGGGGCATCAACTTCGAGACCGAGTACGTCGAGGGCATGCAGCTCGACAAGGGCTACATCTCGGCCTACTTCGTGACCAACTCCGACCGCATGGAGGCCATCATCGAGGATGCCTACCTGCTGATCACCGATAAGAAGATCTCGGCGGTCGCCGACATCCTGCCGGTGCTGGAGAAGCTGACCCAGATCGGCAACCGCAACATCGTGATCATCGCCGAGGATGTGGACGGCGAGGCGCTGGCGACGCTGGTCGTCAACAAGCTGCGCGGCATCCTCAACGTGCTGGCGGTCAAGGCGCCGGGCTTCGGCGACCGCCGCAAGGCGATGCTGCAAGACATCGCGATCCTCACCGGCGGCCAGGTGATCTCGGAGGAGACCGGCCGGCGCCTGGAGAACGCGACGCTCCAGGACCTCGGCCAGGCCCGCCGCGTGATCTCCAAGAAGGATGAGACGACGATCGTCGAGGGCAAGGGCGACACCAAGGAGATCCAGGCGCGCATCAAGCAGATCAAGGCCGAGATCGACAACACCACCAGCGACTACGACAAAGAGAAGCTGCAGGAGCGCCTGGCGAAGCTCGCCGGCGGCGTGGGGCTGATCAAGGTCGGCGCCGGCACCGAGACCGAGCTGAAGTTCCGCAAGACGCGCGTCGAGGATGCCGTCTCGGCGACCCGCGCGGCGGTCGAGGAGGGCTTCGTACCGGGTGGCGGCGTGGCACTGCTCAACGCCACCGAGGCACTCAGTGACCTCAACCTCAGTGGCGACGCGGCCACCGGCGTCTCGATTCTGCGCCGCGCGCTGGAGGAGCCACTGCGCACCATCGCGATCAACGCCGGCAAGGACGGCGCCGTGATCGTCGAGGCGGTGCGTCGCGGGCAGCAGGAGCAGAAGAACCAGAACCTTGGCTACAACGTGCTCGACGACAAGACCGAGGACCTGGTTGAGGCCGGTGTGATCGACGCCGCCAAGGTGACGCGCTCGGCGCTGGAGAATGCGGCCTCGATCGCCGGCATGATCCTCACCACCGAGGCGCTGATCACCGACATCCCCGAGAAGGAGAAGCCCGCGGCCCCGGCGATGCCGGAGTACTAGGGCTTCTGTTCCCCTCCCGGACCAGCTCTCCGATCGGGGGCTGGCTCGGCCGGGGAGCCGCTCCGCGCGGGATGACGAGGGCGCGGCGGACCGGCTCATAGCACGCTTGGCGCGCCCTCACGCACGGGCAGGGACGCCTGCGCATACAGACGGGGCACGCTTTCCGGCGACGGAGGGCGTGCCCATTGTTGTTTGCTCCCGCGCTCGCGTCCGACGGAATCGACCGGCGAGGCAGCAACGATCACTCGCAATGGTGGTAGACTGTTAGGCGTAAGCGGTTGGGAGGGTACTGCCATGAAGCTCGAAGACTATTTCGACTTTGTCCAGCCGGATGTCATCCGCCTGAAGGGCCACCGCATCTTTCTGGAGCACATTGTCGAGCGCTGGCTGAAGGGCCAGGTGCCAGAGCGCATCGTCCAGGAGCTACCGACCCTCGAGCTCGAAGAAGTCTACGCCGCGATCACCTACTACCTGCACAATAGAGACGCCGTAGACGCCTATCTCGAGCGCGGGCGGCGAGAAGCCGAGAAACAGATGCGTACCGCGGACGCCAATCCGGACGCTGTGACGCTCCGGCTGCGCGAGCTCAAGGAGCAGCAGCGCCAGGAGCGCGCGCATGCGCATCGTTGAGTCGCCGCGCTTCCTGATAGACGAAAACCTCTCGCCTGATATTGCAACCGGCGTTTTGGACCGCAATCCGGCCGTAGACATTCGGCATATTGGAGGCACAGGTGCGCCACCCAGAGGCACGCTCGATCCCGATGTCTTGGCCTACTGCGCGCACGAGCATCGCGTGCTGGTTACCAACAATCGGAAGAGCATGCCTGGCCATGTGACCGACTTACATGTCCAGGGGCGCCACCATTGGGGCATCTTTGAAGTGCGCGATGAAAATGCCGTCGGCGGGATCATCGAAGAGCTGTTGCTGATCTGGGGTGCGACCGATGCATCCGAACATCTTGACCGAATCCGGTGGATTCCTGAGTGATGCTCCCAAGGTCAAATGATCATCTCCGCCAGCTACAAGACCGACATCCCCGCCTTCTATGGCGAGTGGTTCATGAACCGCTTGCGCGTGGGCTGGTGCCAGATGGTCAACCCCCACGGGCGGCAGGTCTATACCGTCAACCTGGGCCGCGAGCCGGACGGCGCCGGGCGCGAGGGCGTGGAGGGCATCGTCTTCTGGACCAAGAACGTCGGCCCATTCGCGAAGCATCTAGCCGAGGTACGTGACCGCGGCTACCCATTCGTCGTGCAGCACACAGTCAATGGCTACCCGCGCGAGCTGGAGGCCCGCGTGGCCGACTACCCGCGCATCGTGGCCGCTGTGCGTGAGGTAGCCTCCGAATATGGTCCGCGGGCCGTCGTGTGGCGCTACGACCCGATCCTCTTCACCTCGCTCACCCCGCTCGAATGGCACGTCGAGCACTTCGGCGCGCTCGCGGCGCAGCTCACGGGCGCCACGCGCGAGGTCGTGATTTCCTTCGCCCAGGTCTACCAGAAGACCCGTCGCAACCTGGACGCCGCCGCGCGCGCCGAGGGCTTCGACTGGTCTCTGCACGAAGCCACGGCCTATCCCGACGACCCCGACGACGACCGCGCACGCAACCTCGTCGCATACCTCGCGAGCATTGCGCGCGAGCAGGGAATGCGCCTCTCCGTCTGCGCGCAGGAGCGATTCGTGATCCCTGGCGTGGCCGAGGCGGCGCGCTGCATTGACGCCACGTGGTTCGGCGGCGAGTACGTGCGGCACGGCAACCGCAAGGAGTGCGCCTGCTCGGCCTCGCGCGACATCGGCGCGTACGACACCTGCCCCCACGGCTGCGTCTACTGCTACGCGGTGCGGGACCGCCCGCTCGCGCTGGCCCGCTACCGCCAGCACGATCCGGCGAGCGCCTTTCTCTTCGAGCCGGACTTCCCGACGATCCAGGTACAGCCGCGCTCACGCGCAAAGAAGACGGCAGATGGCGGACCAGCCAGCAGCAAGAATCGGCGCAAAGAGAAGCAGGCGCAACCCGACACCATCGCCATGCCGCTCTTCGACCTGCCCTAGCATGGTTCGCCACACTCGAACACAGCAGAGGGCAATCGGCGGGAGGATGGGGCATCGCGCAGGTGTGACCGAATTCACACTGTGCGCAACGACATGCCGTGCTATGCTGGGGTCCACGTCCAGCCGTTTGCTGGCTACGAGCGGAATGTGGAGGCGGCAATATGCGGCTCGCGCGGGCAAGGTCGTGCTGCTTGGTAAGTGCGGTGGTGCTTGTGCTTGGCATGATCCTGAGCGGCTGCGGTGCGTCGGTCACGGCGAGGCAGGAGGCGACGAGCACCACGGCACCGACAGCGACGCCGTACCCCACTGCGACGGTGTCGCCATCCGACGTCGAGGTGGCGGGGTGCCCCGCAGTTCCCTTGGGGCCTGTGTCGCCGCAATACACCACGGTTGACGGCCTGAAGGTCTCGATTCCCCAGCGCTGGACCGCGCTCGACTATCCGTCCACGCTGATGCCGAGCAACCTCCCCAACGCGCCGTATCAGATTTCGGCCGGTGCGGTGACGAGCTATCAGCCCAACCCGCCCGTCAATCCCTCCTTGGCGACAGGCTACGCGCTCCAGGTGTGCAACCAGACCAGCGCGTCACACACTCTCAACAAGGTCAGCGTCACGATTACGCGCTTCACGCCAAGCAGCGGTCCGGTGGCCGTGTGGCACATGTGCCAGGACGGCCCCTACAACGCGGCGACCAAGCAGACCACGACGGGCTGTGGCGGAGGACTTGGAGGCGTTGCCATGATGGCGGCGAGCTTCCCCAGCGATGCCGCGGGCGCCTCGGCGCCTGTGACGGCCAACGCCAAAACCTCGCACGGTGGGCCGACGCCGCCGTTTGCCATCGGCCCGAACCAGTCGGCCACATTTGTCATCGCGGTAAGCGGACTGACCAGCCAGGGCACCTACGCGCTCAGCTTCGGGCTGAGTCTGGATGGCGCGGCGCCTACGACGCTGACCCCAAGCGATGGGCCATTCCTCATCGCGCCCACGGCAACCGTGTGGACCGGAACAGCATGTAAGTCCGCGGTAATGCAGGCGCACATTCCGGCAGCCAGCCAGGACACCTACTACGTCTGCCCTCCTGCGTCCTGACCGGCGCGAGGACACCTATTTCGGTGGGTGGGCGAAGAGGTACTGATACACGTCGTCGGCCACGTAGACCTGGCAGGCGCCCTCGCCGCCATGCGCCTTCATCACCGTCATCACGTACTGCGCGCCGCCGGGAGCGCCGGGCGCCTGGTCGTCGGGCGCCAGCGAGATCCACCAGGCGTTGGGTTCGCCGCTCTGCAACTGGCCGGTGCCGGTCTTGCCGCCCACGTGCGTGCCGGTGAACTTGAGCACATTGCCGGTCAGCGGATCGGGGGGCAGCCCGTAGTTCCCCGTGCCGTAGTTGACCACCGCGTACATCGCCTGGCGCACCGCCGTCGCCGTCTGCGGCTGGATGACCGGCCCGCCGCCGAACGCCACTTTGTCGTTGGTCGGCGCCACGTCGGCGGCGTTCTGGCCGTGCGCGACCACCTTCATCACCGCATGCGGCTCGTAGAGGTAGCCGTTGGCGGCGACGGTCGCCGTGATCTCGGTCATCGTCAGCGGCGAGACGAGGAGCTGGCCCTGGCCGAAGCCGCTCTCGGCCAGCAGGTCGCCGCTGAAGCTGGTCGGCTTGCCGTTGGTGATGGCGTTGTAGGCGATGCTCTGGGCGGACGGGCCGTCGAAGGGCACGGTGGGCGAGGAGGTGCCGGGCGTGGCGATGCCGAACTTGCGCGCGTAGCGCAACCACGTGTCCGCCCCGGTGTTGTAGGCCATGCGGGCGAAGAGGGGGTTATCGCTGAAGGCGAAGCCCTGGGTGGTGGTGATCGGGAAGTCGCCGTTGCTGAGGCGGCCCTTCCACACGCCGTTGAAGTAGTCGTACCAGGGGATATCCTCGCCCTGGGGCACTTTGAAGTCGGTGGCGTCGGCGAGGCTGAACTGGGTGTCGAGCGCGTACTTGCCCGCATCCAGGCCGGCGATCAGCGTCAGCGTCTTGAAGCTGGAGCCGGGCACGAACAGGCCCTGCGCCGACTTGTTGAGCAGGGGTGCGCGGGCGTCCTGGTTGAGCTGCTTCCAATACGCCTGGCCGGCGGCCTGGAGCTTGGGATCGCGCGAATCGGCCTGCTCGATCTGATTGGGATCGTAGGTGGGGTAGCTATACATCGCCAGGATCTGGCCCGTGTTGGGGTCCTCGACGGTCACGCTGCCGACCAGCCCGGCCTGCTTCTGGCAGACGCCGTTGGGACTCGGATCGATGATTGCCGACCGATCGTAGTACTTCGCCGCGGCGTCCTGCACGTTCTTGTCGATCGTCAGGTAGATGTCATTGCCGTACTGCGCGCTGTGCAGCAGCTTGGCGCGAATCTGGTCCTTGATTGGGATGACGGTGGCGAGGCTGTTGCCGGAGAGGTCGTTGTTGAGCGTCTGCTCCAGCCCACCAGCGCCATAGGAGTAGGTATAGTAGCCGATGAGTGGCGCCAGGCCATCGTCAACCGCCCACTGCGAGTAGACGCGATGGTAGCCGCAGACATGTGGGCCGCTCTTGGCGTCGTCGGGCACGGTCTCGGCGATCACGTTGCCGTTGCGGTCGAGGATGCGCCCGCGCAGCGGAGAATCCACCGGTGGGCACTTGCGCGCCAGCGTCTCGTAGCTGCCGCCGGCCAGCAGCGGACCATTGAAGAACGCCTGGTTGCCGACCTGCACGTAGGCCGCGACGCCGCTGATGACGAGGAAAATGATGATGAAGGCGTTCATCAGGCGGCGGATCGTCACGGTCATGCTGGTATTCATGCGCGGCGCACTCCTCGATGCGTACTCGTTCCAGTAACGGGCGGCGGTTCCCTCGGTCTCCACACGTCCAGGCACGTCCCGGTTGCATGAGCCTGTAGACTAGACGCGGCCCACAGCGCCCGTGTTCCGCGCACAGCGCGACACGGTTTCAGCACCTCAACCATCCTCGCCCGCGGCGCGTCTTGGCTGCCACAGTGGGGTACGCTCCAGCGACCCGCCGGTTGCGTGCAGGTCCGAGTGTAGCACCCGTGCCGGATGAGTGTCAAAGCGGTCGGGAGTGCGTGTGGGGTGGTAGAATGGCCGCGCTCCTCCGTGCCTCGACGCGCCGCGAGGGCGCAGTCTATGGGATGGTCCCAGAGGAAGCGCACACCATGCATGCTCCACGCGCGGACGTCTCCGCCGGACCGCGACGCTTCCATCGCGGCCGTGCTCGCCTGCTCGCGCTCGCCACGCTCGCCTGCGTCAGCTACTGTATCGCCACGGTGATTGCGCTGCACGCGCTCCGACCCGACGTGGATCCCATCCAGCGCGCGGTGAGCGATTACGCCGTGGGTCGCTACGGCGCGGCGTTCACCGCCGCGCTGGTCGTCCGCGCGGCCGCCGCGGTCTGCCTTGGATTCGGGCTCGTCCAGACCCTCACCGTCCGCACCCGGCTCGTCGTGGCGCTACTCGCGATATACGCCCTCTGCGGCCTGCTGATCGCCGTGTTTCCCGCCGATGGGCCTGGTGTCCCGCATACGTTCGTTGGCATCACCCATCTGCTCTTCGCGGGCGGCTCGTTCCTTGCGGTTACTGCCGCCGCCTTCGCAGCTGCCCATGCGTTTGGCCGCGATCCGCTCTGGCACCCGTTCCAGCGCGCCGCCTATGCGCTCGCGTTGCTCGTGTTGGCAGGCCTCGCCACGCAGGCGGTAGCACTCATCCTGCTCCCGTTCACGTCGCTCAACGGCCTGGCTGAGCGCATCTTCATCGCCACCGAAATGACCTGGCTTGCCGCCGTGGCGATCCGGCTCTAATAGACTCACCGTGCGATCTATCCTCCGGCATTGGGCGAAGGCGGCGCGGAAGTGACACGCTAGACGTGGTATTCGGCACTGCGCGCCGGCTGGCGGACGGGCGAGCGCTCGCCAACGATGCGGCGCCGCACTTGTGTGACCCGTGCTCGCCGAGGGCACGCCCGCGTCTCACGCGTCCCACCTGACCACCGAGTGCCAGTGCGCCAGAGAGTGCCGACCGAAGTCATCCAAATCGTACGTAGCCACCCGGTCCGGGTCCAGGAGGGAGGCCCGCGCATGGCACGAGAACTCACGGACAGCGACATGCGGATGCGGCGTGTTGACCTTGCGCCCAAGTCACTGGCCGAGTACGCCGCGGTGGTAGGTGACGAAGTAATCGCCGAGATCGAAACGCTTGCCCAGCCACTGCGAGGGACGCGCGTGGCGCACGTGTCGGCCACCGCGTATGGCGGCGGCGTCTCCGAAATGCTGCACACGCTGGTACCGTTGATGCGTAGCGTTGGGCTGCGCGCGGAGTGGTTCGTCATCACGGGGTCCGAGGCATTCTTCACGGTGACCAAGGGCCTGCACAACGCCCTCCAAGGCGAGGACCTCAGCCTGACCCCGGCGATGCGGACCATCTATGAGCAAACCAACCAGCAGAACGCGTCCACGTTTGCGGATGACTTCGATATTGTCGTGGTCCATGACCCGCAGCCGGCTCCACTTCGCAGCCTCATTCGTCACGGCGCCGGTGCCGCCTGCGCGTGGATCTGGCGGTGCCATATTGACCTGACCGCGGCGCAGCCTGCGGTGTGGCAGTTCCTGAGGCCCTACATCGAGGCGTACGACGCAGCCATCTTTACGGTGCCGGCGTTCGTCAAACCCGACTTACAGGTACGCACAATAGCAATCATCCCTCCGGCCATCGATCCCTTCAGTCCCAAGAACATCTCCCTGCCCGCAGATCAGATTGCGGCCAGCGTCGCTGGGGCCGGCGTGGATCCTTCGCGGCCGGTGCTCCTGCAGGTCTCGCGCTTTGACCCCTGGAAGGATCCGTTGGGCGTCATTGATGTTTACCGTGCCGTGCGGTCGGAGGTGCCCAGCGTTCAACTCGTCATGCTCGGTGCCCCGGCGCATGACGATCCAGAGGGGAGCATTATCCTCGAACGGGTGCGCAAACACGCAGGCAGCGACCTGGATATTCACCTGCTCACCAACTCCGGCGGGAGCCTGGAGGTGAATGCTTTTCAGCGGCATGCCGCCGTCGTGCTGCAAAAATCTCTGCGCGAAGGGTTCGGCCTGACCGTGACGGAAGCGCTGTGGAAGGCTCGCCCTGTGGTTGCGGGCAATGTTGGCGGAATCCCCTTGCAGATTGACGACGGCGTGACAGGCTATCTCATCTCCACCACCGATCAGTGTGTGGAACGCGTGCTGACGGTGCTGCGTGAGCCAGAGGGCGCACGACAGCTTGGCTGCAATGGCCGCGAAGTCGTCCGCCGGAACTTCCTCTCCACGGCCAATCTGCGCAACTATCTGCAGTTGTTCAGCCAGCTCGTATGAGCTCCCTCAGCTTGCGGGCACCTGCGCCGGCTGCTCGATGGTGATGCCGGTTGGCTCGGCGGCATACATGCCGTCAATCTCTGAGGCGTATTTGCGCAGGATGACGCGGCGGCGCAGCTTGAGCGTCGGCGTCAGCTCCTCCGATTCGGCGGTCCACTCGGCGGGTACGATGGTCACGCGCTTGACCTGCTCGACCCGCGCGAGGTGCGTGTTGGCCTCGCGTACCGCACGCACGACCTCGTCCACCACCACCGGGTCTGTCGCCAACGCGGAAGGCGGGGCCGGCTCGATGCCATGCACCTTCGCCCAGACTGGCAGTGTCTCGGCGTCGAGCACCAGCAGCGCGGTGAGGTAGTTGCGGCCGTCGCCACAGGCGAACGCCTGGCCGATCAGCGGATGGTGCTTGAGCAGCGCCTCGATGTTGGCCGGCGAGATATTCTTGCCGCCGGAGGTGATGAGCAGCTCCTTCTTACGGTCCACCACGCGGAAGTAGCCGTCGTCGTCCACGGTGCCCACGTCGCCGCTGTGCAGCCAGCCGTCGCTGTCGAGCACCTCGGCAGTGCGGACGGGATCGCGGTAGTAGGCAGGCATCACGTTGCCGCCGCGGACCACAATCTCGCCGTCGTCGTCCAGCCGCACCTCCACGCCGGGATAGGCGATCCCGACGCTGCCCAGCTTGATGCGCTCGGTCGGATTGCCGGTCGCCGGCCCGGTCAGCTCGCTCATGCCCCAAACCTCCACGATCGGCAGGCCAATGGCGGCGAAGAACGTCAGCACGTCGAGCGGGGTGGGGGCCGTGCTGGTGACGGGGATGCGGCAGCGGTCGAGGCCGATCTTGGCGCACAAAGCGGCTGCCACCGGCGCCAATGCCGCGCGCTTGGCGGCCAGCTCGTCCGGTACGGGTGCGCCTTGCTGCTCCAGTACGACGGCCTCGCGCCCGACGGAGATCGCCTGCTCGGCCAGTCCGCGCACCTGCGGGTTGGCTTCGG
This sequence comes from Ktedonobacterales bacterium, assembly GCA_036376595.1. Taxonomy (GTDB): domain Bacteria; phylum Chloroflexota; class Ktedonobacteria; order Ktedonobacterales; family JADMIN01; genus SMAG-U1939. The sequence goes on along the minus strand of DASVAA010000116.1, from coordinate 5,636 downwards.
CTGCGATGCCCACTTGAATGCCCGTTTGCAGCTTCTCCCAGACGCGCGGCACGGCGACGAAGAATGGCGGCCGGGCGGCGAGCAGCGCGGGCAAGAGCTGCGCCGGGTCGGGGACCAGATACGTCTCGGAGGCGTGGTAGATCGCACCCCAGTGCGACACGAACCGCTCGGCGATGTGCGCCAGTGGCAGATACGAGACGAGCTGCTCGCCGTCGTTGAGCGTGTAGAGGCGGCTGGAGGATTCCAGCGTCCACAGGATGTTGCGATGGGTGTAGGTAACGCCCTTGGGATCGCCGGTGGTGCCGGAGGTGTAGATTAGTGCCACGATGTCGTCCGGCCGCACCTGGCGCCAGCTCACCCCAAAGGCCGTGGAATCGGCGGCCGCGGCATCCCGCCCCGCGGCCAGCAGCGCATCCCAGCCGATCACCCAACCGTCATCCTGCGCGCCGGCCGCACCGGGATCGCCCTCGATCAGCACGACGTGGCGTAGGTGCGGGAGCTGGCCACGGATGGCAAGGAACTTCGCCAGAAACGCGCGGTCCTCGACGAAGGCGACGGTGGCCTCGCAGTGGTTGGCGATATAGGCGATCTGCTCAGGCGCCAGTGTGTTGTAGAGGCTCACCGCCGCGCCGCCCGCGGCGACGATGCCCAGGTCGGCGATCAGGTGCTCGGCCCGGTTGCGCGCCATGATCAGCCCGAACTGCCCGCGGCCGAAGCCCAGCGCATGCAGGCCGAGCGCGGCGTCGCGCACGTGCTGCTCGTACTCGCGCCAGGTGAGGGTTGCCCACTCGCCATCGCTCGTGCGCCAGCGCAGGGCGGGGGCGTTGGGGTGCTGCGTTGCCAGATCGTGGAAGAGAGCGGGGATCGTCTTGCCGGCGACGGCGGCGTCAATCGCGGCGCGCTCGGCGGCGAAATCTCGTGGCGGCTGGGGCATCGGCTGACCTCCCAAACGGATGTGGGTGTCATCGGAAGACGACGCGGCTGCTGGATGGCTGGCGAACAGTGACAATGCGCAGGCAAGCGGGGTCATGAAGGCGGCGAAAAATGACGCAATGATGCGCCAATGCGTGGCGACAGCGTACGCCGCCAGCGGGTACGGCGTCAACTGCGCCCGCACTGGCTCACCTCTCGCCGCCGCGGTATCTCCAGCCCCTGCCCCCAGAGTAGCGACGCGGGCGCCGTCGCCCCCACCGCGACGCCTGGCTCCCGCTCCGCGGGGCGCGAAGGCTGGGATGAAGATTCCAGCTCGCGAAGAGGGCGAGGCGGGCCTCGCCACTACAGCACCCCACTGCGGTTCCTCTCCGCTTTCTCTGCCTCTCCGCGTTCTCCGCGCGACTCCGCGTCCTCCGCGTTCGCCGTATCCTCCCCTCACGGCAGCCTGCGAATGCCGACCGCTACCAGCCTACTGGAAGGACCCGTCCAGCCGAGCGACTGATCCAGCGCCGGGCTGAGGTCAACGCTCGACTGATTGAGGATCGGGGGGGTCGTATGTGCCGTCCCGCAGCCAGGCGCCGTTGTTGGCATTGTAGCCGGTCGCATTGTTGGCGCAGACGATACCGTCGTCGTTGCGGAGTTTGGCGGGCCGGCCCATAGTGCATTTGGACTGCTGCCCCGTTGCCGCCGATGTGCTATGATTCTTGCGCGGGCCGGATCGTGCGCAATTTGGGCGACGTAGCCTTGCCAGCCGCGCTCGCGGGGACCAGCCATGCCGGGCACCACGCCGGCAGTGAGGAGCATGCGCCAAATGGACAGCCTGGTGCAGCGCGATGTGCTCGCGCAGCGCGTCCGCGCCGTCAAGCCGTCGGGCATCCGCAAGTTCTTCGACATCGCCGCCACAATGGGCGACGTGATCTCGCTCGGCGTGGGCGAACCCGACTTCACCACGCCGGAGAACATCTGCCAGGCGGGCATCCAGGCTATTCAGCGCGGCGCGACCCACTATACCTCCAACTTTGGCACGCTGCCGCTGCGCGAGGCAATCTCCGATATGCTGGTGCGGCGCTACGGCGTGGCGTACGACCCCACGCACGAGATCATGGTTACGGTCGGCGTCAGCGAGGCCATTGACGTTTCCCTGCGCGCGCTGCTCGACCCCGGTGACGAGGTGCTGGTGCCCGACCCCGGCTACGTGGCCTACGAGGCTGACGTCGTCTTTGCCGGCGGCACGGTGGTGCCGGTGCCGTGCAGCGTCGAGGACGACTTCGAGGTCAAGGCGAGCGCTATCGAGGCGGCGATCACCCCGCGCAGCAAGGTGCTGTTGCTGGGCAACCCCAACAATCCGACCGGCGCGGTGATCGGCCGCGACGAACAGCTCAAGATTGCGGCGCTCGCCGAGAAACACGACCTGATCGTGCTCACCGACGAGGTATACAGCCGGCTGGTCTACGACGGGGCGTTTCATAGCATTGTCGAGCAGCCGGGCATGCGCGAGCGCACGGTGCTGGTGGACGGCTTCAGCAAGGCATACGCGATGACTGGCTGGCGCGTGGGCTACCTCTGCGCCCCGACACACATCCTGGAAGGCATCGTCAAGGTGCATCAGTACGCCATCATGTGCGCACCGACGATGAGTCAGGCCGCTGCGCTGGAGGCGCTGCTGCACGGCGAGCAAGACGTGGAGCGGATGGTGGCGAGCTACGACGCCCGCCGCCGCCGCTTCGTCGCCGGCCTCAACAGCATCGGCTTGCCGACGTACGAGCCAAAGGGCGCGTTTTATACGTTCCCGCGTATCGAGCGCACGGGACTCACCTCCGATGCCTTCGCCGAGAAGCTGCTCTTCGAGGAGAAGGTCGCGGTGGTGCCGGGCAGCGCGTTCGGCAGCGCGGGCGAGGGCTTCGTGCGCTGCACCTACGCCACGGCACAGGAGAAGCTCGATGAGGCGGTGGAGCGCATCGGGCGCTTCGTCCAGCGGCATAGCTGATCTCGGCGGGCACGAGCGGGCGTCCACCGGACGCCCCTACGATATGGCTCCGCGTTCTCCGCGAAACTCCGCGACCTCCGCGACCTCCGCGACCTCCGCGACCTCCGTAACCTTCTCCCTCGCCCCGCGAGTCGAGCGGGGGGCGGGGGGTGAGCGACCCTTTTGAGAACTGATTCGAAAGCATCGAGAGCATACATGGCAACCCCGACGACGACCGATATCGCCACGGACTACGAGCTGATCATTGGGCTCGAAGTCCATGCCCAACTATTAACCGAGAGCAAGATGTTCTGCGGCTGCCCGGCGGACTACGCCAACGCCGCGCCCAACTCGCACACTTGCCCGATCTGCATGGGCTATCCAGGCGTGCTGCCGGTGATCAACAATGAGGCGGTGGACAAGATGATCACCACCGCGCTGGCCCTCAACTGCGAGATCCCTGAATTCAGCAAGTTCGACCGCAAGAACTATGGCTATCCCGATCTGCCCAAGGGCTATCAAATCTCGCAATACGACCGCCCGCTGAGCCGCAACGGCTACCTGACCATCGAGGTCAACGGCCAGCCCAAGCGTATCGGCATCACGCGCGTGCATCTCGAAGAGGATACCGGCCGGCTGCTGCATCGCAACGAGGCCGGCGAGACCTACACACTGGTGGACATGAACCGCGCCGGCGTGCCGCTGATGGAGATCGTTTCCGAGCCGGATATCCGCAGCCCTGAGGAGGCGCGCTTCTACATGGAGAAGCTGCGCCAGATCTTGCTCTATCTAGGCGTCAGCTCCGGCCGCATGGAAGAGGGCGCGCTACGCTGCGACGCCAATGTCTCGGTGCGGCGGCGCGGCGACGCGGAGTACGGCGTCAAGACCGAAATCAAGAACATGAACTCGTTCCGTGCCGTCGAGCGCGCCATCGCCTACGAGGCGCAGCGCCAGCTCGCGGCGCTGGAGCGCGGCGAGACCATCGAGCAGGAGACGCGCGGCTGGGTCGAAGAGAAGGGCATCACCGTCTCGCAACGCTCCAAGGAGTACGCGCAGGATTACCGCTACTTCCCTGAGCCGGACCTGCCGCCGCTCAAGGTCAGCCGCGAGTGGGTGGAGCGTCTGCGAGCGGCGATGCCGGAGCTGCCCGACCAGCGCCGCGAGCGCTTCGAGCGCGAGTACAGCCTCGCCCACCGCGACGCCGAGGCGCTGACCGCTGAGCGCGCGCTGGCCGACTACTACGAAGACGTGCTGCGCGCGGGGGCGAGCACTCCTGAGCGCGCCAAAGCCGCCGCCAACTGGGTGCTTGGCGATCTCCGCCGCTTGCTCAACGCTGACGGGCTGGAGATTGGACAGAGCCGCGTGCCGCCGGCCGGCATCGCTGAGCTGCTGGAGATGATCGAATCGAGCAAGATCAGCGGCAAGCAAGCCAAAGACGTGCTGGAGAAGGCGTTTGCCAGCGATGAGCCTCCGGCAGCGGTGGTCGAGCGCGAGGGCATCAGCCAGCTTGCCGATACCGCCGCGCTGGAGCGCGTCGTGGACGAGGTAATCGCCGAGAATCCGAAGGCCGTCGAGGACTATCACGCCGGCAAGACCGCCGCTGTGCAGTTCCTCGTCGGCCAGGTGATGAAGCGCACGAAAGGGAGTGCCAGGCCGGACGTGGTCCGGCCGCTTCTGCTGGGCAAGCTCGGCGCGAGCGCATAGCGCGTGACCGAGTCGAACGATACAGTGGGGTATCCGCCCGGGGCGCGGCAATCGCGCCGCGCCGGCCGCAACGACCGTGCAGGTATGAGGGGAGGTCCTCGAAGATGCACGATGACGTGCCACGTTCCAATCGGCCCAATCCCTATCAGGTAGCGGTGACGCAGTTCGAGGAGGCGGCAGAGCGGCTGCGCCTCGACGACGACATGCGGGCGATTCTGCGCGAGCCGAAGCGCGAGTTGATTGTCCACTTCCCGGTGCGCATGGACAACGGGCGCATCCGCATGTATACCGGCTATCGCGTGCAACACAACATCAACCGCGGCCCCGCCAAGGGTGGCATCCGCTACGACGCCGCCGTGAGCCTCGACGAGGTCAAGGCCCTGGCGATGTGGATGACCTGGAAGTGCGCGGTGGTGGATATCCCCTTTGGCGGCGGCAAGGGCGGCGTGGCCGTGGATCCGCGCACGCTGAGCGAGTCGGAGCTGGAGCGCCTTACCCGCCGCTACGCGACCGAGATCGCCGTGCTAATCGGCCCCACCAGCGACATCCCGGCCCCCGACGTGAATACCAACGCCCAGATCATGGCCTGGATCATGGACACCTACTCCATGCACGCCGGCTACTCCGTGCCAGGCGTCGTCACAGGCAAGCCGCTCTCGATCGGCGGCAGCGAGGGGCGCAACGAGGCCACCGCAACCGGTGTGGTGCAGTGCATCAAGCTGGCGGGCGACGAGATGGAGATGCCGGTCACGGGCGCGCGGGTCGCCATCCAGGGCTTCGGCAATGCGGGCGCGATCTCGGCCGAGCTGCTGGCGAAGGAGGAGGCACTCGTAGTCGCGGTCAGCGACCGTCAGGGGGCAGCCTACGACGAGCGCGGTCTCGATCTAGCGGCGGTGGCGAAGCACAAGGAGCAGACCGGCTCGGTGGTGGGCACGCCCGGCACGCAGAAACTGAGGGTCGCCGAGGTCATCGAGGTGCCCTGCGACGTGCTGATCCCGGCGGCCACCGAGGGCGTGATCACCGCTGAGAATGC
>DASVAA010000115.1:0-2400 GCA_036376595.1 Ktedonobacterales bacterium | reverse complement strand
GGCCGCTTTGCCGAAACTTTACAGTTCAGCTCAGCTCAATCGTGAACGGACCCAATAGACCGTCAGGGCCAGCAGCCCCAGCGCGAGCGCGACGAAGAGCGCCGTCTCGATGGCCTGGAAGGTCCAGTAGCGATTGGCGGGCTGGTACAGCTCGGCGAACAGCCAGCCGTGGGCGTGGACGCACTGCAAGAAGGAGGGTTTGGTCGAGGCGAAACTGTTGAGACACGTGCTGTAGACCTGCTGATCGGCGATCTGGTGCCCGACGTGGTCTACAAAGTAGCTGTTGACCTGCCAATCCGCGTTGCTGAGCTGCAGACCAGCCGCCGCGGTGCCGGCAGGGTCAAAGGTGACTGCCAGCGGGGGCTGATAGTACCCCCGGAAGTGGAATTCGACCGGCACGCGCACCGCCAGAAAGGCCGCCAGCGTGACGACCATCGCCGGAATCGCCTTGCGCAGCAACGCGCCCGCGGCGATCGCCAGCGCGAGGGCGAAGAGCACGTAGCCTCCCAGCACTGGCCCCTCGAAGTCAAAACCAGCGCTGAAGCGCCCCTCCAAGGTATCCCATGGCTGGCGCCACCACGAGAGCAGCAGGGCGAGCGCCGCCGCGACGACGAGGCAGCCGCCGAGCACGAGCAGCAGCTTGACCGCCAGCCAGCGCCAGCGCGTCACACTCTGGGTCCAGACGAGGCGCTGCGTGCCGTGCTCCAGCTCGCGCGCGACCAGTGGCGCACCGATCAGGATGCCCAGCAGCGCCGGAATCAGGTTGAGCCACTCGCTCGCATTTACCCACGGGCTGTACTGGTCGCGGAAGGCGCGGAGCGCATCCATGCAGTTCTGGCTCGGTTCGAGCTGATTCAGACAGGTGGCGATGTTGAGCTGCTGGTACGAGGTGCGCATGTCAATGCCTGTGACGACCATCAGCGCGGCCAGCAGCGCCAGCGCGCCCAGAACGATGGACGCCTCGATACGGTGCTGCCGCCAGGTCAGCCAGATCATTGTCTTACCTCCACATCGTCGCTAAAGCTGCCCACGGAAGCGGATACAACCTCACCGCTCGTCGCGGGCTGGCCCAGGTAGGCGAGTACGATCTCTTCGAGCGTCGCCGGGCGCATCTCCCAGCCGCTCGGTGTCGTCGGCGAGCCATCGGTGCGGACCACGAGCGCCACACGCAGCCCGCCCTCCAGCGTGTCAATGACGTTGTGGGTCGCGGTGACGGCTGCGACATCCTCGCGGGGGCCGGTCAGCACGGCATGGGTGCGCAGGATCTCGGCGATGTCGCCGGCGATCTGGACCTCGGAGGCAGAGAGGATGATGAGGTAGTCGCAGACGCGCTCCAGGTCGCCGATGATGTGCGACGAGAGCAGCACCGTGAGGCCCTGCTCTTCGACCGACTCGGTGAGCGTGCGCAGGAACTCGCGCCGCGCCAGCGGATCGAGGCTCGCCAGCGGCTCGTCCAGCAGCACCAGCTCGGGCCGCTTGGCGAGCGCTAGCGCCAGCGCGACCTGCGCTTGCTGCCCGCCGGAGAGCTTTCCGGCACGCTGATCCAGCGGGATGCCGAGTCGCCGCAGGCGCCGCAGGGCGAGATCGTCCTCCCAGCGGGGGTTGAGCTTGCGGCCCATGGTGAGCAGCTCCTCCACCGTGAAGCCCCTGTAGAGCGGATGGTCCTGCGCCACGAAGCCGATCCGTGGCAGCACGGCGCGCGGCCGCTCGCGTGGGGCGTCGCCAAAGATGCGCACGTTGCCGGTAGAGGGCGCGAGCAGTCCCACCGCCAGGTGCAGCAGGGTCGTCTTGCCGGCGCCATTGGGACCGACCAGCGCGGCGACGCGGCCGGCGGGCAGCGAGAAGGTGCAGTCGCGCAGCGCCCAACGCCGCGCGTAGCGCCGGCCCAGGTGCGCTGTCTCGATGGCGGCGCGGGATTGTTCGCGGGTGTGGTCGTCCATCGCGTGAATTCCCCTTTCGTCCTGGGTGTTGTGTGGTTCGGCCGCGTGCGGACGCGAACCGTGTCCCTGCGATCTGCCTCCCCTCGCCCCGCAGGGAGAGGGGGCCAGGGGGTGAGGTTACGCGACGAACAGTAGCAGGCGAAGATGACGCGGCCATGACACGCGAGCGGCGCGTTGTCATCGGGGTGTCATCTTCGGGTGACACGCTGCATCTGGGCGGCGTAGAATGCGGGCCGGGCGCAGGAACGCAGGAGGGAGAGGAGGGGGATCGGCAATGCGCATCCTGCTGGTGGAAGACAACCGGCGCCTCAGCGCGGCGCTCAAAGGCGCGCTGCAAGATGCCGGCTATGCGGTGGATGCGGCGTACGACGGGCCGGAGGGTGAGGCAGTCGCCCAGGCGGTGCCCTACGACGCGCTGATCCTCGACGTGATGCTTCCGGGCAAAGATGGCCTGGCGGTC
>DASVAA010000114.1:0-31415 GCA_036376595.1 Ktedonobacterales bacterium | reverse complement strand
CCGCGCGCCGGCAACAACGGCGCGATGCGCGCCCAGGCCTCCTCGGTCAATTCGCCGCGTCCAACCATTTTGCTACCCTCATTCCAGGTGCCTCCTGCACGAGGGTAACACATCGCTCTCCATTCGTCAGACAGGCCCTAGAGCGCGTCAAAGTACCGCTCGCGCTCCCACTCGGTGACAGCGGCACGCGCGCGCTCGATCTCCCAGCGGCGCATGGTGGCGTAGTCGTCCACAAAGGCGTCGCCGAGCCACTCGCGGGCGAGCGCGCTGCACGCGAAGCGCTCGATCGCCTCGTCCAGCGTGCGGGGCAGGCGCGGCGCCAGCTCCTCGGGCAGCGCGTAGGCGTTCGACTTCACCGGCGGCGGCGGCGTGAGGCCGCGCTCGATGCCGCTCAGGCCACCGGCGAGCGAGGCCGCCATCGCCAGGTAGGGGTTGACGTCGGAGCCGGGGATGCGGTTTTCGAGCCGCGTCGCGCCGGCTGAGCCGGTGATCGCGCGCAGCGCGGGGGTGCGCGTCTCGATGCCCCAGGCGGCGACGGTGGGCGCCCACGAGCCGGCGACGAAGCGCTTGTACGAGTTGACGTTGGGGGCGTAGAGCGCCATCAGCTCGGGCAGCGTGTGGAGCACGCCCGCGATATACGAGCCAAACGTCGCGGAGATGCCGTGTGGGGAGCTGGCGTCGTAGAAAGCGCTACGCCCATCGCGGTCCCACAGGCTCTGGTGCAGGTGGCCAGAGTTGCCGTCCTCGTGGGCGAAGGGCTTTGCCATGAAGCTTGCGGTCAGCCCCTCCAGCAGGCAGATCTCCTTGGCGCCGTTGCGCAGCAGCAGCGCGCGGTCGGCGGCTTCCAGCCCCTCGGCACGGCGGATGTTCATCTCGTACATGCCCTCGCCGTGCTCGCGGTTGTAGCCCTCGATCGGCACGCCGTGCGCGTCCATCATGCGGCGGATGCGCCCGACGACGCGCTCGTCGCCGGTGGAGCGCGCCAGGCTGTAGCAGCTCGTGGTCGGCGAGAGCGGGGTCAGGTCGCGCCAGTGTTTGGCGCGCAGCGAGCGCTGATCCTCCGCCCAGATGCGGAACTCCAGCTCAAGCGCCAGCTCGGCATGGCAGCCCATCGCCGCGGCGCGATCGAGCACGCGGCGCAGCACGTGGCGCGGGGCGACGGCCACGGGATCGCCGGCCTCGGTGGCGAAGTCGCAGATCACGGTGGCGGTGCGCTCCTCCCAGGGCACGCGCCGCAACGTGGCGAGGTCAGGCACCATGCGCAGGTCGGCGTATCCCGTATCCCAATTGGTGAAGCGCAGGCCGGGCACCAGGTTCTCGGCGATATCCCAGCCAAAGAGCACGTCGCCCTGCGCGAAGCCGTGCTCCAGCCCCGCGAGGAAGACGTCGGCGGGCAGGCGCTTGCCGCGGAAGATGCCGTCGTAGTCGGGTCCACCGATCTTGACGGTGTCGATCTGGTGCTCGGCGAGGAAGCGCTCGGTGGTGGCGCGGTCGCTCATGGCCTGTATCTCCTCCGGTGGGGTGTGCTCGTCCGCGTCAGTATAGCAGAGCACGCTGGAGGGGATAGTACGGCTTACGCGCTGTCGCGGCGCTCGATGCCCTTGATGCGGTAGAGCAGGCGGATGCGCGCGTGGAAGAGCCGCGTATCCACCGGCTTGACGATGTAGTCGTCGGCGCCGGCCTGGAAGCCGGCGACCTTATCCTGAATGCTCGCGCGGTCGGTGACGAACATGAAGGGCATCTGCTCGGCCCCGGGCAGCGCGCGCACCTGCTCGCAGAGGGTGAATCCATCGCCGTCGGGCAGCCCCACCTCGCTGATGATCAGGTCGGGCGGCTCCTGACGGACGGCGGCGAGCGCCTCGCAAGCGCCGTTGACGAAGTGTAGCGAGTAGCCGTCACCAAGCGCGGCGCGCAGGCGCTCGTGCGCCATTGGATTGTGGTCCACGACCAGCACACGCAGTTGCTGCATCCCCAACCATCCCGCCGATTGCTGTTGCGCCACCATCGCCGACCCCCTGGACAGCCACGTGAGTGCGCGGTCTTCCTTGTTAGAGTAACGTGTCACGCCGCGAATCGGCACTTTCCGGCTACTTTGGGCTATCGGCCGCCAGCGCCTGAATGCGCTCCTCGCGCTCGCGTGGCGTGATCTCCATCACGCGCTCGAGGGTGGCACACAGCACGCTCGGCTTGAAGGGCTTGGCGAGATATTCATCCACGCCCGAAAGCAAGCCGGTGAGCTTGTCGTCCTCTTCCAGCATCGCGCTGAGGATGATCAGCGGCGTGTTGGCGCTCGCCTGGTCGCCGCGGATGCAGCGCACCACCTGGTAGCCGTCCATCTTGGGCATCTTCACATCCACGATGACGCAATCGGGCTGCTCCTCGTGGAAGCGCTCCAGCCCCTGCACGCCGTCGTAGGCGACGACCACCTGGTATTTGCCTTGCAGCCCAACCGCGTGCCGAATCAGCTCGACGATGGTCGGATTATCGTCTATGACGAGCACCTTCTTGCGGGCAAGCAGAGGATCTCCCCCGCCGCCGGTCTCGTCCACCGTGACACCTGTCATGCTCCCACCCCCGCGCACGAACCCAGACCCACCACACCCCGGACACCTTCAAGACGCGCGGCGAGGCCGCGATGTTCCTTCGCCGCCACGATTTTGTGGGCCACTCCTTGCCATGTCACCGTGCGGTTGATAGTGACTAGATCGTACCATACGGCGGCTACCCTGCCAAGCGGGCGTGCCGATCCTCGCGACGCCAGGCAGAGTCGGCGTCGCGCGCCAGCATGGGCAATGTATCAGCACTCCCGCACAGGCCAAAAGTCCTAGCCCGTCGCGCCACGTTCCGCCGACCCCTCGCCTCCCGCGGGTGCATGCACGACGAGGATGAACTCCTCGACCTCTCGGCCGCGCGCATTGGCAAACCCCGTATCCTCGCCAGAGATGCTGAAGCCGCACTTCTCCAGCACGCGGAGCGAGCCGAGGTTATCTTTGGCGGCGCGTGCGTAGAGCGGCCGCGTGGAGATGCGCCGCAGCAGCTCGGCGAGTGCGCGCGTCGCGATGCCCCGGCGCCAGTAATCCTTGCCGAGCCAGTAGCTGACCGACGGTTTGCCGAACTGTTCGAAGCTCGCGATGTGCCCAGCCACCTGCCCGTCAACCACGATGGTCATCGTCGTGACGCTCTCGTCGCCCAGGATTTTCGCCCAGTGCGCCATGAATGCCTCGCGATCGGTGGGGTCCTCGGCCACGAAGGCGGCCATGACGTTAGCCTCCGGATCGACCTGCTGCTCGAAGAATACTGGCAGGTCAGCCTCGCGCACCGCTCGCAGGAGCACGTCGCCGGTCATGGTTCCTCCTCAATTGTTGGCTGCGCGGACCACGCCGCGCGCTCCAGAGAGGTTATCTCGCTCGCGCCGTATAATGCGGTGGGAGGCGATCGTTGCGGCAGGCGCAGCCCGTAGCCGATGCCAGACGCCATAGGGAGGTCTCCGCTATGTCCGATCCGCAGTCCACGAGCGCCGCCGACCGCGATGACCGCGGCGAGCGCGGCCTGGGCGCCGACGAGCGCTATGCCCGCCAGACGCTCTTCGCCGGCATCGGCAAAGCGGGACAGGAGCGCCTGGGCGCGGCGCGCGTGCTGATCGTCGGCTGCGGTGCGATGGGCAGTGCGCTCGCCAACAACCTCGCGCGCGCCGGCGTCGGCCACCTGCGCATTGTGGACCGCGACTACGTGGAAGGCAACAACCTCCAGCGCCAGGTGCTCTACGACGAGCAGGACGTGCGCCGCGGCATGCCCAAGGCGGCGGCCGCGGCCGAGAACCTGCGCCGCGTCAACAGCCAGATCGCAATCGAGCCGGTGATCGCCGACGTGACCGCCGACAACGTCGAGGAGCTGCTCGAAGGCGTGGACGTGGCGCTCGACGGCACCGACAACTTCGAGACGCGCTACTTGCTCAACGACGCCTGCCTCAAGGCCGGTATCCCCTGGATCTACAACGGCGTGATCGCGGCCTACGGCGTCACGATGACCGTGCAACCCGGCGATACCGCCTGCCTGCGCTGTGTCTTCCCCGAGCGACCGCTGCCTGGCACCACGCCGACCTGCGATACCGCCGGCATCCTCAACGGCATCGTCGCCGTCGTCGGCGGGCTGGCGGCCACCGAGGCGCTGAAGCTGCTGGTGGGCAGCGACACACTGGTGCGCGGCATGACCTGGGTGGACCTGTGGCAGAATACCTTCGACCGCATCGAGCTGCCGCGCCAGCCTGATTGCCCCGCCTGCGGCCAGGGTGAGTACGAGTACCTCGACGCCGCGCTGGACGAGAGCGGCACCTCGCTCTGCGGCCGCAACGCCGTGCAGGTGCGCCCGCCGCGCGGCACGTCCGGCGCGCTGGACCTGGCGGAGCTGGAGGAGCGACTGCGCGCGGTGGGCGAGGTAGCGAGCAACGGCTACCTGCTGCGGCTGCACGTAGACGGCTACGACGTGACGATCTTCCCCGACGCGCGGGCAATCGTCAAAGGCACCGACGAGCCGGCGGTGGCGCGCAGCGTCTACGCGAAGTACGTGGGGATGTGAGGGCTACGAGGGCTAACCCCCACTCCCCTTGCTGGCGTCGAAGGCCTGCACTGTCGGCTCGATGCCGGTGATGCCGACCACCTCGCGCCAGGCCTCGAAGCCTTCCTGGAAGGGGACTACGCCCGCCTCGGGCAGCGCGATCTCGATGGCTTCCAGCACCTCCTGCGCGCTCGCGCCATGCTGCATCGCCGCGTGAATGTGGCTCTGTATCTGCGCCTTCGGCCCGCGCATGACCGTCAACGTCGTGCAGAAGATGAGCTCCTTGGTCTTGCGGTCGAGCAGGCGCGGGGTGGTGTAGACCGCGGCGACAAGCTGGTCCGCCGCTTTGAGCGCGTCGAAGTCCGCCGCGGCGAGCGCCTTGTGGTAGTTGAGCACATAGCCGCGCCGCCGCACCATATCGTCCACATACGCCTGCTTCTCGTCGTCCGTCGCCATGGTCATCGCTCCTTTCGCGGGTATGGGCGCCCGCTCGCTTGATGGCATGCCACTCTGCCACTGACTATACCGCCGCGTGCTCGCCTGAGGGTTCACGCAGTTTGACAGGCGGACCCTGGTGTTCCTACAATGCCCAGGCGGCCCAGGCGACGTGCCGGGCACGATGGGCCTCGTAGCGCGGCGCGACAAGAAGTTAGGAGTGCCGTGTGCTTGGTGTGCAGAAGGTGGAGCGCAAGCCCACGGCAACCGCCCGCGAAGAGCTGGCGCGCATCATCTCGATGGTCGTGCATCCGGTGCTGTTCCCGCTGGTCGCGCTGGGCATCACGCTCTACGTGCGCTCGGACGACTCAGTTGGCGAGACGGCACGCGACCTGGGCCTGGCGCTGGCGCTCACCACGCTGCCGATCGCAGTACTGGTGGGCGTGCAGGTGCTGCGCGGCAAGTGGACCGATCTCGACGTGAGCGTGCGGCGGCAGCGGTACGCACTCTACCCCTTCGGCATCGCCTGCATGGCTGCGCTGGCTGTGTCCTATGCGCGCCTGAACGCGCCGCAGGTCGCGGTGCAATCGGCGGTAGCGCTGATGCTCGCCAACGTCGTCAACGGACTGGTGAACTTCGTGTACAAGGTGAGCGCACACGCCACTGGCGCGGCGGCCAGCGCGGCGCTGCTCTGGCTGGCGCTGCCATACCTCAGCCTGGCGGTGGTGGCAAGCATCGCGGCGCTGCTGGTAGGGTGGTCGCGTGTGGCGCTGCACCGGCACACACGCGGGCAGGTGTTGCTCGGTTGGGCAGTGGGCGTCGCCTCGATGGTCGCCGCGATCCGCGTGCCGCTGCCGTGGGGGCTATAAGCGTCAAAGGAGACGAATCAGGTGCAACTCCAAGATCATACGTTTCTGATCACTGGCGGCGGCTCGGGCCTGGGCGCCGCGACCGCGCGGCTCTTCGCGGAGTCCGGGGCGAACGTGGTGCTGGCCGACGTGAACCCGACCACCGGTGAGCAGACGGCGCAGGCGATCGGCGAGCACGCGCGCTTTGTGCAGGCCGATGTGACCGACGAGGCGAGCGTGCGGCGCGCGGTGGATGCGACGGGCGAGGCGTTCGGCGGCCTAAACGGTGTGGTCAACTGCGCTGGCATCGGCATCGCGCAGCGCGTGCTCGGCAAGTCCGGCCCGCACCCCCTCGACAGCTTCAGCCGCGTAATTCAGATCAACCTGATCGGCACCTTCAACGTGATCCGTCTGGCAAGCGCAGTGATGAGCGAGAACACGCCCGATGCCGAGGGCGAGCGCGGCGTGATCGTCAACACCGCCTCGGTCGCGGCGTACGACGGGCAGATCGGCCAGGCGGCGTACAGCGCGTCCAAGGGCGGCATCGTGGGCATGACATTACCCATCGCGCGCGAGCTGGCGCGCTTCGGCATCCGCGTGATGACCATCGCGCCGGGCATCTTCGACACGCCCCTGATGGGCATGCTGCCCGAGGCGGCGCGGGCGTCGCTGGGGCAGCAGGTGCCGTTCCCGCCGCGGCTGGGCCGCCCCACCGAGTACGCGCAGCTCGCCAAAGCGATCGTCGAGAACCCGATGCTCAACGGCGAGGTAATCCGCCTTGACGGGGCGATCCGCATGGCGCCCAAGTAGCCGAGCGTCATGCACTCCTGGCGTTTGCTCGTCGTCGGCCGCGTCGCGTTTAGCGCGCTCATCTATCAGGGCAGACCGGAGCGGAGCGCCGCAAAGTGCTCTTTCGAGCCGAGCTTGACCGCTACGCCTCATCCGAAGGCCGTGCCGAGCCGCTCAATCTGCTGATTGATGACGCTTCCCTCGTGTACAGTAGGGAATCCTTCCAGACCCACCGAGGATCCCAAAGTCAACCACATCCTCGCGTCTCGTGAGTACCACGTACCTTGCCCTGGCAACCATGTGACCGTATGATACGCCCCGCAGAGCACTTCCCGGTGCCCTGACATGTCTTGAGCTAGACGGGAGGTGGAGAACAGCGCCGTTTTTCGCCGCCTTGGCGGTGCTGGTCCTGGTGTGTTGTGTCCCGTGATGTGTTGTCGTGTAGACCAGACAGCCCTGGAGGTTTCCATGTGGCGTAGCAAACCAGCGTACCTTGGCATAGCCGCGCTCGCGCTTGTGGCACTGCTCGCGGGCGCATTCGTCTTCATCCATCCCACGCGGGCCTCGGCAAGCTCGCCCACCTACAACATCAACACGCTTGCCGGTAAGCTTGCCTCCCTCAACGGCACCGCCGGCCTGCAGATTCGCTTCTCGGCCTACCTGCAGGAGGAGGCGGACACCAGCGACACCTTCGTGCCTGGTGTCAGCTCGAATCCCATCAACCCAAGCTTCGTCCTCTCCAGCCCGCTCGACGGCACGTCAGTTGGGTCCCCTGGCGTGACGGCCAATCAAGATGCGGCCGCCGCGAGCCAAAATGAGACCGCCATCGCCGTCGATCCCAGCAATCCCAACCGGGTTGTGGCCGCGGCCAACGACTATGTCACGCGCACCTGGACCTGCGCAGTGCCCGACGGTACCCCGTGCAGTGCCCACGGTGACGGCTACTCAGGCACGTACTACTCCAATGACGGCGGGCAGACGTGGTGCTGTGCCTCGGCACTCGACGGGTCCAATATCGGCACCCAGATTCCCGGCGTCGAGCATCTCGTCGGCGGTCAGTACGATGCCGGCGGCGACCCGGCGCTGGCCTTCGATAGCCGCGGCAACGTCTACTACGCGGGCCTGGGCTTCGACCGCACCGCGCCGCCCAGCACAGTCACCGTCAACAAGGGCACCTTCGACGCGCAGGGCAAGCTGACGTGGGGCGCGCCGGTCTTCATCAATCAGACCACCTCGCCGTCGACCCTCAACGACAAAGAGTGGATCGCCGCCGACGCCAACTCCAGCAGCCCGTTTAGGGACCGCGTCTACGTGACCTTCACGCGCTTCATCTTCAATGCGCACAACGGCAATTTCGTCCAGGCGCCGATCATGGAGGCGTACTCCAACGATGGCGGCAAGACCTTCAGCACGCCGCAGATCATCTCCGGGAACGCCCTCTACGACCAGGGTTCGCGCCCGGTCGTCGGCCCTGACGGTACGGTCTACGTCTTCTTCGAGGGCGCCACGCGCCTCTCGACCTACGACAGCACCGACGTCGTGAAGTCCACCGATGGCGGCGTCACCTGGAGCAAGCCGGTCAGCGTCTCGCAGCTCGGCGATATCGTGCCGCTGAAAGACACCGGGTTCCGCGTGAATAGCTTCCCGGCGGCCGCGATCGGCCCCGACGGCACGCTCTACGCCGCCTGGTCCACGCAGGTGAAAGACTCGGCTGCGCAGAACACGTATGGCAATCCGAGCAGCTTCTGTGGTGGCAATGTTGGCTGCCACTCGGCGGCGGTCTACAGTGTCTCGCACGACGGCGGCGCCACCTGGAGCGCGCCAGCGCCGATCCTGGCTGCGCTCGACGCTGCCAACCGCACGCCCGTCGGCTATAGTGGCTCTACCAATCCCGACAACATTACGCCTGATACGCATCGGGTGGATAGTCTGTGGCCGGGGATCGCCGTCAGCGGCAGCAAGGTGTACATGTCGGCCTACGCCGCCGATGTGGTCTCGCCCTGGCAGACCTGCGCCAAGCCCGACCCGAACACGACGGTGAGCCGCATCAATTGCCTCCAGCTCGGAAAGTACGTCAACAACGCGCGGCTCGACTACGTGGTGACCGATCTCACCTCAGGTGTGACGCAGACGGTGACGGCAAACCCGATCAACACCCGGTACCAGTTCGGCGGTGGATTCATCGGCGACTATACCAGTCTCGCCGCTGGCTCGGACGGCTCCTTCCACGCCTTCTGGACCGACACCAACAACGTCCAGACGGTCGTGTGGTGGTACGGCTACGAGTTCGTGCCTACCAAGGTCCACCAGCAAGACGTGGTGACGGCGTCGGGCAATTTCTAGCGGTTCTCCCGCCGGGAAGGTCATACCTTACTCTGGAGGAAAGAATCAGGAGGGCCGGCAGCAAGCTGCCGGCCCTCTCATTGTGTCGTCGGTTGGATTCTGAAGGTGACGCTGTCCGCCGAGCAGCGCGAGCTTACGTGAAATGGGTGGAGGTGCTACAGCTCGTCGTCCTCGGGCTGCTCGCCCGGCGAGAGCAGGCGCAGGTGCGCGGGCAGCGGCAGCTCGACACGCCAGTAGTCGAGCCAGAGGTTCCAGCGGCCCGACGGCGCGCAATAGGCGTAGACCGGATATCCCTTGCGCGCCCAATAGAGCAGGAACCAGCGATCGGCCCAGCCCAGCAGCTCGTAGGGCACCGACTCGATGCTGGCAATGCGCTGGCCGATGATGCCGCCCTGCGTCCGCTGCCGCGGCGGCACCGGTAGCGGTCCGCTCCACTCCGCAGACGGAGGCGATGGCGGGCACCATCCCTCTCCTTCGTCCGACTCCATCAGCGCACCGACGCCCAGCGAGGGTGTCTGCCGCGCAAGCAGCGGCGTGGGGCGCTGGCGTTTTTGGCCCCGGCGGGCGTCCTCGTTCTCTCCCTCGGCGTTTGGCTCCCGCATGGCGGCGCCTCCCCTTCACCCGACCATTCCCTCGGTGCGCCCATCTCCCTTCTGTTGTAACATAGTCGCATTCTGATACGGCCTGAAGGTCCTACCGCCTCACTGGGTATCCACTTCTCGTGTCTGGCAGCCGGTTTTGCCCGCGCCGCGGCATTTGTGCCATCGGGTCGCCAGAGACGATAATGGATGGGGCGCGAGCGATGGTGGTCGCGCCGGCACTGTCCGGGCAGGCAGAGATGGAGGGCGGCAGCATGGCAGGGGTCGCGGTAATCGGCAGCGGCGCGTGGGGCACCACCCTGGCCCGGCTGTTGGCGCTCGAAGGCATCCGCCGGGCCCGGGAGGATGGCGCGGCACCGCGTGACGTGACGCTCTACGAGCACCACCTCGGGCGGGCGCGCGAGATGCAGGCGGAGCGCGTCAATCGGGCGTATCTGCCGGGCTATGTGCTGCCGGAGAACCTGCGCGTCACGGCGGACCTGGCCGAGACGGTGGCCGGACGCGAGATTGTGCTGATGGTGACGCCCTCGCAGCGCCTGCGCGAGAACGCCCGCGCACTCGCGCCGTACCTGGGGCCGACAGGCACGGTGGTCGTGAGCGGCAGCAAAGGGCTGGAGCTGGGCACGCACCTGCGCATGACGTCGGTGTTGGCGCAAGAGCTGCCCCGGGGCACTCCGATTGCGGCGCTCAGCGGCCCCAATCTGGCAGCCGAGATTGCCCAGGGGCAGCCTGCCGCGGCGGTAGTTGCCTGCGCCAGCGCGCCGGCCGCCGAGACCGTGCGCGCCGCGCTCACCACGCCGGCCTTCCGCGTCTATACGAGTGAGGACGTGGCGGGTGTCGAGCTGGGCGGCGCGCTCAAGAACATCGTCGCCATCGCGATCGGAATCAACGACGGGCTGGGCTATGGAGACAACGCGAAAGCCTCGCTGATGACCCGTGCGTTGATGGAGATCTCGCGGCTCGCGCTGGCTGCCGGCGCGAACCCGCTCACGCTGGCTGGACTGGCGGGGCTGGGCGATCTCGTCGCCACGTGCGCCAGTCCCCTGAGCCGCAACCGCACGCTGGGGCTGGAGCTTGCCAAGGGGCGGTCGCTGGACGAGGTGCTGGCCGAGCGGCGTACCGTGACCGAAGGCGTCAGCACCACGCGCGCGGCGCTGCAACTGGCCGCGGACCTGGGGGTTGAGCTGCCGGTGACGGCGCAGCTCGCCAGTGTGCTCTTCGAAGGCAAGCCGGTGCGCGAGGCGGTGGCCTCGCTGATGGGACGCGCGCCCAAGGGCGAGCTGGAGGGCCTGGGCAAATAGGTCCCGTCGGGTGCCATCTGGCGCTCAGGCCGGGGATGGCATGCCGCTCAACATGATGGCGTCGAGGATGATGTAGCCGACGATCATGCCGACGCCAAGCGCCAGCGCAACGACGGAGGTCACCAGGCCGCCAACCGCCATGCCGTGTCTTGTGGTGGACTTGAGGCCCAGCGCGCCGGTGATGATGCCCGCGATGGCGGCTCCCAGGCCGATCAGGGGAAGGCACGGGACGAAGACCAGGAAGGTCACGAACGCGCTGACGATGCCCAGGATCAGGCTCGCCACCGCGGCCCCACTCCCCGGGTCTGCGACCGGCGGCTGAATGTAGAGCAGAGGCGGATAGCCGTAGGGTGCGTAGGGAACATAAGGCGGTGCGTAGCCGTAGCCGTAGGGTGGATATGCGGACCATCCAGAGGCGGGAGGATAGGTCGGCGGTGGGAACACCGTGGGCGCGCCGGAAGGAGACTGTACACCTGGTTGCGGCATCCAGTCGGACGCGGCGGGCGCGGATGCCTCATATGACGGCTGGCTGTACGGTGGCTCCGGCTGCATGCTCATCGGTGAGCCTTTCTGCGACCGCTGCGGTCGGGAATATCCGCGCTCCTCGCTGCCCGCCAGCTCGGCAAGCTCAGGGATCGCCGGGGGCGTATCAGCCGTGTGCTTGGCCGTTGGCAACAAGCGCAATGATGCCGGCGATAATCGCGATCGCCACTGGGATCAGCGACAGCACCAGGCCGGCGATCGCCACGCCGCGGCGCTGGGTGGAGCGCTGCATGCCGATCACCCCGCAGATGATGCCGGCGATTACAAACGGCAGATCGCACAAGCTGAGGACCATCATCGGGAGGCTGATCACGCCGAGCACGAGCGCTGCGATGGCGACGCCAGCTCCCGGATCGACCGGCGGCGCATAGGCAATCTGCCCATAGACGGGCTGACTGTATTGCGGCACGACGGGCGGCGGAGGCCTCGGGGGCAGCGCGCCGGAAGCCGGCAGCGTAGGGCCAGGCGGCGGTGGGTAGTAGGGTGGCGGAGGATAGGCGGCGGTCGGGGGATACTGTGGAGGATACTGTGGAGGATACTGTGGAGGCACCGGGCCGGGTGGCGACGGGTAGCCGGATGGAGAGGTGGAATCGGGCCACTGCGGGGCATCGTAGCTCGGCGGCATGCTCATGCGATTGCCCTTCCCGCGCGGTCCGGGTGCCTGCCCTACGTATCGGGCATGGCCCATCAGGCCGCGACTGCCGGCAAGTATAGCATGCCTGGCTCCTGTCGCACAGCGATTGCTCTCGTCAGGCGGGCGCTGGCGGCGCTGGAGACGCGGGGCGCTAATCCTGGAGGGGGGCGGAGGCCAGCGTGGAGGGGCGGCCGGAGCAGGCGGCGCAGCGCGTCAGCGTGGGATGCTGTTCGAGCAGACGCGCGGCCAGCGGGCGCTGGCATCCTTCGCACAGGCCGTACGTTCCGAGCGCCGCCAGCGCGAGCGCATGCTGGGTCTGGCGCAGGTCGTCGCGCAGCAGCAGCAGCAGCGCCTCTCGCATAGCGCGCGGTGTGTCGTCGTCGGGACTCGCCGGCTCCTCCAGCTCGCAGATCGCCAGCAGCAGCGCCACGTGCTCGCGCTCCAGCCGACTCAAAGCGAGGGCGAGGCTCGCGCGGCGCGGGCGGCGTGTCCGCAGGCTCACCGCGCGCCGCACAGGCCGTCCGGAGTTGGCACTGGCGCTGGTGCTGGCACTCAGGCCATCCTGAAACATCGTCCCCGCGAGTATCGGACATCCATTGCTTTCGTCCAAGGTCCCCTGCTCCCTCCACTGGCGGCGTCCGGGGAACCGCCCGCCGCCTCACCGCGCTGCACTCAGCACGACCGTCTACACCGTCTACAACGCACAGCGTTCACCCAAGCATCACCGCGCGATGTGAGTCCTATTCGTTATGTTGGGAACCGTCCGGGCATGTGGCCCAGGGGTGCCAATGGGATTCGCGCGCTACGCCCTGCACGCACGTTATGTGCCGAGGGCACAGGCTGCCGCGCGATAACCGCCGATCGTGAGGCGCTCGCACGTCACCGGGCAGACGCCGCTTTGACAGCCGCCGGCCCAGGGTTCTATACTGCGCCGGAATGCTCCTTTGGGGGCACGTTTCAATGCCGTGCGCGCACAGCGCCCCGGCACTCAACTTGCGCGCGAGGATATTCGTAATTTCCGATGAGAAGACGTTGGCGACAACGGTAGGAGTGCTGCATGACGAACGTGGACGCGACGAAGGACCAGCAGGCGCAATCCGACGATGGCGCCGCCGATACAACGACCGCTGGGTTGGAGGCCGAGATCCAAGCCGCGCGCGACGAGGCGGCGCAGAACAAAGACAAGTACCTGCGCGCGCTGGCCGAGGTGGAGAATACGCGCAAGCGGCTGGAGCGCAGCGCGGCCGAGCGTGCCGAACGCGCCCGGCGCGATGTGCTCGACGCCTTCCTCGACGTGATGGACAATCTCGACCGCGCGATGGCCTATGAGGGCACGATGGACCGCGATGCCCTGGCGCAGACGCTCAAGATGGTGCAGAATCAGCTCAATGACGTGCTGCGCCGTCAGGGCGTGGCGCCAGTGGCCAGCGTCGGCCAGCCCTTCAATCCGCATGTCCACGAGGCGGTCGAGTCGGTGGCGTCGTCGGAGCATCCCGAGGGCACCGTGGCCGGTGAGATGCGCAAGGGCTACACCATCGGCGACGAGCTGCTGCGGCCGGCGCGTGTGCAGGTCAGCCGCGGACCCCAGGACGATGGGGCCACCTCTTAGAAGCGGGCGGGCGCGGGCGGATGGAAGCGAAAGATTACTACAAGACCCTGGGCGTCGGGCGGCGTGCCACGTCGGAAGAGATCAAGAAGGCCTTCCGCAAGCTGGCGCGCAAGTATCACCCTGACGTGAATCCAGGCGACAAGACCGCCGAGGCCAAGTTCAAGGAGATCAACGAGGCCTACGAGGTGCTATCGGACCCCGACAAGCGGCGCAAGTACGACACCCTGGGTCCCAACTGGAACGAGCCGTTCGGCGGTTTCGGCAGCCAGCCGCGCGCACGGACCTATACTCCGCCCGGCGGTGCCTCGCGCACGCGCACGGGCGCCGGCACATCCAACCCCTACGGCGGCTTCGACGACCCCACCGGCTGGACCGATTTCTTCGAGACGCTCTTCGGCCGGCGCGGCAGCGCGACGAGCGGCGGGAGCGGCGCGGGTGCGGGTGCGGGTGCGGGCGCGGGCACGGCAACCAGCGGGCGCACCTCCACGCGCGACGTAGTGGCGCGGCGCGGCGAGGATATCGAGCAGCCGGTCGAGATCTCGCTGCGCGAGGCCTATACCGGCGCGACGCGCGTCTTCACCGTCGAGACGCCCGAGACCTGCGCCACGTGCAAGGGCACCGGCCGGGTCGCGCTAGGGCGTGTCTGCGGCACCTGCGGCGGAACGGGCACGATCCCGCGGGCGCGGCGGCTGGAGGTGCGTATCCCAGCCGGCGCCGATACCGGCACGCGTGTCAAGGTGGCTGGCGAGGGCCAGCTTGGCACCAACGGCGGACCGCGCGGTGACCTCTATCTGGCGATCACCATGAAGCCCGATCCCGCCTTCGAGCGCCGGGGCGACGATTTGACGGTCGAGGTGCCGGTACCGCTGACGACGGCGATGCTGGGAGGCGAGGTGCGCGTACCAACCCCAGACGGCAAGCGGCTGATCCTCACGATCCCAGCGGAAACGCAGAATGCGCAGTCTTTCCGGCTGAGTGGCAAGGGCATGCCGCGCCTCAGTGGCGGGGGCGCGGGTAACCTCTTCGCGCGGGTGCAGGTGGAGCTACCGCGGCGACTCAGCCCGCATGAGCGCGAGCTGTTCGAGGAGCTAGCCCGCCAGCGCCCTGCTGGGTAACGCCGCCAGGGCGCCTGAGCGTGGGGACGGAAGGAATCGAGGCGGAGGGAGAGGGATTCGAACCCCCGGACCTTTCGGTCTGCGCTTTTCAAGAGCGCCGCAATCGACCACTCTGCCATCCCTCCGAGGTGACAGCACCAGCATAGCATGTGACCGCGTGCGAAACAAGTCGCATGTCATTCCACGGCGCCTGCGGATTCAGGTAACCGGAATTGCTGGCGCAGCTGCATCAACTGGTGATCCAACCCCGCGGCCTCGCCGATGATCAGTGCCTCACGCACGAGCTGCTCGCAGGCGGCGAGATCACCCCGTTCGCGCCAGTAGAGCGCATCGGTCTTGAGGAACATGACGCGATGCAGTGGGCCGAAATCCGGTATCGTCGCGAGCTGATCGCGCAATGAAGTTAGCAGATATCCCGCCCGCTTGAGATTGCCGTAGGTGATGTACGCCTGTGCCTGCGAACGGCGGATCAGAATCGCCCACAGAGCATCGAGTCCCTGCGCCCGCCGCTCGCACAGCGCCACGGCGCGGTCGGCCAACCCCTCAACCTCACTGAGCGTGAAACGCGGCTGATCGGTGAGCGCTGCGATACGATCGCCCAAGATGTGTGGCAATTGCCCGCCGGGTGCGTTGTGGTCGCCGTCGGCGTGTTCAGCTTTCAGTGATGCTTGATATGCCGCGCGACCAAGCCGCAGGTTGTGATAGGCAACCGACTCCGCGCGGAACACCTGCACAACGAACGCCTCTGCCTGCTCGCGCTGCGATGGCCGCACATCGGGACCGAAGAGGTCGAGGACCGCCCGCGCGCGCTTGGCATGAAATAGGGCGTCGTCGGGGCGATTGAGCACACACTGCGCGTCGTGAACGAGCAGGCAAAGCTCTACCGCGGCAAGAGGGTGGCGAGAGATCGTCAGCGCGCACAGGAGGTCACGGCTGGCAGCAAGCACGGCTCGATACTGCGCCCGCCTGCCATATGTGGGGTCCGCAAAGGTTGCCTCGCTATGGAGCGCACGCAACGCGGCGAGTTGTGTCGTGACGCCTTGCTCGGTGAGAGTTTCCGCCAGCATGTGCCGCTGCTGTATGCGGCCCACATGCGCCAGATGCATGTGCTCCAGCAGTGCGTCACGCACGTCAGGCTCGAGGGGCAGTGCGCGAGCGATGGCTTCCGCGATGCGCAGGCTCGGTCGCCGAGAACTGTCTGACGTGCCCGGATCGGGGTGTAGCAGATAGCTCAGGTAAGCGGGTGAAATGTCCAGCCGTGCGGCAAGGCGCGCCTTGCTGCCGACTGCGCGCAGGGCGCTGTTGACAATGGCAATGTAGACCTCGCGGTGGACCTGTTCGTCCAGGGAGAGATCGGCAAGGTTTGTGGCGTCAAGCATCGGAGAACTACGTTACACGGAATTCAACAAACTCGCGGCGAGCTGGCCTGTACCATTGCTCGTAGCTCATCCACGCAACTCGCGCTCCGCGCCCGCTGGTCGGCGGCAACTCGCCTCGCAGCGGGGCAGGGTGCGCGTACGGCCACACAGGAGGTGCATCGCTCAACAGAACGCATCAACCGGTTCGCGCACATCGCCCGCGCGACAAGCAGAAGGCTTGGGACGCCCCAGTGCGACCTGATTGCGCTCCAAGCCTCACCACAAAACGACCACGCTACCCGCGACCGCTCGCTCGAAACCGGCGGCCACGGGCTGCTGTTACCCGAAAGTCACAGGTGATCGTTCGTGCTTAGAGTAATCCACCTTCCGCGTATGGCGCAAGGGCGCCGTCTTCCGGCGCTCGTCCTCGTCCTCGTCCTCGTGCTGCTGTTCGCCACAGCCGCCGCGGGCTTCTCACCGGTCGTCGCGCCCACGGTGAGCGCGCATGCCGCGCCACTCGTCGCCGGCTCCGCTGTGCCCCACTCTGGCTGCGGTGGTGCCATCCTGGGGTGTTGATCGCTGCGGCCACGCTCGCCCTCGCCGGCGGGCGTGGCATCGCAACACAGTCTCTGGCGTTACGACCCGCGCGGTCGGTCGTCGCGCTGAGCGCCGAGACGCATGGGCGGTCGCCGCTCGGTGGGCGCACCGGTCTAGCGGCGTTGGTGTCGGCAGCGACCACGCGACACTCATCTTGACCTGGACGATATATGCAACGTGGCCCGCGCGGCCGCAAGGCTCCGCTCGATGACTTCACCATATAGCCGCTCGCCGAGCTGACGACAAATCGCCAGGGCCTCGGTAAAGCGCTCACATGCTCGCTCCGACGCACCCATGGCTGTCCACAGGGTGCCAAAGACGTAGAGCGCCTTTGCCTCGGCATACGGATGTGGCATGGCATGGCTCAGGCTGACCGCCTCGTCTAACGCGCGCTCTGCCTCCTCCCACCTGCGCTGGCGCATGGCCCACAACGCTTGCACGCGCAGCGCATCCGGCAGGATCAGATGCATGTGGCCGGCGCGCGCGCCCTCGACCGCTTCAGCCACCCAGGCCTCAGCGTCGGCCCCAAGGCCCAATTCCACTGCCGCCCACGCACGCAGGACACTCAGCTCGAGGCGTGTGCGCTCCTGCATGGGATCGCCAGTGAACCATGGCAGCATGCGATCGTACGCCTCTTGCGGCTTCCCGGCGAGCAGCTCACACTCGGCGCGCAGCGCCGTGCTGAAACGCAGCACCTGGGCAGGCCCATGCCGCTGCGCGAGCGCCTCGGCCTCCGCCAAATATCGCTCCCCTATGTCTCGATGCCCCTCAATTGTGGACAACCAGCCGAGCCCCAACGGGGGATACGCGGCGAGGTGCGAAACATCCAACGTGCGGAAAGTGGCGAGCGCAGTCTCGGCGATAGTACGTGCCTGGCCCCACTTCCCCAGGTAAAACGCGAGGAGGGCCTCCATGAACAACGTGTGCCCCAGGCCGACGACATCTCCGAGCCGTTGAGCCACTACAAGCCCCTGCTCTTGCACTGCCTGGCTCTGGGCGAACTCACCTCGTGTCTGGTACACCCAGCTCGCCATGCGCAGCGCCTCGGCGAGCGTCTCGAGATCACCAACCGCTTCGGCGCCTTCGGCGGCGGGCTGTAGCTGCTCGATGGCCTCTGCCAACCGCCCGAGCGTGAACAGCGCAACGCCGAGCACGAGTTGTTCTCGCGCAAGAAGACCGCTATCGCCAGTGACTCGCGCGGCCCCCACCGCATGTTCAGCAGCCTGCCATGCATCCTGGTAGTGCCCCGCCATGAAGTAGAGGCTCGAAAGTGCCCCCTGAAGCTGCGCCGACACCCGAGCCGACACCCCGCTCCCTTCGGCCAGCACCGCGCGACCGGCTGCTGCCGCACCCTCCGCACCGCCTGTGTCCCGCAACTCCCCCGCCAGCGACTCCACAAGGGGCTGCACATGTTCCAGGCCCTTCTCGCTCGCTCCTAGTGCCGCGTGCAGATGGCCGCTGACCATGGTGACGAGCGCCAGCGTCTCGACATCTCCCGTCGCGCGACAAATCTGCTCCGCTTGGTCCAGAGGCACCACCGCGTCCCGGAAGCGGCCCACGCGCGCGAGCTCGACTGCGAGGTCTCTACGGGCCCGTGCCGCCTCACGGCTCTGCCCCAGCCGGTCGAGGCACCTCACTAGCTCCTGGTAGTCCTGCGCTGCCTCCTCATGGGCGAACACGGTGCGCGCGTAATCACCTGCCTGCCGCAGGTAGAGCGCCGCTTGCTCAGGCACATTAGCATGCGCGTAGTGGAAAGCCAATTGTGACAGTGCCCGGCTGTTTGGCCGCCCCGCTCCAGCGTCCCGCAGGTGCTGCTCCAACGCAACAGCCACACGGCGATGCAACACCATCTGTCGCCCTGCGCTCAAGCTCGCCTCCACCACGTCGCGAACCACGTCGTGAGCGAAGCGATAGCGCTCTTGTCCGTCGTCGTCGGGGTCCTCCACGAGCAGTCCCGCCTGGCAGGCGAATTCGATGCCGCTCAGGGTCTCCAGCTCGGCTTGGTCAGCACTCGCGGCAAGAAGGGTGTGCGACGCCCGCTTGCCGACCACCGCCGCCACTCCGAGCAGGTCCTGAGCCGAGGGAGGCAGCGCTGCCACGCGCTCCCGAATGCTCTGTGCCACCCTCCAGGGCACCTCCTCCATCCTCTGGAGGCCAGCGCGCTCTGGGCCGCTCGTGCGTGCTCCTCGTGCTTCCATCGAGCCAGCACCACGTTCGCCCGCAGTCTGCCAGGCAGGTTCGTGCTGGTCGTTCAGGTCCCCAAGCGTCTGCCGCCACCGCGCGAAGCTCACCAGAAAGTAGGGCACGCCCTCGCCGCGCTCGACGACACTCTCGATGACGCGCGCACTGGGCAAGTCGTCCGCCACAGCCGCTCCGTTGCGCGCTGCTGGTGGAATTCCTTCCCGACCCACGACGGCGCGGGCCAGCGCTGCCGCATCCCGCGGCTCCAGCGGGGCGAGCTTGATGTGGCTTACCAGCTCGTCGCGTGCGAGATCGGCGATGAGGGTGGAGAGTGGATGTCCCGGCGGCACTTCGGTGGAGCGGTACGCTGCCAGGATCTGGAGTCGCCCCGCATGCCCGCTCTGGATCAGCCGTGCGAGCAGGTGACATGCATCGGCGCCTGCCCACTGGAGGTCATCAAGCACAAGCAGTGTCCCGGCGCGGCCAGCGATGTTGGACAAGTACTGCTCGACCGCGGCGAACAAGAGTCGTTGCTCACGGGCGGAAGGCAATGCCGCTGAAGCAACGAGATGCTGTCTCGCTGCGGCGAGCTCAGGTACATCTGGTAACAGGCGCGCGAGCGACTCGCAGCTAGCCAGATCCAAACGCTGCAGTTCCTGTGGCCTCGTGCGAATATGACGGGCCAGGGCCTCGACAAGCGGGGCGTATGGCTCTTGGCCGCTACTCCGCTGGCAGCCACCCCACAACGCTCGCCACCCCCGCGTGCGAGCCCAGCTCATCGTCTCCCGCAGCAACCGTGACTTGCCAATGCCTGGCTCCCCCGTCAGGAGCACCAGGGGGCTGCCTGCCGCCAGCTCGCGTTGCAGCCACGCCAATTCGCGCTCGCGGCCTACCAGGACCGGTACTGCATCCACCCTCGCCTCAGCCGTGCTTACAATGCCGGCGATTGCAGCGCCGATCGCCCCATTGGGAGGAGGGGAGACCGCGGTGACCCGGCGCCGTCGCGGGTATTTGCTGGCAGCGCTCACCAACAGCGCGCGCTCTGCTGGCGAAAGCTCGAGCGCCGCGACCAACTGCGCGATGGTGTGCGGATACGGGGCACGCCGAACCCCGCGTTCGAGGGCACTGATGGCGCTCATGCTCAGGCCACAGCGCTCGGCCAATGCTTCTTGGGAGAGACATGCGGCGCGGCGGAAGCGCCGGAGAAGCGCACCAAAGGGGGTCTGTTCGTCATGAACCATGGCGTGCATCCCTTCTGGTCTTCGGGCAGAAGGATCGGTGATCGAGAGCACCTGCCGACTGTTACACCACCTAGGATAGCAGCGCTGGGGCGCCATGTCTACGTGATGCTGGACAAAGTGTGTGAGTCACAGGGAATGAAGTGTGCGGGCAAAATGGGGGCGAGTGTGCGCGCCACGAAGGGCGCAGGTGTATGAATCGTCTGTGGCGCGAGGCGCTCGTGGCTGCTAGACTGTGTGTCGCACTGGGAGAGACTCGGACGGCGGCAAGCGGTCCCCAATTCATGATACGAGGCGCCGATGGAAGCTTTTTACCCGCTGGTGCTAGCCGATCACACGGAGTGGCACGGGGAGCGCAATTACTCGCCCCAGGCCCGCGATCTGCTCGCGCGGGTGCTGAGACTGTTGGACCGCTCCCGGCGGCCCGAGCTTGCCTTTGCCCGCGCCTACACCGTGATCCGCCCCTTCCTCGATGCCCCGATGTCACTCCACCAGAGACTCCGGTTCTCGTATCTCGCCGCACAAGGACGTGTTGCCCGCGCCGAACACCAGGCCGCATTGCACTGGGTCAACAAGACACTCGAAATCGAGAGCCAGCTCAATGACACCGCCGACCTCGCCTCCCTCTATTTCCAACGCGGCGGCATCTATCGCCGCATGCTGCGCTTTAGGCTTGCGTCGTACGACCATCTGACGGCTTTGCACATCCTCTCCAGCGATGTGATGCGCTCCAGCTACCACGATACGGAGTTCCGGCTGCTGGTACTCGCGCAGCTCGTCGGCTTCGAGTTCTATCTTGGGTACTACTGGAAGGCTCAAAAGCACCTCAAGGAGGCGCGTCACCTACTGCCCTACGTGCCGCGCCATTCGACGACCGCGGCGTATCTGACGTGGATGCACTCCCTCCTCAACCGCTGGGCCGGTCAAGCCGAGCGTGCCCTCAAGGAGGCCCGCGCCGCTGCACGTGTCTTCGTCGATTTGGGCAACGCCACCTCCGCCGGGCGCATCACCTTCCACGCCGCCGAATGCGCGCTCGACCTTGCCCAGCGACTCGACGTGCAGGCTTCCGAGTGCCACCGCCTTCTCGCCCAGGCGCACGAGCACCTCAAGGACGCGCGCCGGCTGGCGACTATGGATCGCGACGAGAATGGGCAGGTGCTCGTCGCACTTGGCGAGGCACGCTGGTCACGGATTGCGCGCCGCAACGAGAATCGGCGCGAGACGCTCGAAGGTCTGCTTGCGCAAGGCCGCGGACTGGATGACGAAATCTTGATCGCCCAGACCTACACAACACTTGGCGACGAGCTGGCCTTCCATGAGGAGCGGGAACAGGCAAGCAACTGCTACCGCGCCGCGCTCGACGCTCTGGAGGGCACCGACAGTCCAGCCGCCGGCGTCTGGGCCTGGCGCTCGTTGCGCTTCCCGGCGGAGTGGCTTGGATAGCGGTTGGGGACGAGAGAGCGATTTCCGGGTTGCCAAGCGGTGTACACTCGACATGTGCAGCTCGCGCCGACATGCGGCAGGAGGTGCGCGCCGCTCCGCCTTGCCGCTCCGCCTTGCCGCTCCGCCCTATAGCACCGCATGTGATGCAAGCATCGGGCTGAGTCCGTTACCGAGCGACGTCATTTCGGCGCTATTGCAGGTCGGTCCCCATACGCTGTCGCCTTGAGACACAGGAGATCCTTGACATGTCCAGATTTCGCGGTGCCGGCCGCACATGGCAAGCGCTACGCCGCCGGTACGTTGCTCTGACCGCCCTAACCCTGGTATTCGCCCTCACGCCGTTTTCCAGCTACACCGCAACTATGACCCACGCCACTCGCACGGCGTCCGCTCAGCATCAGGCTACGCGCCAGATTCCCGACTTGCCGTGCCCAGGGCTGTCACTGCCGTGCTAATGACGCGACAGTATCGTGTCTAGCAGATCCAGTCGCGGGTCGCGTTCTTCTTGCGCTTGCGCTTGGGAGCCGGCGCGGGCGTGTTGAGATAACTCGACTCGACCGGCTCGCGCTTCGCCCTAGCTGCTTCGCCCTTGCCGGCACGGCCCGCCGGGACCGCCTCGCCGCCCTCCGTGTCACGGTCGTCGTCGTCTTCCTCGGTGTCGCGCGCCCACGCCGCCAGCGCCTCAATCATCTCGGGCGTCAGCCGTGCGGCCGGCGGGCGACCGCCGCCGCGACGCTTGAGCACTGGAGCGGCCGGCGTGGGTGGTGGTGCGGGGGCGGCTGGTGCCTGTTTGGGCGGTGGGATGGGAGCAGGCTCCAGCTCCAGCTCCAGCTCTGGCTGCGGCTCGGGTTCGCGCGGCAGCGCATGCAACGCGGGGGCCACGGTACGGCGGATCGCCGGACCAGCCGTGCGGCGCGAGACGCTGGCATCATTGGTGGCGGACATGCCATCCGGTGGTGTGGCAGGGGCAAGCGTGCGCCGCTGCGGAGCCATGCGCGAGGCCGCTGGCTGTGCGTTTGGAGCGCGGTCGAGCAGCGGACTCGCAGCGCCCGCGGCTGCCGCCAACGGCACGGCCGTGCGGCGCGCGAGCGCCGGCACAAAGAATCCCTCTTCGTGCAGTGGCTGCGAGGCCTCACGCGCCCGCGCTACGGCTTTGACGAAGCGTGCGCTTTTATCCCCGGCAAACATGCGCGCGCCGAAGCCAGCCAGCACTAGCGCGGCGACCACGGCGCTGGCGACGGCGAGCGCATCGGCGGCTGTTGGGCCGCCGACCAAGCTCGCCAGGGGAGCGAGGGATTGCGAGCCGATGGTGACCGGCGCATCGGGCTGGGGGGCCATCTCGATCAGCGCGATCAGCGTCGCGGGCACTGCGATCACACAGGCAATCAGCCCCGCCCTCAGGCCCGCGCCGAATTGACGGCCATACCACGCGCCTGGCAGCCATTTGGCGGTTGCCAGGCCCGCTGTCAGGCCCGCGAGCGCGATGAGCGCCGCCACCGCGATGCCGGCGCGCGGCGCCAGCGCCAGCGCCAGCGCACCTGCCAGCATACCGGCGATTCCGCCTACCCGCAGCAGCGTCCGCATAGCCCTCTCCCCGAACGCGCAGGGGCATGTCTCACATCCCCAGCGCCGGCTGCCGCTGCAGCAGTGCCAGACGGCGGCGGTGAAGAAACCGGCTGCAAGCCCTCTGCCTTTCACTGTGGGAATGAGCAGCCGGGTGGCCCACGAGGCCACGCATCTGTGCTATACTCTGCCCGTACGGTCTCTCAACGCAGCCTCCTCGGACGCTGCCCTGTACGGTAGGCGGGGGCACCGCCTTCAGGCGCCAACGCAGCGGGTTGCCGCATTCGTAGCCTGAGAATCCCCCCGGCTTTAGCCGTAGGGAGTGTCACAGGTGCTTGGCGATGATCATGCGCTGCACTTCGCTGGTGCCCTCGCCGATCTCATGCACCTTGACGTTGCGCCAAAAGCGCGAGACCGGGTACTCGTCCATGAAGCCGTAGCCGCCGTGGATCTGCACCGCCTGATCGGCCGCGCGCTTGGCGGTTTCCGAGGCGAACAGCTTGGCCATCGAGGCTTCTTTGGTGAACGGCTGGCCCTGCATATGCAGCCATGCTGCTTTATAGTACATAAGGCGGGCGAGTTCAATCTCCATAGCCATATCGGCTAGCTTTTCCTGGATCATCTGGAAGCTGGCAATCGGCCTGCCAAACTGCTGCCGCTCGCGCGCGTACGTGAGCGCTTCGTCGTAGGCCGCCTGTGCCAACCCAACGCTCAGCGCGCCGATCGCCACGCGGCCCAGGTCGAGGATGTGCATGAAGTGGTGGAAGCCCTCGCCGCGCTTGCCCAGGGTATTCTCCGCGGGCACCTGGCAGTCCTCGAACGAGAGTGGGCGCGTATCCGAGGCGCGCCAGCCCATCTTGTGGTAGGGATTGCCGATGATGTACCCCGGCGTACCTTTGGGGACAATGATGTTGGTGATCTCTTTGTGCCCATCGGCCTGCTTGCCGGTCACGGCAGTAATGGTCACACCGCCGGTCATGTCGGTGCCGGCGTTGGTGATGAAGTTCTTGGCGCCGTTGATGTGCCACCTGCCGTCGCGCAGCTCGGCACGCGTCTGCGTGCCAGCGGAGTCGGAGCCAGCGCCCGGCTCGGTCAGGCCGAATGCCCAGAGCTGCTCGCCGCGCGCCAGCGGCGTCAAATAGTCGCGCTTCTGTGCCTCCGTGCCGTAGAGCGCAAAGGGCGTGGCCCCCAGCGAGGTGTGCGCCTCCATCGTGATGCCGACCGCCGCGTCGCCGCGCCCAATCTCCTCCAGCGCGAGGCAATAGCTCAAGAAGTCCGCTCCCGCGCCGCCGTACTCTTCGGGGAACGGCAGGCCCAGCAGCCCAAGCTCGCCCATCTTGCGCACGATGTCATAGGGGAACTCCGCGGTGCGGTCCAGCTCCTCCGCGCGCGGCTTGATCTCGTTCTCGGCGAAGTCGCGACACAGGTCGCGGATCATCTGCTGCTCGTCGCTGAGCGCAAAGTCCATCACGCTGCTCCTTTGTGGCGCGCGTCCGCCGAACGCCCCAGTGCGACCGGCGGGCGGGGCGTCGTTGCCCGGCACGCCCGGCGCGTCGCCTAGATTATAGCCCACTTGAAGGCGATAGCAAACGATCATCCAGCGCTCTCGTGGCTTCCGCGGTCTCGCGCGGCGTTCGCGGCGGAACCTGTGTGCGGACTACCACCACCTGTGCCCGCCAGATGCCCCTCCCCGTTGCGCCCGGCAGGACTATGGTGGATGGGTGGATCGGGGCATGCGCGTTGAGGGCGGGGGCGCACGTGCGTATACTGGGCGCAGGAGCGAAGACAGCCAGCGGCCCGCGCGGTAGCAGTCATCCTCGCTGTGACGGGGCGTGTGGGCGCCACGGAGACAGAGAACGCATGCGCACGCTGAGTGAGATCGCGACGGCCCAGGCCACGCACGATTCCCGCGACCCACGCGGGCGCATCCTCGTTATCGAGAGTGACGAAGGTATCGCCCGCACGCTGGCGGCGATCTTGCGGCTGGATGGGCACGAGGTCGCGGTGGCGCTCGCCGAGGCCGACGTGGCGCGCCTGCTGCGCGCGGACCGCTACGACGTAATCCTCGAAGACGCCCACTTCGAGCAGACCGACGCCGGGTTGTTCCATGCCATCGTCACGCTGGCACCGGATGCGCTGGTGATTGTGATGGCACGGGCGAGCGCGCTCGAGACCGCGCTCCAGACACTGCATGCCGGCGCGTTCAGCTACCTGCTTAAGCCGGTGGACGTGGACGAGCTGCGCGTCAGTGTGCGCCGCGGACTGGAGCACCGCCGACTGGAAGGCGAGCTGGAGGCCGCGCACGACGAGATGCGCGCCCTCGACGCCCGCATGCGGCGTGAGATTGACGACGCCACCGCTGATCTGCGCGACCGCGTGGCCGAGCTAGACGCCGCCAACCAGCGACTACAAGACACACAGACGCAGCACGATCGCTTCGTGGCGATGGTGGCGCATGAGCTGCGCGGTCCCCTCAACCCGATCATCAACTACGCTCAGATCGCCAAGCGCCCCACCATCTCCGCCGAGACGCGCGACCACTACATGGATGTGATCGTCGAGCATGCCTTCCGCCTCAATCGCCTGGTGGACGACCTCCAGACCGCCACCCGCCTCAGCACCGGGCATTTCACCATCAGGCGCGAGCCGTGCGATCTGGCCGCCGCGCTCGACGAGCTGGTAGAGAGCTTCCGCGGCACGCAGCGCACGCATCGGTTCACGCTGGAGCGTCCGGCTGGCGACGTAACCGCCGAGGTCGATCGCGACCGCATGATGCAGGCGGCGCGCAATCTGATCGACAACGCGATGAAGTACTCGGCCGAGGGCACTTCGGTCGAGGTGCGCCTGAGCGCAGCCGCCGAGACGGTCAGCATCACCGTGCGCGACTACGGCATGGGCATCCCCGAAGCCGAGATGCAGCGCATCTTCGAGGCGTTTACGCGCCTGGGCAAGTCGAGTGAGGTCGCCGGCTCGGGCCTGGGCCTGTTCATCACGCGCGGTATTGCCGAAGCCCACGGCGGCGAGCTGACTGTCGAGAATGGCGCGGGGTCCGCGCGCGCGCGCGGCGCCACCTTCACCCTCAGCGTGCCGCGCCACGCACCTCCAGGCTCTGCCCCGTCCGATCCCGCTGAACCCGTTGATTCTCCCGGTCCCGACGGCGCAGTACGTTAGCTTGTTTGGCATGCTACTTGCTCGCATCCTCCCTCGCAGCGGGACTTCGTGTGTCCGCGGCGGTACGCGGCCGCCTTCGGCAGCGTCCCAAGTCGCACCGCGATAACTGAACGGATGAGTAAGCATGGGCGAACGCATCTACGTTGTCGAAGATGACGCTGATATTCAGAGCGTGCTGGTCGAGGCGTTGGAGGGTGAGGATTACGACGCCACCGGCTTTGATACCGCTGCCGAGGCGCTGGCCGCGATCGAGCGTCAACCGCCGGACCTGCTGCTTACCGATCTAGTGATGCCAGGCATGCGCGGCGAGGCGCTGATCGCGTGGGTGCGGGAAGCGGGCCAGGCGGGCGCTGTGCCCGGATTGGCTGCCGATTTGCCGATCCTGATCGTCAGCGCCATCGCCACCGCGCGTGCCGTCGCGCATCTGCCTGTGCAGGCGTTCATCGCCAAGCCGTTCGAGCTGCCGGATCTGCTGGCGCAGGTCGCGCACTGGTCACGTGCCGTCGCGCGCGCCCCAGCCCCAGTCCTCGATCCGTCGCGCAGGCTGTCCTGAGGCGCAGTACAATATCGGGCAGTGACGACGTGTGGTGAGCGCACCTGCGCGCCAGCTCAGGAGGTCTTCGACATGCAGAATTGGGAATACCGGGTGGCCTACGTGGACTATAGCGGCCGCATCTCGGTCGAAGGCGAAGAGACGCTGATCGGCCAGGAGCGCAAGACGGCGTTCGTGAGGCACTTCCTCGACAAGCTCGGCAAGGAGGGGTGGGACCTGGCGGCAGTGCAGCCGATTAGCCAGCACGCGGCCTACTACGTCTTCAAGCGGCCGGCGAGCGTAGGCCCAAGCGCCAGCGAAGGAGCCGGCGAGCAGGCGTAGCACCGGCTTGGCGTGGCGCGATAAAGATGCATATACTGAGCGTGACGGCAGGCGAGCAGGCAGGCGTGTGTCCGGGCAGCTCCGGTCCGTCGCTCCGCTATGATCGTGCACTTCGCGCTGCACGATGCCGCGAGGCGCAGCGCTAGCGAGAGGATGGAGCAACATGGCAGAGCGAGCACGGCGCACAGGCGCGCGGCACACGGACGACGAGCGGCGCAAGCTGGTGCTCGTCGGCGACGACGATATAGCGATCCGTGAGGTGGTGTCGGAGTTCCTCGCCGACCCTGAGGATCAGCCCTACGAGTATGAGGTCGTCGAGGCGGCGACGGGCACGGAAGTGCTCGATATCCTCACCGGCCCGGAGGAGGAGCGTCCACAGGTCGCGCTGCTCGACATTGACATGCCGGAGATTTCGGGCATCGAGATTCTACAGCGGCTCCAAGAGCAGGGCGTGGATGTGCCCGTGATCATGATCACGGGCATGTCTGCCGGCACGCTGACCATCAAGGCGATTCAGCTTGGTGCCGCAGACTACATCCAGAAGCCGCTTGAAGAGGAGTATATCCTCGTCGCGCTCGCCAAGGCGCTGCGCAACGAAGAGCTCAAGCATGGCGCCGGCGCTAAGCTCATGCCCCAGGAAAAGGTCGAGCCGTCCGAGCGTATCGTCGGATCGACGCCGGAGATGCTCAAGATCTTCAAGACCATTGGCCAGGTGGCGCGCACCAGCGCGACCGTGCTGGTCACCGGCGACACCGGCACCGGCAAGGAGTTAATGGCCGAGGCGATCCACGGCGCCTCCGACCGCCGCGCGGGGCCGTTGATCAAAGTCAACTGCGCTGCCCTGCCCGAGACCCTGCTCGAAAGCGAGCTTTTCGGCCACGAGAAGGGCGCCTTCACCAGCGCCATCGCCCAGCACAAGGGGCGTTTCGAGCTGGCGCACAAGGGCACGATCTTCCTCGACGAGATCGGCGAGATGACGCTTGGCACACAGAAGAAGCTGCTGCGCGTGCTACAAGAGAAGGAGTTCGAGCGCGTGGGCGGCACAATCCCGGTCAAGGTGGACGTGCGTGTGATCGCGGCGACCAACCGCAACCTGCGTGAAGAGGTGCCAGCCAAGCGCTTCCGCGAGGACCTGTTCTACCGCCTCAACGTGATCGCCATCCACATGCCGCCGCTGAGTGAGCGCATGGAGGATCTGACCGCGCTGGTGAACCACTTCCTCAACAAGCACCGCTATACCCCCGCCTCGCCGCCTGCTCGCATCACCGAGGAAGCGATGAACAAGCTAGCGCATTACGAGTGGCCGGGCAACGTGCGCGAGCTGGAGAACATCCTGTTGCGCGCGGTGGTGCTCTCGCGCGGCACGGTGATTACCTCGGACCATATCCAGTTCGTCAACGAGCTGAACCGGTACGTGCTGGACGTGGAGCAGAAGGTGCGTGGGCGGACAGCTCTCCACGAGATGCTCGATGAGGTGAAGAAAGAGGCCGTCGAGGCGGCGTTGCGGCTCAACGATCACGACCTGCCCAGCTCCGCGCATCAGCTCGGCATTTCGGAGGATGAGCTGAAGGGATACGCCGCCGAGTTCAAGCTGCTGCCGCCCGCTGAGGTCGAGGTCGATCAGCCGGCCAAGACAAAGGCCGTCCCCTCGGCGGCTGGCGGGGGACGCTGAGTCAGACCATCCCGGCGCCCTGCTGCTCAAGGAACAGGCGCCCGAGCAGCGTGGGCATGATGACGTACTCGTCGCCAGAGAAGGCCATATCAATCAGGCCTTCTTCGGCTAGATCGCGGAAGTCGTCGGTCACCACAAAGCGCGGCCGCAGCATGCGGCTGAGATCACTTTCGGGCAGCGCGCCCCACTCGGCCAGTGTGCGCAGCACGGCCACTTTCACCTCAGTGTCGTCATCGGTCGCCCGCATGTGTCTCTGCTCCCTGCCTACGGGCTTACCGGCACAAAGTCCGCCTGCCCTGACTTCGTGGCCTCCGCGCCGCCTGCCTCAGCCGCTGCGTGCTCCGTAGCCCCCTCCGCCTACGGCTGCCACGCGGCGTTCATGCCGCCGCCGATGAAGGTGAGGTCGTTGGCGCCGCCGTCGGTGGCGACCACGTCGGTGACGCGCTTCGTCACGCCGCCCGCGTCGGTGGTCGTCTTGTCGAGCTGCGTTGCCAGCAGGTGCTTACCGTTGCCCGACCACGAGGGCGCCACGCCCCAGCCGCTGGCCGCCGTGACCTTGGCAACCGCGCCGCCGTAGGCGCCCTGCGTATAGAGCGCGTCGGTAGTAACGGCCACGCGGTCGTTGGGCGAGAGCGCCAGCGCGGCGTGTGTGGCGATCGGAAACTTGCCGACATTGGCGAATAGCCCGT
Organism: Ktedonobacterales bacterium; assembly: GCA_036376595.1. Classification (GTDB taxonomy): domain Bacteria; phylum Chloroflexota; class Ktedonobacteria; order Ktedonobacterales; family JADMIN01; genus SMAG-U1939. Next base: position 1,859 of record DASVAA010000114.1, on the reverse strand, counting down.
TGCAGTACGTGTAGCCGACTTCGATGCGGCAGAAGTGCGATGCGACGATGCCCTTGCCGGTGTCCACACCGTCAATCTGCTGCGCGGCAACATAGTTGTCGCCATTGTTGCCACTGGAGAGCTGCCACGCCCCGGCGGTCGGCACGCCGGCGGCGTCACTATACACGCTGCCGAGCGGCGCAACCGGCTGCGACGAGCGGTTATTCTGCATCTGTTGCACGTCCAGGGCGATGGTGGTCGGGAGCGAGGGGACATCAGGCGGCGTAGACGACAGATCGCTATTGAGCTGGTAGAGCGAGATTGAGCGCACCTCGGCGCTGCCGATGATGCCCGTGCCACCAAGGTTGGTGACGTTGAGCACGGTATAGTAGAGCGTGTTGCCGTCGCCACTGAGGGCGATATCGCCGTAGCTGTTGCCGCCGCTGCTAAAGGTCGCGCCGTCGCTATTGGAGTTCGCCACCGCGGTGCGCAGACTCCACACGCGCGGGTCGGCGTCGCCCAGGTCGTAGAGCATGAGGTCGCTGGTGCTGCTATAGATCAGCGCGCGGTCGGTGGCGAACCAGACGTAAGTGTGGCCGTATACGCTGCCGGTGCCGGGCGTCGTGTAGGCGTTGCCGCTGCTCACGTCCACGTAGTAGAGCGGCCCCGTTGAGCGCGTGGGCGAGGCGGGAGTGAGGTTCTGCACCAGGGCGAAGGCGATGTACTTGCCGTCCGGCGACCAGACCAGCGGGCCCCAGACCAGGGTTGCGCCGTTGGAGAGCACGAGGTGGGTGAGCTGCTTGGCGCCGCCCTGGGCGTCGCGCAGCCAGATCTGGTTGTCGTAGACGAAGGCGAACGCACCGCCGGGACCCGTCGCGGCGATCTTGGGCGGCGCGGCGGGGTGGTCTTGGGTGGCGCCTGCGAGGCCTGGCGTGAGCTGGTTGCCGCTGCCGCTGCATCCGGCGAGCAACCCGATCACCAGCAGGCATCCCAGCGCGAGCGCCGCGCGCCTCCCATGCGCCATCTGGCATGTCCCCAACCTCGACATCGCCGTCTCTCCTCCTGGTGCTCGCGCCGCGTATGCCCAGATGCCCATCCGTCAGCCCGTCCTGATCATAGCAGGTTGCCTCGCGCGCAGCGGTGATCGGCGTCACACCCCGCTTCATAGGCAGGCACCACCGGCACGCACCATGATACCCCGGCCGCGCCCCGTGGGGATACCTACCCCCTCAAAGGTCGTGCAGGCCGGGATGGTATCGCTAGCTCACAAAGCAGAGAGCGTGCCGGGCACGATCGCGATGCCGCGGTGCCTTGCGTTCGTAAATGCGTCTTCATGCGTCTTCCATCTCATGACACGCCGACGGGTGGGAAAATGATCCGCCCGCACTGACAACTCCATACTGCTGGCCGGCTAGGTGCAGATCGGCCCGGAGGCGCATCGCTCCTCGCGTGCTACACGCAGCACGCCCCCTTGACGAGCGGGGCACCCTTGGGTATACTGAGCACACCACCACGCGGGAGTGGCGCAGTGGTAGCGCAATTGCTTCCCAAGCAATGGGTCGCGGGTTCGAATCCCGTCTCCCGCTCCATCCCTCACAAACCCAGGCGCTATGCGGCCTGGGTTTTGTGTTGCGCTCGTCACGAAGGCAATTGACTTACATACCCCCTCTTGTACCACATCAGTCGCCACCCTGGCGAGCGAACTGGGCGAAAATAAGCGCAATAGAGTGAAATGGCGATTAGGGTCTGTCTGACGAATCATGAGCCGAGCCAGAGGACGATGGAAGCGATGACCACCATCGCCCGATAATTGGCCGCGCGCTTCTCGTAGCGGGTGGCGAGGCCCCGCCACTGCTTGAGGCGGTTGATGCAGCGCTCGA